>JANWJJ010000129.1 GCA_025451955.1 Rudaea sp. | reverse complement strand
CCGGTGTGACGGGCAATACAGGTGCCGCGGGCGCAACCGGTGCTACCGGTGCGCAAGGTATCCAAGGTCTTGTCGGGGCAACCGGTGCGACGGGCAATACAGGCGCCGCAGGTGTACCCGGTTCGGCTGGTCCAGCCGGTGCAACAGGTGCGACCGGCGCGCAAGGCATCCCAGGCCTTGTCGGGGCAACCGGTGCGACGGGTAATACGGGTGCCGCAGGTGCAACCGGTGCGACTGGTGTGCAAGGTATCCAAGGCCTTGTCGGCGCAACCGGTGCGATAGGTAATACAGGTACCGCAGGTGCAACCGGTCCGGCGGGCGCAACAGGTGCGACTGGGCCAGCCGGCGCAACAGGTGCGACCGGTGCGCAAGGTATCCAAGGTCTTGTCGGGGCGACGGGTGCGACGGGCAATACAGGCGCCGCAGGTGCAACCGGTTCGGCTGGTCCAGCCGGTGCAACAGGTGTGACTGGCGCGCAAGGTATCCAAGGCCTTGTCGGGGCAACCGGTGCGACGGGCAATACAGGCGCCGCAGGTGCAACCGGTTCGGCTGGTCTGGCTGGTGCAACGGGTGCGCAAGGCATCCAAGGCCTTGCCGGGGCAACCGGTGCGACGGGCAATACCGGCGCCGCAGGTGCGACCGGTTCGGCTGGTGCAACAGGTACGACCGGTGCGCAAGGCATCCCAGGCGTTGCCGGGGCAACCGGTACGACGGGTAATACGGGTGCCGCAGGTGCAACCGGTCCACAAGGCAATATGGGTGCTGTTGGTCCGACAGGGCCGCAAGGTGCCACGGGTGCTGCGGGCGCGGCCTCGACGGTGCCGGGTCCTGCGGGCGCCACTGGTGCTACAGGCCCCACCGGCGCCACGGGCGCGGCAGGTTCGATTGCCACATCGGCAAGCATCATCACCTCGGCGACCGCGAATTGCACGACGAATAACGGCACTTGCACGGTAACCGTCACTTGTGCCGGAAGCATGAAAGTGGTCAGTGGCGGTCTGTCCGCTGGTGGGGCGACGGCTGCGAAATTCCTCGACCTCACCGAAAACTATCCTAGCGCAGCAAATGCCTGGACCGTATCGGCGATGAACTGGGGCAACAACGGGACGATCGTCATCACCGGGTACGCCATCTGCGCGAACTGAAATCTGCAATGCGCTAGCGATGCTTGAATCCCCTGGTTGGAAAGTGCCGGGGGATTTTTTTGCCCGCGACAAGCGGCGATGAATCGGCGAAAATAGACCTGCGGAGCCGTCCGGCCCGCAGTCCACGCCGGGAATAATCATGCCGAGCCGCAAAGAACTCGCCAACGCCATTCGTGCGCTGTCCATGGATGCGGTCGAGGCCGCCAAATCCGGTCATCCCGGCATGCCGATGGGCATGGCCGATATTGCCGAGGTGCTGTGGAACGATTTCCTCAGCCACAATCCGGGCAACCCAAAATGGTTCAACCGCGACCGTTTCGTGCTCTCGAACGGCCACGGCTCGATGCTGCTTTATTCACTTTTACACTTGACCGGCTACGATTTGCCGATCGACGAGATCAAGCATTTCCGTCAATTGCATTCGAAGACGGCAGGGCATCCGGAAGCGAGCGAATTCCCTGGCATCGAGACGACCACTGGCCCGCTCGGCCAAGGCTTGGCGAACGCGGTCGGCATGGCGCTGGCGGAAAAAGTGCTGGCCGCACGGTTCAATCGCGCGGATTGCAGCATTGTGGATCATTATACTTATGTCCTTCTCGGCGATGGCTGCCTGATGGAAGGCATCTCGCACGAGGTTGCGTCGCTGGCCGGCACGCTCAAGCTCGGCAAATTGGTCGCGATCTACGACGACAACGGCATCTCGATCGACGGCGAAGTCCACGGCTGGTTTACCGACGACACGCCCAAGCGCTTTGAGGCTTATGGCTGGGAAGTGCTGCGCGACGTCGATGGCCATAATCCCGAGGCGATCAAGGCCGCGCTGGTTTCCGCCGCGATCGATCCGGAAAAACCCACCCTGATTTGCTGCAAAACGATCATCGGTTACGGCGCGCCGAACAAGCAGGGCAAGGAAGCCGCGCACGGTGCGGCGCTGGGCAAGGATGAAGTCGCCGCCGCGCGCGTGCAACTGGGCTGGAAGTATTCGCCGTTCGAGATACCTGCCGACATCTATGCCGGCTGGGATGCGAAGCCGAAAGGCGCGGCGCGTGAAGCGCAATGGAATGCCTTGTTCGCAAAGTATACAACGCAGCATCCTGAATTGGCCGCTGAGTTTTCGCGGCGCCTGGCCGGCGATTTGCCGACGGATTTCGTGGTCAAGGCCGACGCGTATATAGCCAAACTGCAAGCCGACGGCCCGGTCGTCGCCTCGCGCAAGGCTTCACAGATGGCGCTGGACGCCTACGGCCCGTTGCTGCCGGAATTGATCGGCGGCTCGGCGGATCTGGCCGGATCCAACCTGACGATCTGGAAAGGCTCGAAAAACGTCAACATGTCGGATGCCAGCGCCAACTACGTCTACTATGGCGTACGCGAATTCGGCATGAGTGCAATCAGCAATGGCCTGGCCCTGCATGGCGGCTTCATTCCCTACGATGCGACGTTTCTCGTTTTCTCCGACTACGCACGCAACGCGGTACGCATGTCGGCGCTGATCCCGGCGCACGCGATCCACGTTTACACACACGATTCCATCGGTCTTGGCGAAGACGGACCGACGCATCAGCCGATCGAACATTTGGCGAGCCTGCGCCTGATTCCGAAGAACCAGGTCTGGCGTCCTTGCGACGCGGTCGAAAGTGCAGCCGCGTGGAAAGCTGCGATCGAGCGTCGCGAAGGCCCGTCGTGTCTGATTTTCTCGCGCCAGAATCTAGCGCATCAGGCACGTACGCAGGCGCAACTTGCGCTGATCGAGTGCGGCGGCTATGTGCTCGCCGATCCGGTGGGCGGAAAATTCGATGTCATCCTGATCGCTACCGGCTCGGAAGTCGGCCTGGCGATGGATGCGATGCGGGCGCTCGCGCAGGCGGGCGTGCCGGCGCGCGTGGTGTCGATGCCGTGCACGAATCTGTTCGATCGCCAGCCGCAGGCGTATCGCGACGAAGTGCTGCCGCCAGCCTGTCGCAAGCGTGTGGTGATCGAAGCCGGCGTCACCGACTTCTGGCGCAAATATGTCGGCCTCGACGGCCATGTCGTCGGCATCGACACCTTCGGCGCTTCCGCACCGGCGGACGCGTTGTTCAAGTATTTCGGCATCACGGTCGAAGCTGCCGTTGCCGCGGCGAAATCCATGATCTGAACCGGCGGAGAAAACCTCTGCGCCTTTACGCTTGACTTTTGCATTTACGTCTGTAATCTATAAATCGATTACAGGCGTAATTGGAAACATCATGTCGATCAGCGAAGCCGAAAGCGTAGTCATGGATGTGCTCTGGCGTGAGCATCCGCTCAGCGCCGACGAAGTCGTCGCCGCGTTGGCGAAGACGACCGACTGGCAAGAGCCGACGATCAAGACCTTGCTCAACCGTCTGTTAAAAAAGCGCGCAATCGACGCACAACGCGATGGTCGTCGCTATCTTTACCGCCCGCTGCTCAAGCGCGAAGACTATGTGCATGCAGCCAGCAAAGGGCTGCTGGATCGTCTGTTCGATGGCCGCGTTGCGCCGCTGGTCGCACATTTTTCCGAGCGGCGGAAACTCAGCAAGAAAGACATCGCCGAACTCAAGCGCCTGATCGAGGAGATCGATCGTGATGCATGAATTCATTGTGGTATTGATCCGCTGCAGCGCCGTCACCGGCGTCACCGTCCTGATTGCGCTGGCACTGCGGCGTCCGTTACGGCGCTGGTTTGGCGCGCAGGCCGCGTATCGGCTGTGGTTGCTGGTGCCGATCGCCACCGGTGCGGCTTTGCTGCCGGCTCCAGCGCAACCGATCGGTGGCGTACTGGGAGTCATGGCGATGAGCACGCTGAGTGCGCCAATAGCAGCGATTTCTACCGCGCCTGCGTTCGATCCGCAACTATTGTTGTTGTGCATCTGGCTGATCGGCGCGCTCGTGACGCTGGCTGGATTCGTTTTGCAGCAACGGCGCTATCTGCGCAATCTCGGCGGCTTGTCCGGTATCGATGCGCGCACATTGCGCGCTGAA
Source organism: Rudaea sp. (assembly GCA_025451955.1). GTDB lineage: Bacteria > Pseudomonadota > Gammaproteobacteria > Xanthomonadales > Rhodanobacteraceae > Rudaea. The sequence continues at coordinate 6,804 of JANWJJ010000129.1, read as the reverse complement.
AGCAGCAACGGATGCCCGGCACTGGTCGGCGCGTTGCGGCCACGCGTTGTGTTGCCACGCGATTTCGAGACCCGCTATGCACCGCGCGAGTGCGAACTCGTGCTTGCGCACGAACGCACACATTTGCGCCGTGGCGATGCGCAGATCAATGCGTTGGTCGCCGCCCTGCGTTGTCTGCAATGGTTCAATCCACTTATCCACTTTGCTGCATCGTGCTTTCGTTTCGATCAGGAACTGGCTTGCGATGCCGTCGTGATTTCACGTTTTCCGGAAGCGCGCCGGTGTTACGCCGACGCGATGTTGAAGACGCAACTGGCTGGCGAGGCGCGGCAGGAGCTGCGTTTGCCGGCCGGTTGCTATTGGCCGTCCAGCCACCCACTGAAGGAGAGAATCGCCATGTTGAAACAACCCTTGCCCGGCCGCGCGCGTGTCGCGCTCGGTTTTGGATTTGCTGTCGCGCTGATCGGCGCCGGCAGTTATGCCGCTTGGGCGGCGCAACCGGCGATACCCGCAAAGTCCGCGAGATCACCGGCATCGTCACCGGCGGATTTACCGCCCCCCGATGTTGGTAATGCGCCGCGCGACATAAGAGCCAGTTATCGCCGGCTCACGCGTATCGCCTATCCTGCTGCTGCGCTCGCCGCAAAGCAGGAGGGCGTCGTATACGTCCGCGTGCACGTTGCCGTTGACGGAACCGTTGCCGGCGCCAAGGTGGACAGCGTTATGCCGATGGACAGAATCGATCTCGCCGACGCGGCGGTGGCGGCGGTGAAAACGTGGACGTTCAATCCACGCATGGTCGACGGCAAGGCAGCGGCGAGCGATGAAACCGTGACGGTGGCGTTCTCGCTTGATCCCAGGAAACCGCTGGAGATCAAGCCCGGCACCCTCGATGCGATTCGCGTGTCGCCGCCGACTGATACGGCTGCTGTGGGCGAGGTTCCGGCATCGGAGAATGTCGAATTCCGCCGCATGCACCCGCCGAAATATCCGGTGGCGGCGCTCAGGGCGCACGAGCAAGGCAAGGTCGTGCTCAAGGTGCACGTGAATGCGCGCGGCAATCCTGTCGAGGCAAACGTCTATGAAATGGATCCGCCGGAGCTGTCGCCGGAATTCGGCAACGCCTCGATTGCCGCCGTGATGCAGTGGGAATTCAATCCGGCGCGCAAGGGCAGCAAGGCTGTCGATGGCTGGGTGCTGGTGCCGTTTACGTTTAGCTTGCAGGAAATCTAGCAGCGTCTTCCCGCGCTCCGGGCGTAACCGGAGCGCGGCGCCGGAATGGCTTGCGCTACAATACGTGATCCTTTACGTATTCGGAGCGTTGTCATGGCGGTCAAAGTCGCGATCAATGGTTATGGCCGCATCGGCCGCAATGTGCTGCGTGCGCTGTACGAAGCCAAGCGCACGCACGAGATTCAGATCGTTGCGGTCAACGATCTGGGCGATGCCGAAACCAATGCGCATCTGACTCAATACGACACCGCGCACGGACGCTTCCCGGGCGAGGTCGGTGTCGATGGCGGCGATCTCGTCGTCAATGGCGACAAGATCCGCGTGTTCGCCGAACGCGATCCCGCCAAGTTGCCGTGGGGGTCGCTCGGTGTCGATGTGGTGCTGGAGTCCACCGGCCTGTTCACCTCGAAAGCCAAGGCCGGCGCGCATATAGCCGGCGGCGCGAAAAAAGTCATCATCTCGGCGCCGGGCGAGAAAGACGTCGATGGTACCTTCGTATTCGGCGTCAATCACGACAAGCTGACGGCGCAACACCAGGTGATTTCGAACGCCTCGTGCACCACGAATTGTCTGGCGCCGCTGGCCAAGGTGCTGCACGAGAAGATCGGCATCGTGCACGGCCTGATGACGACGATTCATTCGTATACGAACGATCAGGTGCTGACCGACGTTTTCCACAAGGACTTGCGCCGCGCGCGTTCGGCAACGATGTCGCAGATTCCGGCCAAGACCGGCGCCGCCGCCGCAGTCGGTCTGGTGCTGCCAGAACTCAATGGCAAACTCGACGGCTTCGCCATGCGCGTGCCGACGATCAACGTCTCGGTGGTCGATCTGACCTTCGTCGCGAAGCGCGAAACCAGCAAGGAAGAAATCGACGCGGCGGTGAAAGCGGCGAGCGAAGGCAAACTCCGCGGCATTCTCGGCATCAACACCAAACCGCTGGTCTCGGTCGACTTCAACCACAATCCGTTGTCGTCAATCTACGACGCCACGCAAACGCGCGTGATGGGCGGCAACCTGGTCAAGGTGCTGAGCTGGTACGACAACGAATGGGGTTTTTCCAACCGCATGCTGGATATGACGTTGGCGCTGATGGCAGCGCGCTGAGGCTCAATGTGGTTGTTCTTTCTCGGACTGCAACGTCTCGATCAGGGCGATCTGCAGGCGGGAATGCAGTTTCACCATCGTGCGCCAGAGCAGGGCGAGGATCAGCGCGCCGATCGTGAGCATGGCGATCAGCAATTCCGCCGGCGGCAGGATGCTGGAACTGAGCGCGCAAACCAGCACCAGCATGATCGCGATCGACACCACGGGCAGCACTTCGGCGACGATGCGGCGCACGCGCTCGGTGTGACGACCCGCAAATACGCCGACCTCGGCCAGCATCATCGATAATGCCTTGAGCTTGCGGTAGGCGGCGATCAGGAACGGCAGCGACAGCACCAGTGCTGTGCCCCAGATCGCAGCGTCGGCGATGCGTGGATTCGGCAGCCACGCGCGCAAGTCCAGCCCGCGTGCGCTGGCCGCATAGGCGCCGCCGGCGAAGATTGCGATCACCAGACAGTAATTGACGAAGGTCTGCAGCAGAATGCGGCGCACCATCGCCGCGATCACCGCGCGGTCGCCCTCGAAGCGCAGGCTTTGCAGCCATTCAGTATACAAATGCAGAATGCGGCGAAATCCCTCCGGCAGCAGCTTGCGCAGGCGATCACCCAGCGGGTCGGCGGCGCGGATCATGTACGGCGTGAACAGCGTGGTAATCGCGGAGACGGCGACGATGATGGGGTAGAGAAAATCGCTGGTGACCTTCAGCGTAGTGCCGAGCGCGGCGATGATGAATGAGAATTCGCCGATCTGGGCCAGACTCATGCTGATGCGCAGTGAGTCATGGCCATTCTGGCCGGCAGCGAACGCGCCGAAGCTGCGCGCCAGCACCTTGCCGAGCACCAGGGCGACGGTGACGATCGCGATCGGTGCCGTGTGGTCGAGCAGCACATGCGGATCGAGCATCAGGCCGATGGCGACGAAGAAGATCGCGCTGAACATGTCGCGTACCGGCTCGATCACGCGTTCGACGCGTTTGAGGCATTGCGCCTCGGCGACGACGACGCCGGCGACGAACGCGCCCAGAGCCACGCTGTAGCCCATATGCACGACCAGCAAGCAGAACCCGAACAGCAGGCCGAGCACCGCGATCAGCAACATTTCGTTGCTGTTGAATCGCGCGATGAAATCGAGCAGACGCGGCACGGCGAGGATGCCGAGGACTAGGGCGGCGACCAGAAATACGGTGAGCGTGCCCAGCGTGCGCAGGATTTCCGCGCTGTCGATTGCGCCGGTGGCGGCAATACCCGAAAGCAGCGCCACCATGCAGATGGCGAATACGTCCTCCACGATCAGGACGGCAAACACAACCCGCGCAAAGTGCTGCTTTTTCAGCCCCAGTTCGTCGATTGCCTTGATCGTGATGGTGGTGGATGAGATCGACAGCATGGTGCCGAGGAACAAGGCATCCATTGTGTGCCAGCCGAAGCCGAGGCCGATTTCGTATCCCAGCCACAACATCGCCACCACACCGGCGAGGGCGGTGACCAAGGCCGTGATCCCGACCTGGCGCAGATGGCGCAGGGAAAACTCCAGGCCCAGCGAAAACAGCAGGAAGACGATGCCGAGTTCGGCCAGGGTCTGGATCGTGGTTTTGTCGGTGATCAGCGAATACGGCGGCGTGTGTGGTCCGATCAGCGCGCCGGCAACGATGTAGCCGAGCACTACCGGCTGGCGCAGCAGGCGGAACACGATCGTGACCACGCCGGCTGTGAGCATGATCACGGCGAGGTCCCGGAGAAATGCGATCGTGTGCATGGTGGCGGCCTGCTACTGCTGAAGCCTAAACGTCTATACATCCATTATTTCGGAATCTCGTCATGGCCGGGAAAATTGCCGGCGTCGCCGGACTCGATAGTGCGGACGTCATGCGCGCACCGATCCATGGCAGCATTCGATGTGGATGGGTACTCGCGCGCGAGCAAGCCGTAAATCGCGCTGTCGGAAATCTCGCCGCCGACCTGCCAGCGCTCGCGCAACAAACCTTCGTGCTTGAAGCCCAGGCGTTCGAGCAAGCGCACCGAACCCGCATTGCGCGGATCGACATCGGCTTCGATGCGATGAAAATCCAGCACGTCGAACGCCTGCGCAATGACGAGCTGCACCGCTTCCTGTGCGTAGCCGTGGCCCCAGTGTGCACTCGCCAGGGCGAAACCGATTTCGGCGCGGCGGTGCGCCGCGTTCTGAGAGAACAAGGCACAGGTGCCGATCATTTTGTCGTCCGTGCGCCGGGCGATGGCCCATTGCAGGAATTCGCCGGCATCCACGCCGCGGTCAAGCTCATCGAACATTTCGCGTGCATCGTCGACGCGCATCAACGGCGTCCGGCTCCAGTAGCGCATCACCTTGGGATCGGAGAATTGCGCGAACAACGCCGGCACGTCATCCACACGCAATCGCCGCAGATTGATGCGTGTGCCTTCAAGCAGGGGAAGCGTCGCGGCGGCCATGCGCCGAGTGTGACATAGCCGCGCTGCCGTACAATACCGGCTCACGAAATCCGGAGCATTCCATGTCCATCCTTCGTATGACCGACCTTGATCTTGCCGGCAAGCGCGTGTTGATTCGCGAAGATCTCAATGTGCCGGTGCACGCGGGCAAGGTGACTTCGGACCAGCGGATTCTTGCCGCGCTGCCAACACTCAAATTCGCGCTCGACCAAGGCGCCGCAGTCATGATCATGTCGCATCTCGGCCGACCCACCGAAGGCCGCTGGACGGCGCACGATTCGCTGGCGCCGGTCGCCGCGCGTCTTGGTGAATTGCTCGGCCGACCGGTGCCGCTGGTGCGCGACTGGGTCGACGGCGTGGACGTGCAACCGGGCGAAATTGTTCTGCTGGAAAACTGCCGCATGAACATCGGCGAGGCCAAGGACGACAGCACGCTCGCGCAGCGCTACGCGCTGCTGTGCGAGATCTTCGTGATGGATGCGTTCGGTACTGCACATCGCGCGCAGGCCTCCACACACGGCGTGATACATCGCGCACATTTCGCCTGCGGCGGGCCGTTACTGATGACCGAACTCGATGCGCTGAGCAAGGCGCTGGAACATCCCAGGCGCCCGCTGTTGGCGATCGTGGCTGGCTCAAAAGTTTCCACCAAACTCACCTTGTTGCAGAATCTCGTTGGCAAGGTCGATCAACTCATCGTCGGCGGCGGCATCGCCAACACTTTCATCGCCGCGGCGGGATTCCCGGTTGGCAAATCCCTGGTTGAGACCGACCTGATCGGCATCGCCACGCAAATCATCACCGCCGCTAAGGCGCGCGGTGCCGAGGTGCCGATTCCAGTCGACGTGGTCGTCGCACCCGAGTTCAAAGCCGATGCCCCGGCGACGGTGAAGAAGGTGGAAGAGGTCGCTGCCGGCGACATGATCCTCGATATTGGTCCGCGCACCGCAAAGCAATACGCCGCGTTGATCGCGAAGGCCGGCACGGTGGTCTGGAATGGCCCCGTTGGCGTATTTGAATTCGACGCCTTCGGCAAGGGTACGGAAACTGTTGCCAAGGCGATTGCGGCGTCCGCGGCTTTCTCCATCGCCGGTGGCGGTGATACCTTGGCCGCTGTAGAAAAATACAAAGTGGAAAAAGATATTTCGTATATTTCCACCGGTGGCGGCGCCTTCCTTGAATTCCTCGAAGGCCGGGAATTGCCGGCGGTGGCGGCATTGAAGGCGCGCGCCGGTTGAGTTTGCTTGTCATCCCGGCAGGGAATGCCGGGATCCAGAGGCCAAGGATGGCAACGTTGGGAACAGGGCAAAATTGCATCCATGCAGTCTGGATTCCGGCACTCCTTGCCGGAATGACGCGTTGAGCCTTTCCTAGCGTTCCAGCAACGCCCGCAATTTCTCCGGCTCGGCCAGCGACAGCAGCAGCGACAACTTGTCCGCATCGCTGCGCAGATAGCACACGCAGTGCCGGTCGAGGATCAGGCACACGGCTTTCTCGCCGTTGCGCAAGCGGAACCAGCCGCCGGCGAATCCCGGCAGGCCCGTGCCCCAGAGTTTGATCAAAGGTTTGAGTTCGGTGTGCCCGGACAGATCGACTACTCGCAGGCCGTGCGCACGCAGTGCTTTCAGCGCGATGCGTTTCGTGCCAGTGCCGGTATTGACGATCAATTCGTCTTGATCGACACGTACGCCAGCGCGATTCAGCGACCAGACGATGAACAACAGCACCAGCAGAATGATGGCGGGCGCGAGGAACACGCTTACCGGAGCATGCAGCCAGCGTTGCGCGTTGCCGAGTGCCAGCGCAGCCACCGCGCCGAGGAACGCAATACCCATGATTGCCAGCAGCCAGTACAGCGGCCTGCGCAGAGATCCAGCCAACGCCAAGGTTTTTCCGCCATCAATATCATTCATGCCATTATTCCTGGTGCGATGCTGTGGTAGTTTAACGCCAACGCCACTACGGATTTTCGCATGGATTCGCAATTGCGCCGCACCAAGATCATCGCCACGCTCGG
>JANWJJ010000128.1 GCA_025451955.1 Rudaea sp. | reverse complement strand
GCCACGAATCATCTCGGCATCGGCCTGGGCATTGCGGTCGGCGCACTGAACACGATGTTCTCGGATCAACCCGGGCCGTATCGGCTACGCATGCGGCGCATGTTGCTGGCCGCGACAGCGGCAGCGGTCTCCGCCTTCGTTGGCTACACCTTGGGCGGCAGTACACCACTGATCGTGCTGGCCGCGCTGCTCTGGGGCGTCGCTGGCGGCCTGCTGGTCGCGCTGGGCACGGATGCGGGCCGGATCGGCTTGACCAGCATGATCCTGCTGGTGGTCACGTCCGCCGATCCGCGCTCGCCGGGCGCAGCGATCGGACCGGCACTGTTGCTGTTCGGCGGCGGCGCGCTTTTGACTGTGTTCGCCATTGCGGCGTGGCCGTGGCAGCGCTATCGACCCGAGCGCACAGCGCTGGCGCAATTGTGCCGCCAGCTCGCGGCCAGCGCGCGCCAGCGCGACGACAGCTCGCAACCGCCGCCGGTGACGCAAACCTTGCTCGATGTCGAATCGCTGCTGCATGGCGCATATCACGCGCACGGCGTGGCGATGGAGGCGTTCCGCATTCTCGCCGAACTGATCGAACGCATCCGCCTGGAACTGCTGGCGCTCGGCGGCAGCGACGAGCGTTTGGCCGACGGCGAACTCAAATCCACCCTGCCGCGCTTGCGCGAATACGCCGCACGCACGCTCGAATCCATCGCCGTGGCGCTCGATGCCGGCGCCACGCCACTGACTTCCGCCGCCGCATTGGAGGGATACGATGCGGCCTTGTCCGGACTCGACCACGCTTACGGCACCACGCCGCCGCGCGACGCCAACGTCACCGTCGCCTTGGCACATGCGCACGCACTCGCCGGACAATTGCGCGCCGCAGTGCGCAACGCCGACTACGCCGGCAGTCGCGGCGAGTTACGCCTAGCCGTCTCCGAAGCGCGGCTGCCGCGTGCACTGCGACCGCGTAATGCACTGGCGATTCTGCGCGCGAATCTGCGCCTGTCTTCGGTCGCGATGCGCCACGCCATTCGCCTCGGCGTGTGTCTGGCGCTGGCAATCGCCGCGTCGCGCAGCGCCGGAATATCGCACGGTTACTGGATTCCGATGACGACCGCAATCGTGCTCAAGCCCGACTTCGCCGGCACCTTCAGTTACGGTTTGCTGCGCGTGATTGGCACCTTGCTTGGACTCGCCCTGACGACGGCGTTGCTGCATTTCGTCGTCGGCGGCGATTGGCAGCGCATCGTCCTGCTCGCCGTGTTGTGTTTCGGATTTCGTCAATTGACCACGATGCACTACGGCATCGGCGTGATGCTGCTGACCGGCTTGATCGTCATCTTGCTCACGTTCGATGGCATCGCACCGGGCGTGAGCATGAGCGCACGCGCGATCGGCACGAGTCTGGGCAGTGCGCTGGCCTTGCTTGCGTATCTGGTCTGGCCGACCTGGGAACATGGCCGTGTGCGGTTCGCGCTCGCCGACATGCTCGATGCGTATCGGCGGTATTTCTGCGCGGTGCTTGATCCCGATCCGGGATTGCACAACGCCGTGCGCGCGGCCAGCCGCAGCGCGCGCAGCAATGCGCAGGCGTCGCTCGACCGTTTGCGCGGCGAGCCACGACGCGACCGTCATCTGGTGACTGTGGCCGAAGGCGTGTTCGCCAACGCCAACCGCATCGTGCGTGCCGCGGCGGCGGTCGAAGCGCTGCGCCAAAACGATACGCCCGTTCCGGCACGCGAGCGTGTGCAGGACTTCGCCAACCGCACCGATGCACAACTGGCCGTACTCGCACAAGGCCTGCGCGACGGCACGTCGCCGTCACCGGACAACTCGCTGCGTCAAGCGCAACGCGAGCTTGCCGCCGAACTCGACGCCGGCATCAGCGACGACAACGGTCGCCTTGCCGCTGCCGCCTGGGCCGATGCCAGCGACCGCATCACCGACGCCGTAGATACGCTGAGCTATCTTCTGCAACGCAACGGCACACACACGGCGCGAGCAAGCGGGTAAACTTGAGCGCATGCTGAAGATCGATACCCACGCGCATATCTTGCCGCCGAATTGGCCGAATCTCGCCGAGAAATACGGCGACGATCGCTTCCCGGTCATGATCCAGACCGAGGGCCGGCATCGCATCTACAAGGATGGCAAGTTTTTCCGCGAGGTGTGGGAAAGCGCGTTCGATGCCGAGCATCGCATCGCCGACTACGCGAAATTCGATGTGCAGACACAGGTAATCTCGACCGTTCCGGTGCTGTTTTCGTACTGGGCCAAACCCGGTCAGGCGCTGGAGTTGCACTGTTTTCTGAACGACCACACCGCGCAAATCTGCCGCACCTATCCGCGTCACTACGCCGGCATCGGCACCGTGCCGCTGCAATCGCCAACGCTGGCGATCCAGGAAATGGAGCGCTGCGTCGAACAACTCGGCCTGCAAGGCGTGCAGATTGGTTCACATGTGGAATTGTGGAATCTGGATGCGCCGGAACTGTTTCCGTTCTTCGAGGCAGCTGCCGATCTGGGCGCGGCGATCCTGGTGCATCCCTGGGACATGATGGGCCGCGAGAGCATGCCGAAATACTGGATGCCGTGGCTGGTCGGCATGCCGGCCGAGCAGGCGCGTGCCGCTTGCTGCCTGATTTTCGGCGGCGTGCTCGAACGTCTGCCGAAACTGCGTGTGTGCTTTGCCCACGGCGGTGGCGCGTTCCCGTACACCATCGGCCGCATCGAGCACGGTTTCCGCATGCGTCCTGATCTCGTCGCCACCGATAATTCACGCAATCCGCGCGATTATTTCGACCGCTTGTATTTCGATTCCTGTGTGCACGACGACCGCGCATTGCGCTATCTGCTCGACGTGGCCGGTGCAGATCATGTAATGCTCGGCACCGATTACCCGTTCCCGCTCGGCGAACAGGAACCTGGCGCCGGCATCGCCGCACTCGATCTGACCCCAACGCAACAACAACGTCTCTATCACGGCAGCGCGCTGGAATGGCTGGGCCTGCCGCTGTCGCGTTTCGATTAAGTCCTACTTTAATTAAAGCTGCGCTTCAATCAAATCCGCGTTTCAACTGAACGAGAGAATCCTCATGACACTCAATCGCTTTGTATACTTTGCCGCTACCGCCATGCTCGCCGCCGGCACCGCATTGGCGCAGGACGCCGGGCAATTCTCGCTCAATCAGGGCTTCGTCAAGTTCAGCGCACCGCCCGAATGGCCGGTGATCATGCAAAAGTCCGAAGGCAATCCGCAGTTCGTCGCCTTCCAGGTCAAGGACCCCGCCGATACCGGCAGCGGCGAAGCCACGCGGGTGACGGTGGAAACGAAATTGCTCGACAACTCCGACAATTTCCAGGCCATGGTCAATCTGGGCATGGACAAGGCCAAGCAGATGTCCGGCTACGAACAGCGCACCGACGGCGTCGATGCCTCGACCCTGCGCTACTTCGCACTCAACAACAAGGCCCGTTACGAATACCGCGAAACCTGGTTTCTCAACGGTCACGTAATGGTGCACGTGCGCTGCGCACGGCCGATGCTGAAGGGCACGACGGCGCAATGGACGGCGGATTACGAAAAAGGTTGCGCCCAGATCATGCAGTCGCTGAAACCGCACTGAGCCCACGGCATGAATAACGCACCCGACTTCGCCGCTGATGAACCCTGGGCGCTGGCGCGCGATGCCGCCGATCCGCTGGCGCCGTTCCGCGGCGAATTCCTGATTCCGCCGCATCACAGTAGCGAACAGGTCGCCGCCGGCGCCCTCGCCAACGGCCAACAAGTATACATGTGCGGGAATTCACTCGGCCTGCAACCGCGGGCGACGCGCCAGGCCTTGCTCGACGAACTCGACGATTGGGCCGAACTTGGCGTCGAAGCACATTTCCGCGGCAAGCATCCGTGGATGCCATATCACGAATGCGTGCGCGAGCCGCTGGCCGAACTGGTCGGCGCAGAACCTGCGGAAGTCGTGGCGATGAATTCGCTCAGCGTCAATCTGCATTTGATGCTGGTGAGTTTCTATCGACCCACGCGCGAACGCTGCGCGATCCTGATCGAGAAAAGCGCGTTCCCTTCGGATCGTTACGCGGTCGAGTCGCAAATCCATTTCCACGGTTTCGATCCAGCCACGGTCTTGATCGAACTCGCAGGCGACGAAGCCAACGGTACGCTCTCCGATGCCGCCATCGCGCGTGCGCTGGACGAACACGGTTCGCGCATTGCCCTGGTACTGCTGCCCGGCGTGCAATACCTCAGCGGCCAGGTCTTCGACCTCAAGCGCATCACAGAACTGGCGCACGCCAAGGGCTGCGTCGTCGGCTTCGATCTTGCACATGCCGCCGGAAATCTACCGCTGAGCCTGCACGACAGCGGTTGCGATTTCGCCGTGTGGTGCAGCTACAAATACCTGAATTCTGGGCCAGGCGCGGTCGCCGGTTGTTTCGTGCATGCGCGCCATGCGCGCGCGACACTGCCGCGCTTCGCCGGCTGGTGGGGTCACGACCAGAGCACGCGCTTTCAGATGGGTCCGCAATTCATGCCGACGCCTGGCGCCGATGGCTGGCAGTTATCCAATCCGCCGATTCTCGCGCTGGCACCGCTGCGCGTATCGCTCGATATCTTCCATCGCGCTGGCGGCACGCGCCTGCGCCAGAAATCGCTTGCCTTGACCGCGTATCTTGCCTGGCTGATCGAAACGCAGCTTTCGCACATTGTGGAAATTGTCACACCGCGTGAACCCGAACGCCGCGGCTGTCAACTCTCGTTGCGGATCAAGGGCGAGCGCGGCGCCGGGCGAGCGCTGTTCGAGCATTTGTCCGCGCACGGCGTCATCGGCGACTGGCGCGAGCCGGATACCATCCGTGTCGCGCCAACGCCTTTGTACAATCGTTTTATCGATTGTCTGCGCTTTGCGCAGGTAGTCGCGGCGTGGCACCGGGCCTGAATCCAGGCAGCTTCAAAACATGTGCTTCTCGATCCCGAGCTGGACCAGAATTTTGCCGGCGATCTCCTCGATCGAGGTATGCGTGGTGTTCTGCACCGGAATATTTTCGCGGCGGAACAGCTTGTCGGCCAATTCCAGTTCGTGGCGACATTGTTCGATCTTGGCGTAGCGGCTGCCGGGTTTGCGCGCTTCGCGCACCTGGGCCAGACGCTGTGCATCAATGCTCAATCCATACAAGCGGGATTTATACGGCAGCAGGCGTTGGGGCAGCTCGATCTTGTCCAGATCGTCTTCGGTGAGCGGATAATTCGCCGCTTTCACACCGTAATGCAGTGCCATGTACAAGCAGGTCGGGGTCTTGCCCACCCGCGACACGCCAACCAGGATCACTTCGGCTTCGGCATAACTTACGTCCAGGCCATCGTCGTGGGTCAGCGCATAATTGGTTGCATTGATGCGCGCTTCGTATTCGGCGAAATCGGTCATGCCATGCGCCTTGCCGACGCTCGGCGAACGCGAGGTTCCCAGTTCCGCTTCCAGCGGGCCGATAAACGGCGCGAACACGTCGAGCATCAGCGCGCCACTGGTGGCGAGAATTTCGCTCAACAACGGATCGATCACGGTATTGACCACGACCGGGCGCACGCCGCTGACCGCGTAGGCATTGCGAATGCGTGCCGCCGCGCCGTGGGCTTTTTCCTCGTCGTCCACGAATGGAATGCGGAAGGTGTCGAAGGCGATGCCGTCAAACTGGGTGAGCACGGAATGACCGATGGTTTCGGCAGTAATGCCAGTGCCGTCGGAGACATAGAAGATGGATCGGTGCATGGGCGTAGTGTATGCGATACGGTGCTTTCCCATCTCCCGGCAGCGGGAGATGTACGTCGCGCTTGTCTCGCAGCTCACAAACCCCGAAAATTGCGTCTTTCGCGGGCCAGCCCTGCGCCCATCCCCATTCCGGAGAATTCCCTTGAGCGATTTGGTACTTTGGCTCGATCAGTTGCGTTTGTCCGATCTGGGCAAAGTCGGCGGCAAGAACTCATCGCTGGGCGAGATGATCGCCAATCTGGCGAAACTCGGCGTATCTGTGCCGGGCGGTTTCGCCACCACCGCGTCCGCATTCCAGCAATTCATTGCCCAGAGTGGGCTGGCCGATCGCATCCAGAAAAAACTCGCAGGGCTCGATGTCGATGATGTTGATGCGCTGACCAAGGCTGGTGCGGAAATCCGTCGATGGGTGATCGACACGCCGTTGATCCCGGAATTCGACGCTGCCGTGCGCGCGGCGTATGCAAAATTATGCGCAACGGCAGGCGTGCAAGACACCGCCGTTGCGGTGCGTTCGTCGGCGACCGCAGAAGATCTGCCTGACGCCTCGTTCGCCGGCCAGCAGGAAACCTTCCTCAACGTCGTCGGCGCCGATGACGTAATCCACAAGGTCAAGGAAGTCTTCGCCTCGCTATACAACGACCGCGCCATCGCCTACCGCGTGCATCACGGCTTCAAGCACGAGGATGTATTCCTGTCCGCCGGTGTGCAATTGATGGTGCGCTCGGATGTCGGCGCGTCTGGCGTGCTGTTCACACTGGATACTGAATCGGGTTTTCGCGATGTGGTTTTCGTCACCGCCAGTTATGGTTTGGGCGAAATGGTTGTGCAGGGCGCGGTCAATCCGGACGAGTTCTACGTCTACAAGCCGACGCTGCGCGTGGGAAAAAACGCCATCGTGCGGCGTCAGCGCGGAGCCAAGCAGTTACGTATGGTGTATTCGGACAAGCTTGGCGAACGCGTACGCACTGAAGATACGCCTGCCGCCGATCGCGCAAAATTCTGCATCAGCGACGCCGATGTGCACGAGCTGGCGAAGCAATCGCTGGTAATCGAGCAGCACTACGGCCGGCCGATGGATATCGAATGGGCGAAAGATGGGAATAGCGGCAAAGTATACATTGTGCAAGCGCGACCAGAGACGGTGAAATCGCGCGGACGCGCAACCCAGATCGAGCGCTATCACCTGAAACAGCGCAGTGAGGTTTTGAGCGAAGGCCGCTCGATCGGCCAGAAAATCGGCGCCGGAACCGCGCGCGTGATCCGCTCGCTTGCCGACATGAACCGCGTGCAAGCCGGCGACGTGCTGGTCGCCGACATGACCGATCCGGATTGGGAACCGGTGATGAAGCGCGCTGCGGCGATCGTGACGAATCGCGGCGGCCGCACCTGCCATGCCGCAATCATCGCGCGCGAACTCGGTGTGCCGGCTGTCGTCGGCACCGGCGATGCGCTGACGAAGATTCCCGATGGCGCGGCGATCACCGTGTCCTGTGCGGAAGGCGATACCGGCTTCATCTACGCCGGCAAGCTCGACTTCGACAAGGTCACCGCCGATCTCGGCGCGATGCCACCGGCGCCGCTGAAGATCATGATGAACGTCGCCAACCCCGAGCGCGCCTTCGATTTCGCCATGCTGCCGAATGCGGGCGTCGGTCTGGCGCGGCTGGAAATGATCATCGCCAGCCATATCGGTGTGCATCCGAAAGCCTTGCTCGAATATGCGCAACAGGATGCGGAAACGAAGAAGAAAATCGACGAACGCATCGCTGGCTACCCTGATCCGGTGCAGTTCTATGTCGATCGTCTGGCCGAAGGCATCGCCACCATTACCGCGGCCTTCGCGCCCAAGCCCGTCATCGTGCGTCTGTCGGATTTCAAGACCAACGAATACGCCAACCTGATCGGCGGCAAGCGTTACGAACCGCACGAAGAAAACCCGATGCTCGGCTTCCGTGGCGCCAGCCGCTACGTCGATTCGAGTTTCAAGGACGCCTTCGCACTGGAATGCCGCGCCATGCGCAAAGTGCGTGACGAAATGGGCCTGACCAACGCCTGGGTGATGATTCCCTTTGTGCGCACGCTCGACGAAGGCCGCAAAGTGATCGACGTGCTGGCCGAGAACGGCCTGAATCGTGGCGTTGACGGATTAAAGATCATCATGATGTGCGAGCTGCCGTCGAATGCACTGCTGGCCGACGAGTTCCTCGATATCTTCGACGGCTTTTCGATCGGCTCGAACGATCTGACCCAGCTCACGCTCGGTCTGGATCGCGACTCCGGCATCGTCGCCCACCTGTTCGACGAGCGCGATGCCGCGGTTAAGAAGCTGTTGGCGATGGCCATAAAGACGGCCAAAGCCAAAGGCAAGTACATCGGCATCTGCGGCCAGGGCCCGAGCGATCACCCAGATCTGGCCGAATGGCTGATGCAGCAAGGTATCGAATCGCTGTCGCTGAACCCGGATACCGTGGTAGATACCTGGTTGCTGTTGGCCAAGCAGAAAAACGCATAGGCAGCCCGCAGGATGCCGATGCGGTAGCCCTTTGGCTCGCAGAATGATTCTGCGATGACTCGCACGACAACTGGCTTGCGCGATGCTCGCAGGCCAGTGATCGGCAATCCTCAGGCAACGCCACGGTTACCGGAGGGGACGCTTGCGTCGATCAAGCCGGTGGATTCCCGCCGACGAAATCGGGCTTGCCGAGTTCCACGCCGTTGTGACGCAGGATCGCGTACGTCGTGGTGACGTGGAAATACAGGTTTGGCAAGACGAAGAAGCGCAGATAGTCCAGCCCGTTGAAGTGCAGGTCGCCACTGCGCATATTGAGCACGATCTTGGCATCTTCGCTGCCGGCAAATTTCGCCGCAGGAATGCTGTTGACGAAGGCCAACGTCTTGGCGATGCGCGCCTTGAGTTCCGGAATCGTGGTTTCGGTATCGTCAAACTTTGGAATTTCGCTGCCGCTCAACCGCGCCGCAGCGCCCTTGGTCATATCGCAGGCAATCTGCACCTGACGCGACAACGGGAACATATCCGGCGCCAAGCGTGCGTTCACCAACACCGCTGCATCGAACTTCTTCGCATCGGCAAAGGCCGCGCCCTTGTCGAGGATCGCGGACAAATTGCCGAGCATGCGGTTTGCGATCGGAACGAGGGTTTCGTACATCGAGATTTGCATGGAAGCTCCTGGGTTGTGTCGCATCGCGAACGAGCGCGAGGCGAGATTACGGAATTCGCCGACGGCGAGCCATAGCACAGATCGGGCCGATCATGGGGAACTCAACTGTCACGACACGTTCGGTTCGTGCGAAAATCTTCCAATCCGGCCCCGTAGCTCAGCTGGATAGAGCGCGCCCCTCCTAAGGGCGAGGTCGCCCGTTCGAATCGGGCCGGGGTCGCCATTGGCCGGGTTGCTGCCGCTTTGCGGCCAATGACAAAGATAAAAATCTTTTGTAACAAAATATTACATCGTGGTCTTTATCAGGATTACGAAGCGAAAACTTTTTCGAATACCATAACAACATATTTAACTTGCTTTATTGTTTTAATAAGAATACAGTTCGTTTCGGGAATCCCAAACCAACACCCGGAGTCGTCATGAAATCACTCTTCAAAGCCATTTTATTCGCCCTGCCCCTGGTCGCGTTCAATGCGGCCACGGCAGCAACACCCAAGACGCATCACGAAACCGTCGTCACGCCCAGCGCCAAGGTCGTCGCCACGAGCGAAGCCCTGCGCGATCTGTGGACCGATCACATCTTCTGGATCCGCAACGTCGTCATGGCTACAGCGGACAAGAACGCCGCCGAGCGCAAGACTGCCGAAGCTCAGGTCGTGGCCAATGCCAAGCAGATCGCCGGAGCCATCGAGCCGTACTATGGCAAGGCTGCATCCGACCAATTGTTCACCCTGCTGGCCGGGCACTGGGGCGCAATCCGCGCGTACCTCGATGCAACCTACGCCGGCGATAGCGCTGGCGCTAACAAGGCGCAAAAGGATCTGAACGATAACGCCGTCGCGATCGCGACCTTTCTCAGCAGCGCCAATCCGAATTGGCCGAAGGCAACCCTGGTCAGCCTGCTGACTACCCACGGTGCGCATCACATTGCGCAGATTCTCGATGTGCATGCCGGCGACTACGACAAGGAAGCCATCAATTGGGCGGTCATGCGCATGCACATGAACACGATCGCCGATGCACTGGCCGGTGGCATCGCCAAGCAATTCCCGGACAAGTTCTGATTCACCGCGTTGCGCGGCCGCCTTCCGTCGGGTAACTCCGCCCAATCTCCCCACGACGGGAGGCGGCCTTTTTCAACGCGAAGTCTCTGGCGAATGTAGAATGTCCAATATGCTCGAAGCTCTGGGACAACGCCAGCAACAACTCCTGCATTGCCTGCTGGACAATCCCGACGGCCTGACCGTGGACGAGTTGACCCATTCGCTCGGCATTACCCACACCGCCGTCCGCCAGCATCTGACCGGACTGGAACGCGACGATTTCGTGGCCCGCGGCAGCGTGCGCCCAACCGGACGCCGTCCCGAACAAGCCTTCGTGCTGAGTACCCGCGGACGCGAACTTTTCCCGCGTCGATACAACTGGCTTGGCGACCTGCTGGTGGAATCGCTGCGCGGGAGTGAAGGTTCGACCGCACTGACCCAGCGCATGCGCGAACTCGGCACGCGTGTTGGTCAGCAGATGCGCGATACGACGACCGCGGACAAGCCCGCTGCCACCATCGCGGCACTGGCCGAGGCAATGCAGACGATCGGTTACGAATCCGGCACCGAGCCGGGATCAGACAAGACCTTGCCGGACATCACGGCGCACAATTGCGTGTTCCATCATCTGGCGGCGAAATATCCCGAAGTCTGTCACTTCGATCTGGCCATGATGGCAGCGGCGACAGGAACCGAGGTACAGCACGCGGAATGCATGGTGCGCGGTGGCCAGGTCTGCCGCTTCCACTTCCGCAAACCCGGCTGAGCCTGCCCGTCGAAACCCGGGCTGCCAGCGGCCGTCTCTGCTAGAATTGCCCACCTTTTCGCGCGACGATTCCGCCTTCGCAACGGGACGCGCGCCAGTTCTGGCAGGAGACACCATGTCCGCATCCATCCTCAAGGCGCTCGGCCTCGCCGGTGTCGAATCCGGCACGTATCTGGGCAACGGCGAATGGTCGAAAACGACCGACGCCGGAACCATCGACGTGATCAATCCAAGCACGCACGAAGTCATCGGCCGCGTACAAGCGAGTTCCGCCGCGGATTACGAAACCATCGTCTCTCGCGCGCAGGAAGCATTCAAGACTTGGCGCACGACGCCTGCGCCGAAACGTGGCGAGGCAATCCGTCTGTGCGGTGAGGCCTTGCGCAAGCACAAGGATGCGCTGGGTTCGCTGGTTGCGCTCGAGATGGGCAAGATCAAACCCGAAGGTGATGGCGAAGTACAGGAAATGGTCGACATCGCCGACCTCGCGCTCGGTCAGAGCCGCATGCTGTACGGCAACACGATGCACTCCGAGCGCCCCGGCCATCGCATGTACGAACAATGGCATCCGCTCGGCATCGTCGGCATCATCTCCGCGTTCAATTTTCCGGTCGCCGTGTGGGCGTGGAATGCATTCATCGCTGCGGTGTGCGGCGATGTCTCGATCTGGAAGCCCTCGCCGAAAACTCCGTTGTCGGCGATTGCCTCGCTGAAGATCTGCAACGAAGCGCTCAAGGCTGGCGGATTCCCCGATCTGTTCTTCCTGTTCAACGACGCCGGCGTGGAGATTGCGAAGAAGTTCGTCGACGATCACCGTATCCCGCTGATCAGTTTCACCGGCTCGACTGCGGTCGGCCGCCACGTCGGCGAACGCGTCGCCAAGCGCCTGGGCCGCAGTCTGCTCGAACTCGGTGGCAACAACGCGATCATCGTCGACCAGACTGCCGATCTGAAAATGGCGATCCCGGCCATCGTGTTCGGCGCGGTCGGCACCGCCGGCCAGCGCTGCACGACGACGCGGCGCTTGTTCGTGCACGAATCGATCTACGACAACGTGGTCGACACCCTGGTCGCCGCCTACAAGCAAGTCGAGAAGAAGATCGGCGATCCGACCCAATCAACCACGCTGATGGGACCGCTCAACGACAAGTCCGCGGTGCAACGCTACAGCGATGCGATTGCAAAGGCGAAGACGTCCGGCGGCAAGGTGCTGACCGGCGGGACGACGCTCACGGATCGCCCCGGCAATTTCGTGCTGCCGACGATCATCGCCGGATTGAAGAATTCCGACGACGTCGTGCAGACCGAAACCTTCGCGCCGATTCTCTATGTGATGCCGTTCAAATCCATCAGCGAGGCAATCCACGCGCAAAACGGCGTGCCGCAAGGCCTGTCGTCGGCGATCTTCACCCAGGACGTGAAAGCTGCCGAAGCGTTTCTGTCCAGCGCGGGATCGGACTGCGGCATTGCCGGCGTCAACATCGGCACCAGCGGCGCGGAAATCGGCGGAGCGTTCGGCGGCGAGAAGGAAACCGGCGGTGGCCGCGAATCCGGCTCGGATGCGTGGAAGGCGTATATGCGCCGACAGACCAATACGATCAACTATTCCGATGCACTGCCCTTGGCGCAGGGCATCAAATTCGAGTTCTAACATTTCGAGTTTTAACATGAACGCACCCATCAGAACCACGAGCGGCACGGCGATCGTCAGTCTGGTTTTCGGCGTCCTTTGCTGGATCTCGGTACCTTTCGTCGGCGCCGTCATTGCGGTGATTTGCGGCCACGCCGCGCGCGGAGAAATCCGGCGCGCGCCGCCGGGCTCGGTCGAAGGCGACGGCATGGCAGTCGCTGGGCTGGTGCTGGGTTATGTTCACCTGGCGCTGTGCCTGCTGGTCATCATGATCCTGTTCCTGTTTCTCGGCGGGCTGGCGTTCTTCGCGCACTGGCATTGAGGACCGGCGGGCAAATCGGATCGCTACCATGTATGCCCTCGCCCGCCCCTTCCTGTTTTGCCTCGATGCGGAGCGTGCACACGATCTGGCGCTGACCTCGATCGAAGCCGCGTACCGCACCGGATTGAATCCGCTGCTCGCCGTAAAGCCCACGTTGTTGCCAACGAAAGTGTTCGGCATCGAATTCCCGAATCCGGTCGGGCTGGCCGCAGGATTGGACAAGAACGGCGCACATATCGACGCCTTGGCCGCACTGGGATTCGGTTTTATCGAAGTCGGCACAACCACGCCGCGGTCGCAGCCGGGCAATCCGAAGCCGCGGATGTGGCGGTTGCCGCAACACCGGGCCGTGATCAACCGGCTCGGCTTCAACAACGGCGGTGTCGATGCGCTGGTGCGTAATGTGGAAAAAGCGGCATTTTCCGGCGTGCTCGGCATCAATATCGGCAAGAACAAGGACACGCCGAACGAACGGGCCGTCGACGATTATCTTGTGTGCCTCGAACGCGTCTATGCGCGCGCGAGTTACATCACCGTCAATATTTCTTCGCCCAACACCCAGGGCCTGCGTGATTTACAGGAAGAAGAAACGCTGAGACGTTTCATCGGCAGCTTGCGCGAAGCGCAGGAACGACTTGCCGCCAAGCACAGCGCGCGCAAACCGATGCTGCTGAAGATTGCACCGGACTTGCGCGATGCCGAACTCGACGCGATCGCCGGCGTGTTGCTGGACGCCAAGGTCGATGGCCTGATTTGCACAAACACGACGATCGACCGCAGCGGGATTGGCAATGCGCGACACGCTGATGAGACCGGAGGTTTATCCGGCAAACCCTTGTGCGCCAAGGCGACTTCGGTCCTGCGTGGAATGGCGAACCGGCTTGATGGAAAAATTCCGCTGATCGGCGTCGGTGGCATTCTTGCCGGCGATGATGCTGTCGCCAAAATCGCCGGCGGCGCCAGCCTGGTGCAATTTTATACCGGCATGATCTATCGCGGTCCTGCACTGATCCGCGAATGCGTGGATGCAATCCGCGCCAAGGCGCCCGCATGAGCGGTTTCATCACCGGCCTTGCCAGCGAACCTGGCTATACCGTCGTCGAGAATGCATCGCTCG
Source organism: Rudaea sp. (assembly GCA_025451955.1). GTDB lineage: Bacteria > Pseudomonadota > Gammaproteobacteria > Xanthomonadales > Rhodanobacteraceae > Rudaea. The sequence goes on along the minus strand of JANWJJ010000128.1, from coordinate 90,228 downwards.
AAGGCCGCAACAGCTTTCGTGTCCCCGCGCGTGCGGAGCTCCTGATCGACGTTGCACGCGCCGATGTATTGCCGCAATTGTTCGACCTGCCTGCGCTGAAAAACGGTTCGGTGCTGATCCTCGGTGCCGGCAGCAATATCCTGTTCACGCGCGACTGGCCCGGCGTGATCATATCGATGACGGCAACCGGGATCCGGATTCTGGACGATCGCGGCGATGCGGCCCTGATCTGCGTTGAAGCCGGAGAAAACTGGAACGACTTCGTGCACTGGTCGTTGGCTAACGATTTTGTCGGCCTGGAAAATCTCGCGCTGATTCCCGGCACCGTCGGCGCCGCGCCGATCCAGAATATCGGCGCTTACGGCGTCGAGGTGTGCGAATTTATTGCAGCGGTCGAAGTCTTCGACCGCACGACGAATGCGCAGATACGTCTGGACAACGCCGATTGCGCCTTTACCTATCGCGACTCGCTGTTCAAGCGTACGCCTGGTCGTTATATCGTCACCGCCGTGGAATTCCTGCTGCCACGCGCGCGCGAACTGCGGCTGGATTACGCCGGCGTGCGCGAGGAATTGACCACGATGGGTGCCGATACGCCGACTGCGCCGCTGGTCGCCGAGGCCGTCTGCCGTCTGCGCACGCGCAAGTTGCCCAATCCGAATTTGATTGGCAATGCCGGCAGCTTCTTCAAGAATCCGGTCGTGCCCACCGAACTTGCGGAAAATCTGCACCGCGAGAATCCAGCCTTGCCCATCTGGCCGGCCACCGACAGTCAACGCAAACTCTCCGCCGCCTGGCTGATCGAAGCCTGTGGACTCAAGGGTTTGCGCGAAGGTGATGCGGGAGTTTCAAGCCAGCACGCGCTGGTGCTGGTCAATCATGGCCACGCCACCGGAGCGCAAATCCTGGTACTCGCGCAACGCGTCCGCAGCGAAGTGCAACAGCGTTTCGGCGTGGTTCTGGAACCGGAGCCACTGATAATCTGAAACGGCGAGCGGAATTGCTCAGTCGCCACCGCATTGAAAATAAATCACGTGATCCGGATTCAGCGCGATGGTTTGGCCGAGACTGATCGCGCCTGACTTGCGCAGATGCACTTCATCGCGATGCAGACGCAGTTCGTCGTCATCGCCGAGTTTGACGTAGGTGCCGTTGGTGGAACGATCGGAAATACTGAAATAACCGCGCTTGTATTCGATCAACGCGTGATTTCGCGATACCCATTCGGCATCCACAGTCAGGCTGCTTTCGGCATCGCGGCCGAGCGTGAACGGCGGCGACAACTGATCCAGTTCGAGTACCTGGCCGCGATAGCGCAGCAGCAGCCGGATCTTGTCCGCACCGCCGCCATCGATCCGGATCGCGCGCTGCACCATGGTCACATTGGAAGTATCTTCCTGCCACTGCACGTCGACGATGTCGATCGGGTGTTGTTTGCCGGCCACGCGCGCCTGGCCGACTGAGCGCGTACGCAGCATGCCGGCATTGGTCAGCATTTTCAGCGTGCCCGCGGTGGCGATGATCTGCTCGCGCTTGGCCAGGGACGCCATGCGCGCGGCGACATTGACCGCATCCCCGTAAACGTCGTTGTCCTCGATCAGCGTATCGCCGTGATGCAGGCCGATGCGGATGGCGAGTTTGTCTTTGGCGAATCCCGGATCGTGCGCGATGCGTTTTTGCATGTCGACCGATCCGAGCAGGCCCTGCATCGGCCCCGGAAAGGTACACATGATCTCGTCGCCGATGGTCTTGATCACGCGCCCGCCGTGACGTGCGGTGACTTCGGCCAGCGCGCCAAGAATCGCCGCCACCAGGCGGCGCGCTTCGAGGTCGCCGCGCGTCTCGAACAGCTTGGTGCTGCCGCTGACGTCGGCGAAAAGGATGGTGAGGGCCTGGCTCTGGGTCATCGCAAGCGAAGTGTAGGCCAATCTGCCGGCTGGCTCCAAGTCCGCGCCAGCGATCCCGACCTCATGCCAGCGCCCGAGCCGCTGTCACGATATCCGCCTCGCCTGGCAAGACCAGCAAGGCCGCGCCCGCCAGCGGGGTGTAGGTGTCGACGCCGACCACGCGTTTGAGCGGCTTGGCGCCGTGTCCGGCCTCAACGATCGCGGTGATGATGCCTTCGCCCACGCCCGCCGAGCGGCGGCCTTCATCGACGATCAGGAGTCGTTCGCAATCTCCGGCATGCTGTGCGATCGCCGCGTCGTTCAGTGGCTGCAACCAGCGCAGGTCAATCACGCGTACCTTCCATCCGCGCTCGGTTTCGATCGTGCGCGCCGCACGCAGGCTCATCGGCACGCCGTTGCCGTAGGTGAAGATCACCAGATCCTTCGCCTCGGCGGCGTAGACGCGCTCCTCGCCCAAGGTCAGCGCCTGATCCAGCGTGGGATAAGCGAACTGCCAGGCGCCGTCGCCGGCGGTATACAAATCCTTGGTCATGTACAACGCGATCGGTTCGAGAAAGGCACAGACTCTGCCATCGATTTTCGCCAGCGCCATCAAGGTACGCAGCATGCGGGCCGCGTCATCGCCACGGGATGCGCAACCGACAATCAGTCCAGGAATATCGCGCAGCGCAGTAATCGAATTGTCGTTATGGAAATGCCCGCCAAAGCCGCGCTGGTAGCCCAGACTGGCGATGCGCAGCAGCATCGGGTTGCGATACTGGCCGTTGGAGAAGAATTGCAGCGAGGCTGCCTCGCCGCGGATCTGGTCGCAGGCATTGTGGAAATACGCCAGATACTGGATTTCCGGAATCGGCAGCAACCCCAGGTTGGCGAAACCCTGGGCCAGACCAAGGATGATCGTTTCATCCAGCAAGGTGTTGAACACGCGCGCGTTCTTGAACGCCTTGTGCAAACCCTTGGTGACGGTATACACGCCGCCCTTCTGCGCCACGTCCTCGCCAAACAACAGCGCCTCGGGATACTTGCAGAACAGATCATGCAGCGCGTTGTTGATCTGGATCGCCAGATGCCGCGGCGGCAATTTTTCCGGCAGCCTTTCCGCGCCGCCGAAAACCGCCGCGCGCCTGTCCGCATAGTCGGCGCGTTTGGCTTCGAGATTGACTTGGTTCGGATGGTATGGCGCCAGCGGCGCGATCACGTCGGCCAGATCGGTCAGCTTGGGTCGGCGATCGGCTTCCTCGGCCGCCGTGAAGCAGCGCTTGCGCACATCTTCGTAACGCGCCAGCAATTGTTCTTTTGTATACACACCGGATTGCAGCGCAATTGCCGCAGAACGCAGCAACGGATCGCTGGCTTCGACCGCCATCAATTCCTCGAACGAACGCCATTCGATCTCGAAATCGGTACCGGCGTGACCCATGATGCGCGTGGTGCGCAGATGCAGAAACGTCGGCCGCCGTGTGCTGCGGCAATGATGGATCGCGCGCGCCACGCCTTCATAGCCTTCGGCCAAATCCAGACCGTCGGCGTAGAAATAATCCAGATCGTTGCGATTGCGGAAATTGTTCGCGACCCAGCCACCGGGCGTTTTCACCGAAATTCCGATGCCGTTATCCTCGCACACGAACAGAATCGGCGCCGGCAATTTCTGATACGCCGTCCACGCCGCCGCATTGAACGCGGTCTGCGCAGTAGCGTGATTCGACGAGGCATCGCCAAACGAGCAGATCGCGATCGAATCATCGGGAATCGGCAACTTGTGACCGATGCGTTTGCCCTGTTCGATCGCCACCGCCGTGCCGAATGCCTTGGGCAGATGCGAGGCAATGGTCGAAGTCTGCGGCAACACCCACAACGGCTTTGATCCCCACACCTTGTGACGCCCGCCGGAAGCCGGATCATCCTTGCTTGCGGCGAAGCTCAGCGCCGAGTCCATGATCGGATCGAGCTTTTTACCATCCGTACCGGGCAACTTGCGGAAGCGTTCAGCCATGAAGGCACCGCTGCGGTAATGCAGGAAGGCGGGGTCGGTATGCCGCGTCAGCCGCGCGACCATGGCATTGCCTTCGTGGCCGCTCGATCCGATGGTGTAGAACACCTTGTTCTTGACGCGCAGCACGCGCGCCATCAGATCGAGGTGGCGGCTGATCAACTGCGAATCGAACAATTCCACAAAGTCGCGAAGTGTACAAAGACTGTCCGCCAGCACCGGCGCATCTTGCGCAGACACACGCAGCGGCGAACCCTGCCAATCCTGCACGAATTCGATGAAATTCTGATCGCAAACTTCGGCGCGATTGACGTTCTTGTGGCGGGCGGGGATCGGATTCGGAATTGCGTTCATGTCGGATTACCAGCGATGGATGGAACTCAAGCGCCAATGCCGCGTCGCGCGAACCATTCAGCGCGAGTCTGGCCCCAGATGTCGACTTGGGTATTTTCGTATGGCGGCGGCATTTGCGCTTGCCGCAGTATGCGCGACCCAAGTCGTTTCGCCACCTTTTGCGACGCGGTATTGCCGGCATCAATACAATGGATTATTTCGGTCCATCCGAGATGGTTCCAAGCCCACTCCGTGGCTGCCGCTGCACCTTCGGTCGCGTAGCCCTTGCCCCAAGCGTGTCGAGCAAAGGTCCAACCGATTTCTGTACCTGGCCATCCCTCCGGCATCAGTGGTCCGACGCGACCGACCCAACGACCGGTTTCCTTTTCGATCGCCGAGAACGCGGAAAACCCTTGAATCTGCCAACTTCCAACGACAAACAGGAATGACCGCCACGCTACGGGCCGCGGTTGAACGCCGCCGAGATGGCGCATGGTCTCGGCATCCGTCGCCAGCTCTGCCCACGGATCAAAATCCTGGGCCCGCGGCGGACGCAGGATCAAGCGTGCGGTTTCAAGTTGGATGTCAGGCATACGCAACCGTAATTCCTTAGTCACGCTGCATCTTCAGCCTTGCGCCGAGCGCGCCATTCCTCGCGCGACTGACCCCAGAGTTCGATCGGAGCATCCTGCCACGGCGTCGGCAATTTGCCTAGCCCGCGCTTGCGCGAACCCAGACGTATCGCCAGCGCCTGCGAGGCCTGGTTGTCGGGATGGATCGAATGAATCACATCCTGCCAGCCGAGTTGTTCGAAGGCCCAATCCATTGCGGCCATGCCCGCTTCCGTCGCATAGCCATTGCCCCAGGAAGACGGGTGAAATGCCCAGCCCACTTCGGTGCCCTGCCATCCTTCCGGATACCACGGCCCGAGCTGACCAAGCCACTGCCCGCTGGATTTCTCGATCACCGAAAACATGGCGAACCCCTGCATGATCCAAGCGCCCGGCATCTGCAGAAACTTGCGCCATGCTTCCGGGCGCGATAATAGCCCGCCAATGAAACGCGTCGCTTCCGGATCGGCTTGCATCTGCGCGTAGCTGTCGAAATCTTCACGCTTCGGCAAACGTAGAATCAGGCGCGCGGTTTCTATGCGTGGCGAATCAGAAGGCATTGATGCCAGTCACTTCACGCCCCACCACCAATTGATGCACGGTCTCGGTGCCTTCGTAGGTAATCACGGATTCCAGGTTCAACGCATGCCGGATCGGACAGTGTTCGGTGGTGATGCCGGCGCCGCCGAGGATGTCGCGCGCCTCGCGGGCGATATCGATCGCCATGCGCACGTTGTTCCACTTCGCCAGCGACACCTGGGTCGGCTGCATCTTGCCGGCGTCCTTCAAACGGCCGAGTTGCAACGACAACAACTGCGCCAGTGTGATCCGCCGTGCCATGTCGGCAAGCTTCAATTGCACGGCCTGATTGGCCGCGAGCGGACGCTTGAAAAGAATCCTTTGCTTGGCATATTCGGTGGCCTCGGTAAAGCAGGCGATGGCCGCACCGATCGGCCCCCAGGTAATTCCGTAGCGCGCCTGAGTCAGACAGCCCAGCGGTCCCTTCAGTCCTTTCACGTTCGGCAGGCGATTGGAATCTGGCACACGCACATTGTCGAAGAACAACGCGCTGGTCACCGAGGCGCGCAAGCTCATCTTCTTGTGCACTTCCTGGGCCGTGAAGCCGGGCGTACCTTTCTCCACAATAAAACCTTGTATACCATCGACCGTCTGCGCCCAGACAATGGCAATATGCGCCAGATTGCCGTTGGTGATCCACATCTTGGCGCCGTTGATGACCCAGTCACCGCCATCTTTTTTCGCATTCGTCTTCATGTTGGCCGGATCCGAGCCGCCATGCGGTTCGGTCAGGCCGAAGCAGCCGATGACCTTGCCGGCCGCCATCTGCGGCAACCAACGCTTGCGCTGTTCCTCGCTGCCATAGGCGTAAATCGGATACATGCACAGCGACGACTGCACGCTGGCAAAGCTGCGGATGCCGGAATCGCCGCGTTCGAGTTCCTGGCAGACCAGACCGTAACTCACGCCATTCATGCCGGCGCAACCGTATTCGGTCGGCAGCGAGGAACCGAGCAGCCCGAGTTCGGCCATTTCCGGAATCAACTCCGTCGGAAAACGCCCCTGATCAAAGCAGTCGCCGATGATCGGCAGCACGCACTCGTCAGTGAAGCGCGCAACGGTATCTTGCACCATGCGCTCCTCGTCAGAGAGCAGCGAACGGACATCGTACAGATCGGCAGGATTCAGTGGCGCGGCGGGCATGGCAAACTCCGGAATTTTGCGACATCGGGGCAAGGCCGCGTATTCTAGTGGACACGTCCCCCAAGGTCACGCTGAACCCGATGCGCGTCCCCGTTCTTACCTACCACGCCGTCAATATCTCCGGCAACGATTATGCGAACAACGACCACGTCGCGTTCGCCGCCGATCTGCGCCTGATCGACGATCTGGGCCTACGCATCGTTCCAGTGCACTGGATTGTCGATCAGTTGCTTGGCGTCACGGATCGCAATCTGGCCGGCTGCGTGGCCCTGACCTGCGACGATGGCTCGGATTTCGATTTCTACGACCTTGATTACCCCACGTATGGCCCGCAGCGCAGCCTGTTCAACATCCTGCGCGACTTCCGCGCCGAGCGCGGTCACGACCCCCAACCGGATCTGCATCTGACCAGCTTCGTCATTGCCTCGCCGGAAGCGCGCGAACAGATCGATCGTCTATGTCTTGTCGGTCGCGGCTGGATGAGAGAAACATGGTGGCCGCAAGCGGCCGCGTCGGGATTGATGGCCATCGAATGCCACAGTTGGGAACACAATCATCCCGCTTTGGACGAAACCGGCGGTGTCGGAACTCCGCGCGGCTCGTTCAGCGCGATCGACACGCGCGCTCGTGCCGAACACGAAATCGCACAAGCGATAGCTTATCTGGCCAGCCGTGTTGGCACGCAGCGGATTAGCCAATTCGGATTCCCGTACGGCCAGAGCAATGATTTTCTGGTGCGCGAATATCTACCCGGGCGCGGTGCCGAACTGGGATTGAAAGCAGCGTGGTCGACTGACGGCCGTGCGGTCACGCCGTCAGAGAACCGCTGGAATCTGCCGCGTTATGTCTGCGGTGCGCACTGGAAATCGCCGCAGGAATTGCGCTCGATCCTGGCGGGCTAGAACGGTCCGAGCGCGTGCGCCATCGCGACAAGAGCGCGACGTGTCTGCTCATTCAACGGTTTGTGCCAGTGCACCAGCAGCTTGTCGTGCCCGCTGGGAACAAACCCCGCCGACAAATCGACTTCCCAGGCGCGCGCATCGCCGCAATAACCGAAATATGCATCGCAACGATCAGCCAGCCGTTCGAATCCAAAACGCAGCAAATGCTTCATCGCACCACCGCTGGCAGTCAAGCGGGCGCGCTGTACTTCGCTCATCGACGCGAATGCGCGTCCGTCGGTCATGCAACCGCCGACCAAAATCACGTTGCCCAGTGGCATGAACTTCGTGTACGACAGCGGTATCAAGCTGCCATCGCCACAACGAAAAAATGCCATCAGATCGTAAGGCCAATCAGGCAGCGGATGGCCGAACTTGCGCGCGAACAATTCTCCCGCAATTGCCGCGGCATTATCGACAAGGCTGAAATACAGAAAGTCTGGGTAATCGTTCATGGAATTTTCGTCAATGGTCAAAACGCGCCGAAAGCATGTGCCTTGGCAATCATCTGGCGACGGCGTTTCGCATCGGCATCGCCAGTCCAGTAGACCAAAAGATGGTCGTGCGACGTCGATTCGAAACCGACCGCGCGATCAACGCGCTCGGCCAGTGCATCGCCGCAATAGCCGAAGATGGCCGAAAAACGTGGAGCAAAATGTCGTACCGACCATTGCAACGCATGGCGGTAGATGCCGCCGGCCGCGCGCAACGATTCGCGCTCAGTCCACGTCATCTGCCGCAGCACACGCTCGTCGGTACACGCACCGCCGCCGAGCAGGATATCGCCGCAATCAGTGAAGTGCACATAGCACACTGGTCGCAATACGCCCTCATCCGCGCGATGAAACGCGACCACGTGATGCGGGAACTCCGGCACGGAACGCTGGTACTTGCGTTGGAACAGCAATTCGGCAACGTCAGGGACATCCTGAGTCTCCTGCACGTTGATGAAATCGTCGATCGTCATATACCGGAATTGCCCTTGTTGCGCACCCCATGCGGCACATGCCCTGTCGCAACATGCCGGCGTGCGGATTCGACGTTGGCGTGCGAATCGTCGAAGAAGATATCGGCGCCGAAGGCTTTGAGGAACGGTCCCTTGTCGCGGCCGCCGAGGAACAACGCTTCATCCAATCGAATTCCCCAACTGCGCAGGGTCAGGATCACGCGCTTGTGCGCCGGTGCCGAGCGCGCGGTGACGAGCGCAGTGCGGATCGGCGACGCGTCCGCGGGGAAGGCCATCTGCAAACGATGCAGAGCATCGAGAAAACCGCGGAACGGGCCGCCGGACAGCGGCTGCTCGGCGAGTTCGGCTTCGTTGCGATGAAAGGCATCAATGCCTTGCTCCTGCGACACACGTTCGGATTCGTCGCCGAAAATCACCGCGTCGCCATCGAAAGCAATGCGCAATTCCTGCGATGCCGTCTGTGGTGCTTTCGATGGCAGGATCGTCGCCGCGGCAACACCAGCAGCCAGCGCCCAGGCGACGCTTTCCGGATTCGCCGACAGGAACAGATCGGCGCCAAATGAATGCACGTAAGGCGACGTCGAGGCACCACCGGTAAACACCGCGCGCACAATCTCCAACCCGTAATGCTCGATCGAATTGAAAATGCGCAGGCCCGTATCGGCCGAGTTGCGCGACATCAAGATCACTTCCACGCGCGGCGCCAGCGGCGGCGCTTGATTGAGCGCGAGCAGCTTCTGCACCAACGGAAATGCGATGCCGGGCGCGAGCAGTTCGTCTTCGCGTGCCATCTGGTAACGGCGATAGGCATCGAGTCCTTCGCGTTCAAACAGCGCGTGGCTTTCGCTCAGGTCGAACAGAGCACGCGCGGAAATCGCCACGATCAGGCGATCATCATCGTTTGCTGGCGTGGCAGCGGAGGCGTTCACGGCGGACACTGTCGGCGAATCGGCCATGTCGCGCAAGACTCAGCTCGCGAACTGCTCGTTAAGAATGCGATCCTCGAGGTTATGCTCGGGATCGAACAGCAGGGTGACGGTCTGTTCGCGCGATTCGCGGATGACGACTTCGACCACGTCGCGCACTTCGTTGGAATCGGCGGTCGCGCTGACCGGACGCTTGTAGGCATCGAGCATCTCGAATTTCACTTCGGTGCCGGCGCGCAGAATCGCACCGCGCCAGCGCCGCGGCCGGAACGGACTGATCGGCGTCATCGCCAGCACGTCTGCGCCCAGCGGCAGGATCGGCCCATGCGCAGACAAGTTGTACGCCGTCGATCCAGCCGAGGTGCAGACGAGGATGCCGTCGCACATCAACTCCTCGATTTTGACCGCACCATTGAGCGACACGCGGATATGCGCCACCTGCTTGGTCTGGCGCAACAGCGAGACTTCGTTGAACGCCAGCGCGGTCGTCGTCGTACCCGATTCGCTTATCGCCTCCATCACCAGCGGCTTGAGCGTGGTCGCCTGTGCGCGCGCGAGGCGCTCGGTCAAATCCTCGGCGTGATACTGATTCATCAGAAAACCGACCGTACCCAGCTTCATGCCGAACACCGGCTTGTTCAACGCCAAGTGACGATGCAAGGTGCGCAACATGAAGCCATCACCACCAAGCGCCACGATCACCTGCGCCTGCTCGATCGGCACCTCGCCATAGCGCGCGCGCAACTGCGCCAACGCGGCGTCCGCACCTTCGTTCTTGCTGGCGACAAAGGCGATGGAAATTGAAGTCACAACCTGCTCCGACAGTAACGGCACATAATCACTGCCGCGCCCCCGCCTGCAGCAACTGCGCCAGCCGCCGCACCGCCACCGAGACAATCGGATAATCCGTTACCACTTGCGAGCGCATGTCGGCAAACATGCCGAGAGTGAACTTGAGCGAAGGATCGTCGCGGTTTAGCCAGGTCTCGACGAGTTCGGCGCCCTTGCCCTTGCCGCCGTGTTCCAGCACCTGCGCGGTAAGCGCGCGGTGCTGGGTATACAACTCGTCGCGCAGGCTGCCGCGCGCGTGCGCGTGCCAGCGCGATTCGACCGGGAGTTCCTCGATCTTGCCCATCAGCCACGACAAGTGCAGCGCCTCGCCCAGGGCAAAGTAGACTTCGGCGGCGCGTTCGACCTTGAGCTTGTGCTCAGCGGCGACGTGGATAATGTCCAGCCCCGATCCCGGCGTCGGCAACACCGCCAGATCGGCGGCGAGCTTGTCTGGAAAGCCGGCCTCGACCCAGCGCTGCTTGTCGGCATCGTAGCGGCCAAGTTCGCGCGGCGTGATCGCTTCGGTCAGATGCTTGCGCAGGTCGCGCATGCCTTGATGGTAACGCTCGACTGCGGCAGCAATATCCAGCGTTGCGTCGGAATGATTCAGCACCCAGCGCGTGGAATTGCGCAGGGCGCCCCAGATCACCAGCAGCGCGTCGATCTGCGTGTTGCCATTGACCTTGCCATCGAGTGCCTCGATCCCCGCCCAGAGCTCGCGCGCATCGAACACTTCACGCGCGATATTGAATGCGCGCGCCACCTGTGCCGGCGTCTTGCCGGTGTCTTCACCCATGCGCAGCACGAAGGTCGCGCCCATGCGGTTGACCATCGAATTGGTCACCGCAGTAGCGATGATTTCGCGCTTCAAGCGGTGGCGTTCCATGTGCGCGGCATATTTTTCCTGCAACGGCACCGGGAAATAGCGGCGCAATTCCTTCGACAGGTACGCATCCTCCGGCACGTCGGAATCGAGCAATTGCTGGAAAAGTACAATCTTGGAATAGGATAGAAGTATAGAAAGCTCCGGTCGGGTCAGGCCGAGGCCACGCGCGCGGCGTTCGACAAACTCCGCATCGCTGGGCAGGAATTCGATCTGACGATCGAGCAATCCCTGCGCTTCCAGGGTGCGGATGAAATGCTGCTTGGCCCCGATACGCGGAACCGACATGCGTTCCATCAGGCTGATCGCCTGGTTCTGGCGGTAGTTGTCGAGCAGCACCAGACGCTCGACTTCATCGGTCATCGCCGCAAGCTGCTTGTTGCGCGCGTCGTAACTCAATTCACCGCGCTGCACCGCATCGTTGAGCAGAATCTTGATGTTGACTTCGTGATCGGAAGTATCGACGCCAGCGGAATTGTCGATGAAATCGGTATTGAGCAGCACGCCGTTCAATGCGGCCTCGATACGTCCGCGCTGGGTGAAGCCGAGATTGCCGCCCTCGCCGACCAGCTTGCAGCGCAGTTCCTTGCCATTGAGGCGAATGGCGTTGTTGGTGCGGTCGCCGACATCGGCATTGGTTTCGGTCTCAGCCTTGACATAGGTGCCGATACCGCCGTTCCAGAGCAGATCGACCGACGCTTTCAGGATCGCGCGCATCAAATCGTTCGGCGACAGCGAAGTCGTATCGCCTTCGATCCCGAGTACAGCGCGCGCTTCCGCCGACAGCGGAATCGACTTCGCGCTGCGCGGGTATACTCCTCCACCTTTGGAAATTTGCGCCGCGTCGTAATCGGCCCAGGACGAGCGCGGCAACTTGAACATGCGCTCGCGCTCGACGAAGGATTTTGCCGCATCGGGATTCGGGTCGAGAAAAATGTGACGATGGTCGAACGCGGCGAGCAACCGCGTGTGTTTCGACAGCAGCATGCCGTTACCGAAGACGTCGCCGGACATGTCACCGATGCCGACGCAGGTAAAATCCTCACTCTGGCAATCGCGTCCCAAGGCGCGGAAATGGCGCTTGACCGATTCCCAGCCACCCTTGGCGGTGATGCCCATCGCCTTGTGGTCGTAGCCAACCGAACCGCCGGAAGCGAAGGCATCGCCGAGCCAGTAGCCGTGTTCGGCCGAGATCGCGTTGGCGATATCGGAAAACTTTGCCGTGCCCTTGTCGGCGGCGACGACCAGGTAGGCATCGTCGTCATCCAGACGCACGCAGTTTTCCGGATGCACCACCTTGCCATCGACCAGGTTGTCGGTGATATCGAGCAGGCCGTTGATGAACAGGCGATAACAGGCCACGCCTTCAGCCAGTTGCGCATCGCGATCGCCATTGAGCGGCGGACGCTTGACGAAGAATCCGCCCTTGGAACCCACCGGCACGATGACGGTGTTCTTGACCATCTGCGCCTTGACCAGACCAAGCACTTCGGTGCGGAAATCCTCGCGCCGATCCGACCAACGCAGACCGCCGCGCGCGACCGGGCCGAAGCGCAGATGCACGCCTTCCACGCGCGGCGCGTACACCCAGATTTCGCGGTACGGGCGCGGTTTTGGCAGATCCGGCACCTTGGCCGAATCGAACTTGAAACTGATGTATTCACGCGGCTTGCCGGCGTGCGTCTGGTAATAACTGGTGCGCAGCATCGCACCGATCACGCCCAGCCATGCGCGCAGGATGCGATCTTCGTCGAGGCTGGCGACGCGGTCGAGCAGGATACGCAGGCTGGCGAGAATCGCCTGCTGTTGCGTCTCGCGCGATTCGCCGCGCGCCTTGACCAGATTTTCCACAAATCCAGAATGGGATTTTGCGACATCCTCCGGAAGTAGAGTCTCCAATTCCTTCTGCAAACGCTTCTTCGCGCCCTCGGCAACGGTCTTGCCGGCGCTTTCGCGCTGCGGATCGAACTTGGCCTCGAACAGTTCGATCAACAAGCCCGCGATCAGCGGATAGCGCGTGAGCGTTTCTTCCATATATGCCTGCGAAAACGTCAGGCCGGTCTGCAACAGGTATTTGCACAGGCCGCGCAATACGGCGATCTGGCGCCAATCCAGATTGGTGGCGAGGATCAGTTTGTTGAAACCGTCGCTTTCCATCTGGCCGCGCCAGACGCGCTCGAAGCCGGTCTGGAAACCTTCCTTGACCTGCTCGATGTCGAAGCCGCAATGCGCCGCTGGCTGCACTTCGAAATCCTGGATGACGATACGGGTTTCACCCAGATCCATTTCGTAGGGATGCTCCGAAAGAATCTTCAGGCCCATGTTCTCCAGCATCGGCAACGCGTCGGACAGCGTGATCGGCGCGCCGTAACGGAACAGCTTGAAGCGCAGGGTGTCCTGCTTGTGCGGGCGATACAGCGACAGGCGGATATCGTCGGCATCCTTCAGGCTGGCGGCCGACTCGACATCAGCCGCCGCCACCTGCGCGCTGACTTCCTCAATGTACCCCGTGGGCAGCGCACGGCCGAATCGCGCGGCAAGTTTGCTGCCCTGGTCTTCGCCATGCTTGGCGACCAGAGCTTCGCGCAATTCATCGTGCCAGTTGCGCACGATCTGGGCAATTTTGGCTTCGAGATCGGCGACTTCATACTGCGGTTTTTCGCCAAGCTTCGGCCGGACGATCAGATGCAATCGCGCCAGTGCGGATTCGCCGACGTGAATCGTCGAATCAATGCGTTCGCCGTGGAATGCCTGCTTGAGCAAATTCTCGATGCGCCCGCGTACATCCGTGGTGAAGCGCTCGCGCGGAATGAAGGCCAGGCACGAGAAAAAACGCCCGTATTTGTCGCGGCGCACGAACAGGCGCGAACGCGCACGGCCCTGCAATTGCAGGATGCCGGTGGCGCTGGCGAACAGTTCGTCCTCGCTGGCCTGAAACAGTTCGTCGCGCGGCAGGGTTTCCAGGATATTGCGCAAAGCCTTGCCCGAATGCGAATCGCGGCGCAAACCCGAGCGCTGCATGACCTCATCAAACTTGCGCCGCAGCAGTGGAATTTCCCACGGCCGCCGGTTGTACGCGCCCGAGGCGAACAGGCCGAGAAAACGCTGCTCGGCCACCGGTACGCCCTGTTCGTCGAACTTGAGCACACCGATGTAATCCATATAGCCGGGCCGGTGCACGCTGGCGCGCGCATTGGTCTTGGTCAGAATGATCGCATCCATCGAACCGGATTGCGGCAGATCACGCGCCGCCAGCGATTTGAGCGAGCGCGGCGCGACCGAGCGCTCGGAACCGCGCAGGATGCCGAGCCCGGAACTGTCGACCGCCTGCAACACTTCCTCGCCGCCGGCCTTGGCCACGCAGTATTCGCGATAGCCGAGAAAGGTGAAATTGTCGTCCGCGGCCCAGCGCAGAAATTCCTGCGCCTCGGCCACGCCTTCGGGCGCGATCGGCAATTTCTGTTTCGCCATGTCCGCAGCGATGACCAACATCTTGTCGCGCATCGTCGACCAATCGCCGACGCACTGCGCCACATCCATCAAGCTCGCGCGAATCGATTGCTCCAGCCGCGCGCGTTCGGCCGGTTCGGCAATGCGGTCGATCTCGAAATGCATCAGCGATTCGGTTTTGCCCTTGCCACCCTCGGCGGCGAGGCTGAGCACATGACCGCCCGGATCGCGCTCGATGCTGTAAACCGGATGCATCACCGCGTGCAGCGACAGTCCGGCCTGCGCAATCGCAATGCTGACCGAATCGACCAAGAACGGCATGTCGTCGGTAAGAATGTCGATCACGGTCTGGTTCGATTCCCAACTGTCGGCAGGCCCCGGATTGAACACGCGTACGCTTGAGCTTCCGGCCTTGCGCACGCGGCTGAATTCGTACAGACCGAGAATCAGGCCGGTCCAGGCTCCCACCGGACGTGCGGCGATATCGTCGGCACTGACCCGGCGGAAAAAATGCGCGGTGAACGTCTGCGCTGGCTTGCCCTGCGCAGCGCCGAGTTTGGCCTGGATCTGTTGCGCGACAGTATCGGCGACCGAGGCCGCGGCGGGGGAATTTGCATTCATGGGAATTTGGCCGGATGGGATTTTCGTGGGGTGTAAGGATAGCGCCATGGCCACGGCATAAGCCAGCCGCGCTACTCGTCCCGTTCCATCCTGAGAGCTGCGCGCGCCACAACAGTCTCCTTAAGCAACACCATCCCGATCGGAACTGCTGATCGACAGCGATGGATTGGCGGCGTTCCTGGCCTCAAAGGTACGATTTGATTCTTTCCCGCTGTTGAAAGAACAAGAAAAAGAAGGCGGCAGCGGAGGCTGCAAAAGACAGAAACGCGATCACTACATTTTTCTCATGCGTCAAGAGTCCCAATGGAACTAGACACAAATGCAACGCACAAAGCCTGACAACAAGATATCTGTCCTTTAGTATATTTTTAAAAGGGTCTATTGAAAATATTATAATAACTGAAAGATAAGTCAAAGAAATTAACGCGATATCACTTAGCTATCGGCAGATTTCTAGGGTGCTAACCATGACCCAAGATACTCTGCAATTTCGACTCGCCTATGTAATTTGCCGTCGTCGCGAGAAAGCTGGAACCAGCCAGGAAGCGTTCGCCGACGAACTCGATTTTCATCGCGCCTTTTACGGCCGCATTGAACGTGGGCATAACTTGACCCTGCAAACGCTCGAACATGTCGCCAGAGGATTGAAGCTGCCAACGTGGCAACTCTTGAAGGAGGCTGAAAAGCTGGATCTGGAGAGAGCGTTGCTGCAGCCACGCACTTCGCCTCGCCGAGGTCGTCCCCCAGGCAAGAAAAGCCGCTGGCAATAAGGTAAAAAAGCAACCGTTGGTGCCGCAGGTCAACAGAATCAGCGCAACCCCGTCTCGTTGCGCGCGATGACGAGGCGCTGGATTTCGCTGGTGCCTTCGTAAATCTCGGTGATCTTGGCATCGCGGAAATAGCGTTCCAGCGGCATTTCCTTGGAATAGCCCATGCCGCCGTGAATCTGCACGGCTTGGTGCGTGATCCACATCGCGGCTTCGGATGCGGTGAGCTTGGCGACTGCGGCTTCGGTGGAGAAACGCCCGCCTTGCTGCTTGGTCCAGGCCGCACGCAGGGTGAGAATTTCCGCGGCGTCGAGCTTACATTTCATGTCGGCGATTTTCTGCTGGATCATCTGGAACGAGCCGATCGACTGGCCGAAGGCCTTGCGGTCGGTCGCGTAAGTCAGCGTCGCCTGATAAGCCGCACGCGCCAGGCCGACGGCCTGCGAGGCAATGCCGATGCGGCCAGCGTCAAGCACGCCCATTGCGATCTTGAAACCATGGCCTTCGTCGCCGATCACCTCATCGGCGCTCGCGTGGTAATCGGTGAATTCGATTTCGCAAGTGGCCGAAGCGCGAATGCCGAGTTTCGGTTCGGTCTTGCCACGATGGAAACCGGCGCGTCCGGTGTCGATCATGAAGGCAGTGATGCCGCGCGCGTGCTTGTCCGGATCAGACATCGCGAACAGCAAAATATACTTTGCCACCGGGCCTGATGTGATCCAGCTTTTCTTGCCGTTGATGACGAAGCTGCCATCGGCCTGCTTGACTGCACGGCAACGCATCGCGGTGGCATCGGAACCGGACTGCGGTTCAGTCAGCGCAAACGCGCCGATGGCCTGACCGGTCGCAATCGGCGTGACGTACTTGTGCTTCTGCGTCTCGTTGCCGAACTTGAGCAGGCCGTTGCAATACAACGTGTTGTTCACCGACATGATGGTCGAGTGCGCGCAGTCGGCCGTGGCGATCTCGATCATCGCCAGTACATAAGCGATGGAATCCATGCCGGCGCCGCCGTATTCGGTCGGCACCTCGATGCCCATCAGACCGAGCTGACCCATTTCCTGGATATTCGCCAGTGGAAATTCACCGCTCTTGTCGAAATCCGCCGCAACCGGCGCGATGCGTTTTTGCGCAAAATCGCGCGCGATGGACTGAATGGAAAGCTGGTCTTCGCTGAAACGGAAATCCATGATTGCTCCTTGGCGGCACGCGAACGCAAAGATTCAGTAGCATCGTCATTCCGACCAGGGATTGGACGGAATCCAGGAGGCAGGACGCCCAGAAAAGACACTGGATTCCGGCTTTCTCCGGAATAACGAGCAACCGCACTCACGCGAATTCTACCGGTTTCGGCGCGGTCCCGCCGCTGTCAACGAGCCCGGCGGCGGCAGATCGCTGAAATCGCAAGGCGCATGGTGCAAGCGCTGATCGAGCAGCCACGGCAGCAACCCGGGCGTGGAATAGGCTTGATGCCAGATCACATGCAGCTCGTTCGGGTATTCGGTGTAGCGCGGTGTCCCACCCATCGCGCGCAGCGCGCGCACCACCGCGCGCGAGCCAACCATCGCGCCGTCGTAGCCGGTTTCGACGTCGGTATCGTTGTCCTTCGCACCGTGAAATGCCCACAGCGGCACATCCATCGTCGACGCCAAACCGGCCAGCTCGGTCATGCCCGACATCGGCACGCCGGCAGCGAAACACGCGGGCCAGGTCTTGAGTGCATCCCATACGCCGGTGGCGCCGTCGGAAATTCCGGTGAGATAGATTCGGCGCGGATCGATCGGAAAGCGCGCCAATGCATCACGCACCACCGCCGCCACCCGCGTCGGCGGCCAATACGCGCCCGTGGTCTGTGGCGCAATATATACAAGTGGAATATTACCGCGGATCGCGCGGTCAAGCAGCAGCATCGAGCCATTGCCGTAGCCGGCCAGTTGCGATTCGTCGTCGTCGCCATCCTGATAATCGCCGTGTAGAAACATGATCAACGGCAGCAATTCGCCGTGCTCGCGTCCGGGCGTGACAATGGCGCGGTACGGCACATGCAGCGCGTCCGGTGTCCAGTATTTCGCCAACGCTTTCAAATCGACGTCGGCCCATGCCAAATCGAAGGCGCACACCATCGCGGCAAGGGTAACGGCAATTTTCAGCAACTGTTTCGTCAAAATCGTTACGCCTTGTTGCGAGCCAATGGCTTGCGGCATTGACGCTATCGCGCCACGCCGCTATTCTAGCCATCTATCTTTCAATCAAGATGAAAGGATACCTCTTGAATCTGGCGGCCACATCGGCCTTGCTGCGCCTGCTTTCCGATCCGACCCGGGTACGTCTGCTTGCCCTGCTCGAACGCGAAGAACTCACCGTTGCCGAATTGTCCACCATACTGCGGCTGGCGCAGCCGCGCGTATCCACGCATCTGGCCAAGCTCAAGGAAGCCGGCCTGGTGCGCGATCGCCGCGCCGGCGTGTCGGCCTATTATCGCTGCAATTCCGATCTGGATGCGAAATCCGCGGCTTTGCTGGGCGCCTTGCGCGAGCATGTCGACGATGCCCTGATCGCCGACGATATTCACCGGTTGCCCACCATTCTCGCGCAACGCGCGCGCGCCGAAGGCTGGGCCGATACTGTCGCCGGCGACATGGAACGGCACTACTCGCCCGGACGCACCTGGGAAGCGCTGGCGCGCGCCATGACCAGTCTGGTCGATTGCGGCGACGTACTCGACATCGCCTCGGGCGACGGCGTACTTGCCGAACTGTTGGCGCCACATGCGAAGTCCATCCTCTGCGTTGATGCCAGCGAACGCGTGATTGCCGCTGCGCGCACGCGTCTGAAACCATTTCGCAAT
Organism: Rudaea sp.; assembly: GCA_025451955.1. Taxonomy (GTDB): domain Bacteria; phylum Pseudomonadota; class Gammaproteobacteria; order Xanthomonadales; family Rhodanobacteraceae; genus Rudaea. Next base: position 71,431 of record JANWJJ010000128.1, on the reverse strand, counting down.
GTCGAGGTGAAAGCCGGCGATATGCATGCATTAAATCTCGGGTCAAAACGTTTCGATCTGGTGCTACTGATGCACGCGCTGACGTATAGCGAACTGCCGGCACAGGCGATTGCGCAAGCCGCACACGTACTCAAGCCCGGTGGCCGCCTGCTGGTCAACACTCTGGGCCGGCACGCGCACCGTGCCGTGGTCGCGCCGTTCGACCATCGCAATCTCGGTTTTCGCGTCGAGGAACTGCGCGAGTTCGCGCGCAAGGCCGGACTGAAAGTCCTCGGCTGCGAACGCATCACGCGCGAACGCCGGCCGCCGCATTTTGAAGTGTTGAACCTGCTCGCCAGAAAACCGCGGACAAAATGACAACGAATTCGCCTGTCATCCCGGCATGGACTGCCGGGATCCAGACTGCAAGGATGCCGATCTGCACCGACCTGATGGATTGCCTTCCATGGCACCTGGATTCCGGCAATCCATGCCGGAATGACGTCTTACGGAAACCGTCATGAATACCCTACCCTGGATCAATCACGAGCGCACTCAGAAGCTGCTCGACGCGCTCGCCCACCGCATCCTCATTATCGACGGTGCGATGGGCACGATGTTGCAGAATTACAAACTCGACGAAGCCGGTTATCGCGGCGAGCGCTTCGCCGCCGGTCACGACGGCACCCACGCGCACGGTCACGGCCCGAGTTGTTCACACGATCTGAAGGGCAACAACGACCTACTCAGCCTGACGCGTCCAGACATCATCAAGGCCGTGCACGATGCCTATCTCGAAGCCGGTGCGGATCTGATCGAAACCAATACTTTCAACTCCACCACCATCTCACAGGCCGATTACAAACTCGAACATCTGGTGCCGGAATTGAATCGCGAAGGCGCGCGCCTGGCCCGCGAAGCGTGCAAGGCGATGGAGGCGAAAACGCCGGACAAGCCGCGCTTTACCGTCGGCGTGCTCGGCCCCACCAGCCGCACGGCATCGCTTAGCCCCGACGTCAACCGCCCGGAGTTCCGCAACACCAGTTTCGACGAATTGGCCACGGCGTATCGCGAAGCCGCGCGCGCGCTGATCGAAGGCGGCGCGGACATCCTGATGGTGGAAACCATCTTCGACACGCTCAACGCCAAGGCAGCGTTGTACGCGATCGACGAAGTATTCGAGGAACTCGGCGGACGTCTGCCGGTGATGATCTCCGGCACTATCACCGATCGATCCGGACGCACCTTGTCCGGGCAAACGACCGAGGCCTTCTGGTATTCGGTGCGTCATGCGCGGCCGTTGTCGGTTGGCCTCAATTGCGCGCTCGGCGCGGACGAATTGCGCCAATACGTCGACGCGCTCAGTCAGGTTGCCGATTGCTACGTCAGCGCGCATCCCAATGCCGGCTTGCCGAATGCATTTGGCGAATACGACGAATCGCCGGAACGCATGGCAGCGACGATCGGCGAATTCGCAAAAAGTGGACTGGTGAATTTTGTCGGCGGCTGCTGCGGCACCACGCCTGATCACATCAGCGCCATCGCCGCGGCGGTAGCCGATACGTCTCCGCGCGCCATCCCCAGCATCGAGCCTCACACCCGCTTATCCGGATTGGAACCCTTCGTGATCACGCCGCAGATGTTGTTCGTCAACGTCGGCGAGCGCACCAATGTCACCGGTTCGGCGCAGTTCAAGAAGCTGATCAAGGAAGACCGCTACGATGAAGCTCTGGCTGTCGCACGCCAGCAGGTTGAAAACGGCGCGCAGGTGATTGACGTCAATATGGACGAAGGTCTGCTCGATTCCGAAGCGGCTATGGTGAAGTTCCTTTATCTGATTGCCGGCGAACCCGATATTGCACGCGTACCGGTGATGATCGACTCATCCAAATGGAGCGTTATCGAAGCCGGGCTGAAGTGCGTGCAGGGCAAGAGCATCGTCAATTCGATCTCGCTCAAGGAAGGCGAAGGTCCGTTCCTGGAGCAGGCGAAGAAACTACGCCGCTACGGTGCGGCAGCCGTGGTGATGGCTTTCGACGAACAGGGTCAGGCCGATACCCAAGTACGCAAAGTGGAAATCTGTACACGCGCCTACAAGATCCTGACCGAGCGGGTTGGATTTCCGCCCGAGGACATCATCTTCGATCCGAACATCTTCGCCATCGCCACCGGCATCGAGGAACACAACAACTACGCGGTCGACTTTATCGAAGCCACCCGCGCGATCAAGGCGACCTTGCTGCATGTCCATATTTCCGGTGGCGTCTCGAACGTGTCGTTCTCGTTCCGCGGCAATAACAGCGTGCGTGAAGCGATTCACTCGGTATTTCTTTACCACGCGATCAAGGCTGGCATGGACATGGGCATCGTCAATGCCGGCGCGCTCGCCATCTACGACGATCTGCCAACCGAACTGCGCGAGCACGTCGAGGACGTGGTGCTCAACCGTCGCAGTGACGCCACCGAGCGCCTGCTCGATCTGGCGGAAAAATACAAGGCAAAAAAAGGTGGCGCGCAGGTCGAAGTTCTCGCCTGGCGCGAACAACCGGTGCGCGAACGCCTCAGTCACGCCCTCGTGCACGGCATCGATCAGTTCGTAGTCGAGGATACCGAGGAAGCGCGAGCTTTGTCGCCGCGTCCGCTCGACGTCATCGAAGGTCCGCTGATGGACGGCATGAACGTGGTCGGTGATCTGTTCGGCGCGGGCAAGATGTTCCTGCCGCAGGTGGTCAAATCCGCCCGCGTGATGAAGAAAGCCGTGGCCTATCTGCTGCCGTACATCGAAGCCGAGAAGGAACGTAGTGGCGACACCGGCAAGTCCAACGGCAAGATAGTCATGGCCACGGTCAAGGGCGACGTGCACGACATCGGCAAGAACATCGTCGGCGTGGTCCTGCGCTGCAACAACTTCGACGTGATCGATCTTGGCGTGATGGTGCCGGCGCAGAAAATTCTCGATACCGCGATTGCGGAGAAAGCCGACATGATCGGCCTGTCGGGACTAATCACGCCATCGCTGGAGGAAATGGGCCACGTCGCGAAGGAAATGCAGCGCCAGAATTTCCATATCCCGCTGCTGATCGGCGGCGCGACGACATCGCGAGCGCATACCGCGCTGAAGATCGAACCGCATTACAAAACCGCGTGCGTGTGGGTCAAGGACGCCTCACGCGCGGTCGGCGTGGCGCAGTCGCTGGTGACCAAGGAACTGGTCGATGACTTTCTTGCCAAGGTGCGCGCCGACTACGCCGACGTGCGCGAACGCTACCGCAATCGCGGCCCCGGCAAACGCCTGGTCACGCTTGCGCAGGCACGCGCCAACGGCTTCAAGCGCGACTGGAGCACGTACACACCGCCGACACCGATCAAACCCGGCATCACCGTGTTTGACGACGTCGACCTGCATGAACTGCTGCCGATCGTGGACTGGACGCCGTTCTTCCAGGCTTGGGAATTGTCCGGCCACTATCCGAAAATTCTCGATGATGAAATCGTCGGCGCGCAGGCACGCGAACTCTTCGCGGATGCACAGGCGATTCTCAAATGTGTCGTCAAGGAAAAATGGCTGCGGGCCAAGGCCGTGATCGGCTTCTGGCCGGCAAATCGTGTTGGCGATGACATCGAACTTCACACCGACAACGGCATCGTCGCGGTTCACCACCTGCGCCAGCAGGCCGACAAACCCGTCGAACGCCCGAACCTGTGCCTTGCCGATTTCATCGCGCCGAAAGAGTCCGGTGTGAACGACTGGATCGGCGGCTTCGCCGTCACCGCGGGATTGGGTATCGAAGAACATCTCGAACGCTTCCGCGCCGACAACGACGATTATTCTTCAATCATCCTCAAGGCACTGGCCGATCGTCTCGCCGAGGCGATGGCTGAATACATGCACCGTCGTGTACGCCGCGAATTCTGGGGCTATGCGCCGGACGAAGCTCTGGACAACGACGCGCTGATTGCCGAGAAATACCGCGGCATCCGCCCCGCTCCCGGCTATCCAGCCTGCCCAGACCATACCGAAAAAACCATGCTGTTCCAGTTGCTGGATGCCACGAAAAACGCCGGCATCGAACTGACCGAAGGTTTCTCGATGTATCCCGCCGCCGCGGTGTCTGGCTGGTATTTCAGCCACCCCGACAGCCAGTATTTCGTCGCCGGTCACCTGACTCGCGATCAGGTCGAGGACTATGCGCAGCGCAAAGGTTGGAGTCTCGCCGAAGCCGAACGCTGGCTGGCTTCGAATCTGGATTACGATCCCGAATAACGGATCTCAGGCAGGATCAGTCGTCATCGCTGTCTTGCGATGGCGCATATCGACAACGATGTTGTAGACCGAGACGAAGGCGGGAAACAGATTCGAGATGATGCCGACCGAATCGTTCTTGCCGAAAATGAAATAGCTGACGAGCAGAATGCTGCCGGAAACCGACAGCCACCAGAACGACGTCGGCATGTGTACGCGCTTGAGCTTCTTGGTCGCGTACATCTGCACGAACCAACGACTGGTGAACAGGAACACACCGAGATAGCCGACGAGTTTCCACGGCGTGACGCCGATATTGTGGATATGGAACAGCACTTCGTTCATGCGCGTCTCCCCGCGTAATCGATCTCAGGCGCGTGCTTTGAGCCAGTCATGGATTGCGCTCGGTACTTCGCGCTGGGCGCGGCCGGAAACGTAAATGCCGATATGGCCGCCCTTGAACGCGAGCTCGGTGTAATCCTTGGTGCCGGCGTGCTGCTTGAGTGGCCGCGACGCCGACGGTGGTACCAGATGATCCTGCTCGGCAAAGATGTTCAGGATCGGCATCGTGACGTTTTTCAGGCTCACGTCCTTGTCGCCGATCTTCAAACCGCCGTTGATCAGCTTGTTAGCCTGATAGAAATCCTTGATGAATTGGCGGAAGGCTTCGCCAGCCTGGTCAGGACTGTCGAAAATCCACTTTTCCATTCTCAAGAAATTCTCGAGCTCGACCTTGTCGTCTAGAATATCGACCAGACCGATGTACTTCTGCTGGAACAGTCGCACCGGCTTGAGCGTGAGGTAACACCAGTTCATCAGATCGGCCGGTACATTGCCCAGCGTATCAACAAACAAATCCACATCCATGCCGCGCGTCCAATGCGAAAGCATATTGTCCGGCGTATGGAAATCCACCGGCGTGACCATCGTGATCAGGTTGCGAATCTTGTGCTGATGGGTCGCGGCGTAGCACAGGCTGAACGCACCGCCCTGGCAAATGCCGAGCAGGTTGATTTTTGCCAGCTTGTGGCGTTTGGCCACGGCATCGACACAGCGATCGATGAAGCCGTTGATGTAATCATCGAGAGTAAGGTAACGATCGGATTGATCTGGGTAACCCCAATCGATCAGGTAAACATCTTCGCCTTGCGCCAGCAGATTCTTGACCAGCGAACGGTCGTCCTGCAAATCGACCATGTACGGCCGGTTGACCAGGGCGTAGACAATCAGGATTGGCGTCTTGGCCGTCGGCTTGTCCTTGCCCTTGAAGCGATAGACGACCAGCTTGTCCTCGCGGTAAACCTCTTCCTTCGGCGTGGCGCCGTAGTCGACTTCATCGAGCGAACGCAGGGATTGGAATCCTGCGGCGAGCTTGCGGTTGAAGCGTAGCGCTTCATCCAGTGCCTTTTGCGGATCGATCTTGATCGGGCCCATGCTTGCCTCAGCGTTTCTGTTTGGACGTCTTTACGGCCTTTTTCTTCGCAGGTACAGTGCGCTTCGGCGCACTCGCCTGCGGTTTCTCCAGCGCAGCCACTTCAGCGCGCAGCTGCACGACCTCGCTCTGCAAGGCCGCAAGGTCTTGCCCACCGGAGGCCTTGCCGGCGCGTCGCAATTCGTGCAAGCGCTTGTGTACACTGTTCAGTTCCGTGCGCGTCGGCATGCCCAGATCGGTGCCAATGCGTTCGACTTCCTGCTGCACATGGCTGCGCACGCGCATCTGTGCATTCACCACGCTGCCGTAAACCTTGCGAAATTCTTCCGACAGCGCGATTTCCGCGTAGGCTTCTTCGGCGGCATCCACCCACAGATCGTACAGTCCGCGCATCGAATCGATCTGGCGCCCCGGCTCGGAACGCGCGGCCAGCTTGTCCTCAAAGATCGCAAAACTGCGTTGACTGGATTTCAGGATCAGTGCGTTGTACTGCTTGATCGCTTCCTGGAATTCCACGAAGGCCACGACCGCTTTCTGCCTATGCTCCTGCTGTTCGCGCGCGTAGCCGAATGCCGGAGTCTGCAGCCAGGACATTCCGTCCTGTTTCATCTGTGCGAGGAAGGGTGCGAAACTGGCGGAGAGTTGCTCGAAACTTTGCGCGCCCTGCCCCGGGATGGAACGCAGCATCGCGGCTAGCGGATTGTTGCGCAATGCAGCGTCGAGATCAGGCAGATTGAAGCCGCCACGCATCGCTTCGGTCCATGCTTGCAGTGGACCGACATCGGCATTTTTGCCGGTGGCGGTAGCCAGCATCGACTGCATCAAGGCGACATAACCCTTGGCGCTCGCCATCACGCGCTCGGCGGTCTCGTTCTGCTTGCCGGAGTCGCCGAACATCCGCGACCACTGCTCCAGCCCTTGCTGCCACGGCACGGCGGCCTCCGGGTTTTGCCCCTGGGTTTGCGCCTGTGCCTGGCGCGTCGCATCCGACCACGCGCTCCAGTACTGGCTTTGCAATGCCTGCCAATCCTTCGACCAATCGGGCGTGGATTTTGTGTCGCTCATCGGCTGCCTCCGGGATTATGCAAATGCTAACACGCGCAATGCTGCACCGCAAAAAAGCGTGGTGGCGATAACAAGAATGCACATGGGTGCGCAGGAATACTCAATAAAAAAAGCGCGCCGAGGCGCGCTGAGATTCTTGACTAAAAAGCGCGCCGAGGCGCGCTTTTGTATTCCTATACTTTGTCGCAAAATTACGCGGCCGGGGTTTCCTCAGTCACCGCCTTCATCGACAGGCGGATGCGGCCCTGCTTGTCGACTTCGAGCACCTTGACCTTGACGATGTCGCCTTCCTTGAGCTTGTCGGATACCTTCTCGACGCGCTCGTTGGAAATCTGCGAAACGTGGACGAGACCGTCCTTGCCCGGCAGAATGGTGACGAAGGCACCGAAATCCATCAACTTGGCGACCTTGCCTTCGTAGATGCGGCCCGGCTCGACGTCGGAGACGATCTGTTCGATGCGCGCTTTCGCCGCTTCCGCCGCTTCACGGTTGACCGAGGCGATGACGATGGTGCCGTCATCGCTGATGTCGATCGTCGCGCCGGTTTCTTCGGTAATCGCACGGATCGTGGTGCCGCCCTTGCCGATCACTTCGCGGATCTTGTCCGGATGAATCTTCATGGTCATCAGGCGTGGCGCGAATTCGCTCATTTCGGTGCGCGAAGCGGTGATGACCTTGGCCATTTCACCGAGGATGTGCAGACGACCTTTCTTGGCCTGGGCCAGGGCAGTACGCATGATCTCTTCGGTGATGCCGTCGATCTTGATATCCATCTGCAGCGCGCTGATGCCGTCGGCGGAACCGGCGACCTTGAAATCCATGTCGCCCAGATGATCTTCGTCGCCGAGGATGTCGGACAGCACGACGAAGTTGCCGCCTTCCTTGACCAGACCCATCGCGATACCGGCAACCGGTGCCTTCAGCGGCACGCCCGCATCCATCATCGCCAGCGACGAACCGCAAACCGAGGCCATCGAGGACGAACCGTTCGATTCGGTGATTTCCGACACGACGCGCACCACATACGGGAATGCTTCCATCGACGGCTTGACCGCCTGCACGCCACGTTTGGCAAGACGACCATGGCCGATCTCGCGGCGCTTCGGCGCACCGAAGCGGCCGGCCTCGCCAACGGAAAATGGCGGAAAGTTGTAATGGAACAGGAACGGGTCCTTCGACTCGCCTTCCGGCGCGTCGATGATCTGGGAATCGCGCGCGGTACCCAGCGTGACCGTAACCAGTGCCTGGGTTTCGCCACGCGTGAACAAGGCCGAACCATGCGTACGCGGCAACACGCCGACGCGGGCGCTGATAGCGCGCACATCGTCAAGATTGCGACCGTCGATGCGTACCTTGGTCTTCAGCACGCTGTCTCGCAATGTGCGGTATTCGAGCTCGGCGAATTCCTTTGCGAGGTCCGCAGTCTGCCAGCCTTTCTGTTCGGCATCGGCCTTGAGCAAAGCCAGCACGTCGGTCTTGATCGCAGAGATCGCGTCGCGGCGTTGCAGCTTGTCGCGCACCTTGAACGCTTCTTCGAGCTTGTTGCCAACCGCACCGTTGACGGCAGCGACCAGCGCTTCGTTACGTGCCGGCGGCTGCCAGCCCGAGGACGGTTTCGCCGCTTCGGTGGCGAGCTCGGCGATGGCGCGGATCGCCACCTGCATCTGTTGATGACCGAACATGACTGCACCCAGCATCACGTCTTCGCTGAGCAACTTGGCTTCGGATTCCACCATCAACACCGCATTGGAGGTGCCGGCGACGACCAGATCCAGATCGGATGTGGCCAGTTCGGTCTTGGTCGGATTAAGCAGATATTTGCCGTTGGCGTAACCGACGCGCGCGGCCCCGATCGGGCCCTTGAACGGGATGCCGGCCAAACTCAGCGCCGCCGAAGCACCAAGCAGCGCGGGAATATCGCCGTCGATTTCGGGATTGAGGGAGAACACCTGAGCGATGACCTGCACTTCGTTCTTGAACTCTTCCGGGAACAGCGGGCGCACCGGACGATCGATCAGACGCGAGGTCAGCGTCTCCTTCTCGGTCGGGCGGCCTTCGCGCTTGAAGAAGCCGCCGGGAATACGTCCGGCGGAGTAGAATTTTTCCACGTAGTCGACGGTGAGGGGAAAGAAATCCTGACCCTCTTTCGCCTTCGTCGCGGCGACGGCGGTGACCAGCACCACGGTTCCGCCTACCGACACCAACACTGCGCCACCGGCCTGGCGGGCGACTTCGCCCGTTTCCAGCGTGACCTGGTGATTACCGTACTGGAATGACTTGGTTATTTTCGCCACGATGATTCTTCCTATTAGCGACGAATGCCGAGGCGTTCGATCAGGGTTTTGTAACGGTCGCCATCCGAGTTCTTGAGATAGTTCAACAAGCGCCGGCGCTGGTTGACCATCTTGAGCAGACCACGGCGCGAATGATGATCCTTGTCGTGTTCGGCGAAATGCTTGGATAAATGCTCGATGCGCGCGGACAGCAGTGCGACCTGGACTTCCGGCGAACCGGTATCGTTGGCGGCGCGGCGGTAATCCGCGATGACCTTGCTGGTTTGTTCAACTGAGAGAGACATGATGTTGTACCTTTTGATGTTACGTACGGCGCGGTTCGGCTCGCAAGCGCAATCCGCGTTAGGAAACCCCGATACTTGCAGGGGTTGAGATCGGGTGGGGACAGGCCATTACTGGCCCATCCCCCCCTTAGAACCGTGCGTGCGAGTTTCCCCGCACACGGCTCGGGTCTATCAAAAATCCTTAAAGGACCGGTTTGATCACTGTCAAACCAAGGCTATGAACCTTGGTGTGGCATAGGGGATGGAGCAACACGCAATTATAAAGGTTATGAGAGCCGCCTGCCACCCTATGGAGGATGTGGTGGTCGTGCCATCCCGTTTCCTTCGTAATCTTGCAGTTGCAAACCTGGCACTTGCCCGCCTGCGACTTATAGAGGACAGTCCACTGCTTCCGATGACGCCTGTCATTCAACAGGCGCTCTTGATTACAGAACGGCATTCGCTTTTTCCCGCATCTCATACCCCCAAAGCCAACAGTCTCCCGTGCGGTCGAGCTGACCGGAAGGGCGGCGATGTGGGCTTACCACGTTCCCTACCCACCACACGACTGCGTTAGGGTTCGTCTCTTCACCGATGGCTAAAATAGCGACTTGCTCCGAGCTTTCAGCGGAACAACTAGCCAAGTACCATTTTGGTCAGAGCCTTTCAGCAGCTTTGGCTCCTCAATATTCACGATGTTTATCGACGATTCACTTGCATTACCCATAGCAGCCAGCCTAGCTCCTCAACCCCAGTGCTGCTGGGAGTCTCCACACCTAACCTCACGGTGAGGCGCGCCCATAACGGGGAGCGTTGTCTGGGAGGCTTCGCACCCCACCGTTACTGGTGAAGCACGCCCCCATAGACTACTTATTGGTCGCACAATAGGTTCACTACTGCCAAGATAGACGGCGGCTGAACAATAGTGAGTAGAGCGATGCTCTATGCGTTGTTTACCAACCCCATTGCGGGCTTTGGTAGGCACAAGTTGGTTCGCAGTAAGACTGCGGAGACAAACACAATGCTCCCAGCCCCACCGTTGCGGTGAAGTCCGAGAGCACCCTCTCGGGCTTCACAACTCTTTGATACGCCTATCATTAGTGCGCCTGCCAATCCTTTGGCAGACTACTGGGTTAGCGGCCAGTGTCCTGAACAACGCGACAGCTACGTGTCGCACAAAAGCCGCTTATTGTAACCGGTTTCGACGGGAAAAGGCGATCAGGATTCGACCGCGCAGTGGAATCCGCGCCGCACCCGCATCTCGCCGTGGCCATCGATTTCCACCAGCGCCACCAAGCGACCGGCCGGATCCAGCGCCCGGCACAATACCTGATCCGCCAGGGCAGACTGCGTCACCCGCTTGCCTTGGCGCAATTGCAGGACCTGCGCGGAATCCAACGGCACCGCCGGCAACCCGGCGAGCCCCGTATCCAGCGGCGACAGCAGGCCATCGATGGCAGCCATGCCTCCGTCCGCCATGAGCTGCTGCAATGTCTCGAACGTCGCCATCGTCGGCACCACGAATGGCTCGACCCACAGCCTCCGCAGAGCGGTCAGATGCGCACCACAGCCCAGGCGTTCGCCGAGATCGCGTACCAGGCTGCGGACATAGGTGCCGGAACCGCATTCGACGTGCAGACGCAACGAATCATCCTGCTGCCCGATCAATTCGAGCTGCTGGATTTCGACCTCGCGCGGCGGCGCCTGCACATCTTCGCCACGGCGCGCGCGCTTGTACAGCGGCACGCCGCCCTGCTTGAGTGCAGAGTAAATCGGCGGCGTCTGCACGATGCGTCCGCGCAAAGTACACAATGCGGCATCGATGGTGGCAGCGGTCAACGCCGGTACGGACCGAGTCGTGACAACTTCGCCTTCCGCATCGTCAGTTGTCGTGGTCACACCGAGACGGCATTCAGCGGCGTAAGCCTTGCGCGAACCAAGCAGGTAACCGGCGATCTTGGTCGCTTCGCCAAAACAGATCGGCAACAGGCCGGTCGCCAACGGATCGAGACTGCCGGTGTGCCCGGCTTTGCGTGCGTTGAACAGGCGGCGGACTTGCTGCAAGGCCTGGTTCGAGCTCAGGCCCTGGGGTTTGTCGAGCAGCAGGATGCCGTGGATATCGCGATAAGTTTTCATGCTGTCATCCCGGCAGGGAGTGCCGGGAACCAGTTGCCATGGACGGCGTATTACGTGAAGAGCCACATCCATGTGTTCTGGATTCCGGCACTCCCTGCCGGAATGACGACGTGTTAAGTACTTCCGCGCAGCAGCGCATCGATACGCTCGCCGCGATCGACCGAATCGTCGTAACGGAAACGCAATTCCGGCACGCGGCGCATGCGCATCGTCTTCGACAGCTCGCGGCGAAATTCCTTGGCCAGCTCATTGAGCGCCTTGACCACCTCTTTTGCTGACTCTGGCAGCAAGACGGTGACGAACACCGTGGCCATGTCGAAATCCTTGGTGACTTCGACATCCGACACGCTGACCGACGGCAGGGCGTGATCGCGCACAGCCTCATGCACCATGCCGCCGAGCAAGCGGCGCAATTCGGCGGAAATGCGATCGGAACGGGTGAAGGAACGGGATGGCATAAATAAAGATGCCTGCCTTAAATCGTAGCGAGCGAAGTATAGTTCGCGCGTGGCGGAACGCAGGAACCGGAGTGTACACGCAAGTACATGAGGATTCCGAGTACCGCACGCGCACGAAATATCGAGCGCAGCAGATTTAAGGCGGCATCACAGCGTGCGCTGCACCTCGATGCGTTCGTAGCATTCGATCTGGTCGCCCGGCTTGACGTCGTTGTACTGCTTGACGCCGATGCCACACTCCATGCCGTTGCGCACTTCGTCGACGTTTTCCTTGAAGCGGCGCAGTGATTCGAGTTCGCCCTGGAAGATCACGGTGTTGTCGCGCAGTACGCGGATCGGTTTGTGGCGCTTGACCACGCCTTCGATGACCATGCTGCCGGCGATCGCGCCGAACTTCGACGAACGGAATACGTCGCGCACCTGGGCGGTGCCGATGATTTCCTCGCGGATTTCCATGCCGAGCAGACCGGTCGCCGCCTGTTTCACCTGATCAATCACGTCGTAGATGATCGAAAAATAACGCAGATCGATGCCGTTGTCGGCGATCACCTTGCGCGCAGAAGCATCGGCGCGCACGTTGAAACCGATCATGATGGCTTTCGATGCCGCAGCGAGCGTGGCATCGGATTCGGTGATGCCGCCGACGCCGGAGCCGATGACGTTGACCTTGATCTGGTCGGTACCGATGGCGGTGAGCGAATCGCGCAGTGCCTCAGCCGAACCCTGCACATCGGCCTTGACCACGAGGTTGAGTACGCGCTGGCCATCGGTCTGGCCCATTGTCGAGATGACATCTTCCATGCTGCGCATGGCAGTTTTCGTCAGGCGCGTTTCGCGGCGCTTGCTCTGGCGTTCCGAGGCCACCTGCTTGGCCAGGCGCTCGTCCTTGACCACGACGAAATCGTCGCCGGCATCCGGCACGCCGGAAAGCCCAAGTGCCTGCACCGGAATCGACGGTCCGGCGCTATCGACCTGGCGACCGCTTTCGTCGAACAGCGCGCGCACGCGCCCGTATTCGACACCGCAAACGATGAAATCGCCTTTCTTCAGGGTGCCTTGCTGCACCAGAATCGTCGCGACCGGGCCACGGCCCTTGTCGAGACTCGATTCGATCACCACGCCGGTGGCGAGTCCGTCCTTGACCGCCCTGAGTTCCATGACTTCGGCTTGCAGCAGGATCGCATCGAGCAAGGCGTCCACGCCGTCGCCGGTCTTGGCCGACACCGGCACGAACGGCACGTCGCCGCCCCATTCCTCGGGCACGACTTCATGCTGCACCAACCCCTGCTTGACGTGATCGGGATTGGCCTCGGGCTTGTCCATCTTGTTCATCGCAATCAGCAGCGGCACCTTGGCCGCACGCGCGTGTTGCACGGCTTCCACGGTCTGCGGCATCACGCCGTCATCAGCAGCCACGACCAACACGACGATGTCGGTAAGCCGCGCACCGCGCGCGCGCATCGAAGTGAATGCCGCGTGGCCCGGAGTATCGAGGAACGAGATCACACCCTTGTCGGTTTTGACGTGATACGCGCCGATATGCTGGGTGATGCCACCGGCCTCGCCCGCGGCAACCTTGGTGCGACGAATGTAATCGAGCAGCGAAGTCTTGCCGTGATCGACGTGGCCCATGATCGTGACCACCGGTGGACGCGATACCTTCTCGCCCTGCACCTCGACCTTGGACAAGGTGGTTTCCGCGTTCTTTTCTTCGGCCTGCACCGCCGTGTGGCCGAGTTCCTCGATCACCAGCACCGCGGTATCGTGATCGATGACCTGGTTGATCGTCACCATCACGCCCATCTTAAACAGCACCTTGACCACATCGGCGCCCTTGACCGCCATCTTCTGCGCTAAATCCGACACCAGGATCGACTCGCCCACCGGCACTTCGCGCACCATCGGCGCGACCGGCTTGGAGAATCCGTGCGGACCCGTCGCGGGCGCGCGCTGCGGCTCGATCTGTTTGCGCGGCTTGCGCTTGATCGCGCCACGGCGTGCGTGGCCGGCATCGGAAAGATGCAGCTCGCCGCCAACGTAACGCGCGCCGGCATCGCCTTCCTCGCCACCGTCCTCGCGCATGCGATGCGACCCGTGTTTCGGTTTGGCGTGCTTGTGCGGTGCCTCTGAAGCCGGTGCCGGACGCCCACGGCGATCGTCTGCCGCACGCGATTCGTGCGGTTTGCGCGGACTCGCCGGGCGTTCTTCCTTCTGCGGTTTTTCGGTGCTATCAGCAGCCGGCTTGGCTTCCGCCTCAGTACGTTTCGCCTCTTCGCTGCTGCGCCGGGTTTCCTCGGCGGCGCGCAACTTCGCATCCTCTTCCAGCCGACGGCGTTGCTGATCCTGCAATGCCAGATCTTCGGCCTCGCGCTTGAGCTGCGATTCCTGCAGTTTCTTCAGCGCGTCTTCGCGTTCGGGATCGACTTCCTGGCCATCGGCCATCGTGCTGCGTTTTACATAAGTGCGTTTCTGCCGCACTTCGACATTCACGGTCTTGCCGCGCGCAGCGCCCTGATTGACGGTCAGCTCGCTGACGGTTTTGCGCTTCAGGGTGATCTGGCGCGGCGCGCTGTCCTCGGCTTCTTTCTCGACCTTGCCGTGGGTGCGGCGCAGGAAGCCGAGCAGCTTGACCTTTTCCGTGCTCGAAACCACCTGGTCGGGAGCGGAAAACTTCATGCCTGCGCCCTCAAGTTGAGTCAGCAGCTTGTCCACGCTCATGCCGAGTACACCGGCGAGTTGCTTGATGGTTACATCCGACATGGTTTTCGTTTCTCCTTTCGACGCCGCGTGAAATTACCGCGTAACGCCTGCTTCTCTTGCCGTCATTCCAGCGCACGCTGGAATCCATTTTGATTTTTAACGCAGAATCAAGTTGGATCCCGGCTTGCGCCGGGATGACGACTACGCTTTCGGTCAAGTGCACATAAATACATCCACAATTCTCGAAAAATCCGCCGCGGATTTTTCGAATCAAATCTTCTCAGGCACAACCCATTACGCCGCCTTGTCTTCGCGCGCGGCCATGATCAGACTGCCGGCACGCTTTTCATCGACGCCATCGATGGCAAACTCCACCAATTCATCCGTGGCCAGATCGGCCAGATCCTGGCGCGTGACGATCTTGTGTTGTGCCAGCGCGAACGCAACCGTCCCATCCATGCCCGGCAGTTCAAGCAGATCCTTGGCCGGCTTGTTGTCATCAATGTCTTCTTCGACGGCAAGCGCTTCGGTCAGCAGCGAATCGCGTGCGCGTGCACGCAGTTCCTCGACGATGTCCTCGTCGAAGCCTTCGACCGCAAGCAACTCAGCTGTCGGCACATAGGCAATTTCCTCAACTGTGCTGAAACCTTCCTGCACCAGGATCGCGGCGATTTCCGCGTCGACTTCGAGTTTTTCCTGGAACAGCAGGCGTGCGGTTTCCTGTTCGCCTTCGGACTTGGCCGCGACCTGATCCTGGGTCATCACGTTGAGCTGCCAGCCAGTCAGTTTGCTGGCTAGACGCACGTTCTGGCCGCCGCGGCCGATCGCCTGCGACAGTTTGTCTTCGGCCACGGCGATATCCATCGAGTGCTTTTCCTCGTCCATGATGATGGACTGCACTTCGGCCGGCGCCATCGCATTGATCACGAACTGCGCGGCGTTGTCGTTCCACAGCACGATGTCGATGCGCTCGCCGTTGAGTTCGTTCGACACTGCCTGGACGCGCGAACCACGCATGCCGATGCAGGCGCCGATCGGATCGGTGCGATGATCGTGCGCGAGCACGGCGATCTTGGCGCGATCGCCGGCATCACGTGCGGCGCCCTTGATCTCGACCAGATTCTGGCCGACTTCGGGCACTTCGAGCTTGAACAATTCGATCATGAATTCCGGTGCGGTACGCGAGACGAACAATTGCGGGCCACGCGGTTCCGGACGGACTTCGTACAAATAACCACGCACGCGATCACCGGCACGCACGGCCTCGCGCGGAATCGCGCGGTCGCGCGGAATATAGGCTTCGGCATTGCCGCCGAGATCGAGGAACACGCTGCCGCGTTCGACCCGCTTGACCACGCCGGTGATCAACTCACCGATGCGATCCTTGTAGGCTTCGACGACCTGCGCGCGCTCGGCTTCGCGCACGCGCTGCACGATCACCTGCTTGGCTGCCTGCGCCGCGATGCGGCCGAACTCGGGATTCTCGATCTGCTCTTCGATGAACTCGCCGACCTGGATGTCGGGATGCGTTTCAACCGCATCCATCAGGCGAATCTGGCGATCCGGCGATTCCATGACCACGTCGTCGGCCACGACTTCCCAACGGCGGAAGGTTTCGTAATCGCCGCTTTCGGTGTCGATGCTGACGCGGGCAGCCACATCCTCGGTGGGATAGCGCTTCTTGGCCGCAGAGGCCAGCGCGGCTTCCATCGCGTCGAAGATCACACTTTCAGCCACGCCTTTTTCGTTGGCGACGGCATCGACGACCAGTAGTAATTCTTTGCTCATTTCCGGAACTCTCTCAATTGATCTTCCTGCGCGTTGTCCGTCATGCACGAACACGTCGCCTTCCTTTTACTTTTTAACTTTCTTGCCTTTGTGCACTTTGCCTGGTCTTTCTTCCAGTTCGGCCACCAACCGCGCCTTGTGAATATTGCCTTGCGCGATGTCGACACGCACTCCATCCTGTTCCAGCGCAATCGTGTCGTCTTCTACCGCGAGAATCGCTCCCTGGAAACGGCGACGACCATTCAACGGCAGGTTCAACTCGATCTTCGCCGCGCTGCCGACGAAACGCGCAAACTGCGCCGGCGTGTACAGCGGCCGGTCGATGCCCGGCGACGACACCTCGAGCGTGTAGCGGCCCTGAATCGGATCGTGCACGTCCAGCGTTGCCGACACCTGACGGCTGACCGCCTCGCAATCGTCCACTGTCACCGCACGATCCGCCGCATCAATGTAGACGCGCACCAGACCATTGCCCTGCGACGGACTGTACTCGACGCCGAGGCATTCGAGTCCCAGGTCCGCCACGATCGGCGCCAGCAATCCGGTCAGTTCTTCGTTCCTCATTCGTTACCTTTGCGATCATCCATGATCGCGAAGATCAAAAAGCGCCCTTCCGTGGCCGCACTTCTTGAATCCAGAAATAAAAAAGGGCCACTAGGCCCAGTCCGTAGTCCGCCGTTGTATCGTGTCCAGACACCGGCAACGCGCATCCTGCGCTGGGTAATATTTGCGACTGCTGGTAGCGGGGGCAGGATTTGAACCTGCGACCTTCGGGTTATGAGCCCGACGAGCTGCCAGACTGCTCCACCCCGCAACAGTCGAACGCGCAGTTTAGCGGAGTGGCTGGGTTTTTGGCAACCAGAACTCGCAGCCGCAACGCTATCCCACGCTGAAAGCGCGGTAACACCAGTCGATCAGCGGACCCCAGTACAGGCCCAGCACCAGCAGTGCCACGCCGTTGAGCGAAAGCAGCCAGCGAAATGGCAGATCCTGCGGCAACACGAGCGGCGATTTGTCGGCCGGCGCATCGAAGTACATCACCTTGATGACATTCAGATAGTAGTACAGGCCGATGATCGCAAACACGATGGCGACGATGGCCAGCCACAACATGCCGGCATCGATCGCGGCCTTGAGCACCAATAACTTGGCGAAGAATCCGAACAGCGGCGGAATACCTGCCAGCGATGCCATCGCCATCAGCATGACAAAGGCATACCACGGATTGCGCTGGTTCAGACCCTTGAAGTCGTCGATGTTCTCGGCCTCGAATCCGGCACGCGCCAGCAGCAGGATCACACCGAAGGCCGCGGCAGCCATGATCGCGTAGGCGAAAGCGTAGAACATCGCCGCCGCATAGCCCGAAGGCGTGCCGTTGGCGAGTCCCAAAAGCAAAAAGCCCACATGTGAAATGGTGGAATACGCCAACATGCGTTTGAGATTGGTCTGGGCGATGGCGACGATATTGCCCAGCGCCAGCGAAACTACCGCCAGCGCAGCCAGCATTTCCTGCCAGTGTGGTTGCATTCCGCCCAAGCCGCCTTCGAGCAAGCGATACGCCATACCGAATGCGGCGATCTTCGGCGCCGAGCCGATGAAGATCGTCACCGCCGTCGGCGAACCTTCGTAAACATCCGGCAGCCACATGTGGAACGGCGCCGCGCCGAACTTGAAGCCGATGCCGACGACGAGGAAGACCACGCCGAACGCGAGCAAGGCCTGATGCGATTGCGGCCCGCCCGCCGCGAACGCCGCGAGTTCGTGGATCTTCGCCAGATCCAGCGTGCCGGTGGCGCCGTAGATCATCGACATGCCGTACAGCAACAATCCCGAGGCCAGCGCGCCGAGCACGAAATACTTCATCGCGGCTTCGGACGACAGCCCGGAATCGCGATTGATCGCGACCAGCGCGTACGACGACAACGTGAACAGTTCCAGACCCAAATACACCATCACCAAGTTGCCGGCCGATACCAGCAGCATCATGCCAAGCACGCCAAAAAGACACAAAAGATAAAACTCGCCAATGTATAACTTGCGATCGCGCAGATAACCGCGCGAATACACGAACACCGCCGCAGTGACGCCGAGGATGAACACCTTGAGCACGGCGGCGATGCCGTCGTGGATATAGGCACCGTTGAAAGCGGTCGTCGCCGGATCGTGATCGGTCAGAATCAGCGCAATCGTGCCAATCAGCGCGGCCAGCGACAGCCAATGCGTAATCCCGCGCTGCGCCGGTTTGAGAAACAAGTCGATCAGCAGGATCGCGCAGATCGCGCCCAGCAGGAAGTCTTCCGGTGCCAGCAAGACGAGGTCGTGGAGATTGAAGTTCATCGGGTCTTCCTGCCTCAAATCTTCGCGACCAGCAAATGATCGACCAACAGCCTGACCGAGGCGTCCATCAGATGCGTCAAGGGTTCGGGCCAGATGCCGAGCACGAGGACGCCGGCGGCGAATCCTGCCAGCATCAGTGCTTCGCGCGGATTGATGTCCTTGAGTTTGGCGACGTGATCGTTGGTGACAGCGCCGAAGATCACGCGCTTGACCAGCCACAAGGTATACGCCGCGCCAATGATGAGCGTAAACGCGGCGCCGGCGGCGACCCAGGGGTTCATCGCGAAGCTGGCCAAAATCACCATGAATTCGCCGACAAAACCGCTGGTGCCGGGCAGGCCACAATTGGCCATCGAGAACAGCACCCAAAACGCGGCAAACCACGGCATGGTGTTGATCACGCCGCCGTAATCCTTGATCAGGCGGCTGTGCACGCGGTCGTAAAGCACGCCAACGCAGGAGAACATCGCACCGGAAATGAAACCGTGCGAAATCATCTGCACCATCGCACCAGACACGCCGAGGTAAGCTGCATTTTTATCGCCGGCAACACGCACAAGGGCCAAGCTGATGAACACGCCGAGAGTGACAAAACCCATGTGCGCCACGGACGAATAAGCGATCAGCTTTTTCATGTCCAGCTGCACCAGGGCGACATAACCAATATAGATGATCGCGATCAGCGACATGGCGATAATCAACCAGGCAAACTGTTGCGAGGCATCGGGCACGATCGGCAGCGAGAATCGGATGAACCCGTATCCGCCGATTTTCAGCATGATCGCGGCCAGGATCACCGAGCCGCCGGTCGGCGCTTCGACGTGCGCATCCGGCAACCAGGTATGCACCGGCCACATCGGCACCTTGATCGCGAAGCCGGCGAGGAAGGCGAAGAAAATCCACGCCTGCGCAGTGGCGCTGAGTGGCAATGCCGCGAATTGCGATAGTTCCCACGAGTGCGTTTGCAGGTACAGATAAATCAGCGCGATCAGCATGAAGATCGAGCCGAAAAATGTATACAGGAAGAATTTCAAGGTCGCATAGACGCGCCGCGGACCGCCCCATATGCCGATGATGACGAACATCGGAATCAGCATGGCTTCGAAGAACACGTAGAACAGCAGCGCATCCATCGCCGCGAACACGCCGATCATCACGCCTTCGAGAATCAGGATCGAAGCCATGTACTGATTGACCTTGTCCTTGACCGAATCCCAGGCGCCGAGTACGACGAGGATGGTGACGAACGTGGTCAACAGAATCAGCGCGATCGAAATCCCGTCCGCGCCGAGGTAATAATTCGCATGGATCGCGCCGATCCAGACGTGATTTTCGATGAATTGCATCGTGCCGCTGGCCGCGTCATAGCCGGTGAACAGCGGAATGCTGACGGCGAATACGAGGATGGCGACCGCCAGCGCCAGCCAGCGCGCGACGTTGGCGCGCCCGGTACCGACAAGTGACACCAGTGCGCCGCCGAGGATCGGAAGCCAGATGACGAGACTCAGGATGGGCCAGGACTGCATTCTTATTTCCAAGCTATTTTGAATTCGTCATTCCGGCATGGATTGCCGGAATCCAGGAGCCAAGGACGGCAAACGTCCGATTCACCGTGACAGCGGCATCCCTGCAGCCTGGTTCCCGGCAAGCCATGCGGGATGACGTTGTTTCACTTGTTCGCGTCATGTGCGCACAACCCACCACAACCCGCCGAGCAATGCCACCAGCCCCAGAATCATGGCGAAGGCATAAGTATATAAATATCCCGTCTGCACCCAGCGCACGGTCGCGGCGATGCGTCCGACGCCGGCCGAGGTGCCGTCGATCAGGATGTTGTCGATCACGCCGACGTCACCGCCCTTCCACAGGCCGCGGCCGAGCGCCACGCCGCCGCGCATGAATACAAGCTGGTACAACTCGTCGACCCAGTATTTGTGGTCGAGCAAATTCCAAACCGGATGCAGCGCTTGCTTGGCGCGATCGGCCAGCGCCGGATTAAACAGATAGACATAGGTCGCGACCGCGAATCCGGCGAAGGCAAACCAGAATGGCGGCGCCGCAAAACCTTCGACCACCATCGCCAACGCGCCGGTGAATTCCTGCGCCGCTTCGTGGCCGCCGGCGGCGACACGAATCGCCGCGCCGAAGAAATCACCGTGCAGTAGCGGCCCGACCGTGTACCAGCCGATCAACACGGATGGAATCGCCAGCAGGATCAGCGGCACGGTCACGACCCACGGCGATTCCTGCGGCGGATGCGCGAGATGGCCAGGTTCAGGGTGATGGCCGTGATCGCCATGGCCGTGCGCACCATGTTCGACCACGAAACGTTCCTTGCCGTGGAAAGTCAGGTATAGAAGTCTAAAACTATACAAGGCGGTAACGAACACGCCGAGCAGGACGCAGGCGTAAGCGTAGCCGGAACCCCAACGTGAGGATTCATGCACCGCCTCGATGATGGCGTCCTTGGAAAAGAATCCGGCGAAACCGGGCATACCGACCAGCGCCAGTGTGCCGGCCCACATGGTGAAGTAGGTGATCGGCATGTAACGGCGCAGGCCGCCCATGTAACGCATGTCCTGTTCGTGATGCATGGCCATGATCACCGAGCCGGCACCGAGGAAGAGCAGCGCCTTGAAGAAGGCGTGCGTCATCAGATGGAAGATGCCGACCGAGTACGCCGACACGCCAAGCGCGACGGTCATGTAACCGAGTTGCGACAAGGTCGAATAGGCCACTACGCGCTTGATGTCGTTCTGCACGATGCCGATCAGGCCGGTGAAGAACGCGGTGGTCGCGCCAATCACCAGTACGGTGCTCAGCGCAGTTTCCGACAACTCGAACAGCGGCGACATGCGTGCGACCATAAAGATGCCCGCAGTGACCATCGTCGCCGCGTGGATCAGGGCCGAGATCGGCGTCGGGCCTTCCATCGAGTCCGGCAGCCACACGTGCAACGGCACCTGCGCGGACTTGCCCATCGCGCCGACGAACAGGCACAGACAAATCACCGTCGCCGCCGACCAGGCGTGGCCGCTGAACAGCTCCAGCGTCTTGCCTGACAAAGCATCGGTGTGCGCAAACACACTGGCGTAATCGAGCGTATGGAAGAAAAACAGAACACCGGCAATGCCGAGGATGAAGCCGAAGTCACCGACACGATTGACCATGAAGGCTTTCAGGTTGGCGAAGATTGCGCTCGGCTTCTTGAACCAGAAACCGATCAGCAGGTACGACACCAAGCCGACCAGTTCCCAGCCGATGAAGAGCTGCAGGAAATTGTTCGCCATCACCAGCATCAGCATCGAGAAGGTGAACAGTGCGATGTAGCTGAAGAAACGCGAGAAACCTTCGTCGTCGGCCATGTAGCCGAGGGTATAAATGTGTACCATCAGCGAAACGAAGGTGACGACGGCCATCATCAGCGCGGTCAGGCGATCGATCAGGAAACCGATGTGGGTGGAAAAATCCCCGACCTGAAACCAGGTGTAGATATTTTGATTGAACGTTTCCGCGCCGCCCCAGACGAGCTGGTACAGCACCTGAAACGACAGCGCGCAACTCAGCGCCACGCCGGCGATGGCTGCGCTGGACGCACCAAGGCGACCGATCTGGTTGCGCAGCAGACCGGCGATCAGCGCGCCGATTAACGGCGCCAGCGCGATGGTGAGCAGGATGGTTGGACTCAAACTCATGCGTTCAACCCTTCATCGAATCGATTTCGCCAACGTTGATCGTCGCGCGATTGCGGAACAGGACTACGAGGATCGCCAGGCCGATGGCGGATTCCGCCGCGGCCACGGTCAGAATAAAGAACACGAACACCTGTCCGGAAACATCGCCGAGATAACGCGAAAACGCGACAAAGTTCATGTTGACCGAAAGCAGCATCAGCTCGATCGCCATCAGCAGAACGATGATGTTCTTGCGATTGATGAAGATGCCGGCGACGGCGATGCAGAACAGCACCGCGCCGAGCACGATGTAGTGCGCCAGCGTGATCATGGCGTCGCCTCCGGCTTCGCCGCGCTCGGCATCTTGACGATGCGCACGCGATCGCGCGCTTTCACCGCAACCTGCTGCGACGGATTCTGGTAGCGCGTACCGGCACGCTTGCGCAGCGTCAGCATGACTGCGGCGATAACGGCCACGGTCAGGATCAGCGCAGCGACCTCGAACGGCAACAGGAAGCGGGTGTACAGCGCCATGCCCAGCCAGGCCGTATTCGACGATCCAGCGGGATCGACCGGCGCCGTAAATGCCATGCCCTTGAGCCCGATCAGCAACAGCATCTCGACCAGCATGACCGCGGCCACGCCGATGCCGACCGGCAGATAGCGGATGAAACCTTCGCGCACTTGTTCGGTGTTGATGTCGAGCATCATCACCACGAACAGGAACAACACCATCACCGCGCCAACATAGACCAGCACCAGGGCGATGGCGAGAAACTCGGCTTGCATCAGCAGCCACAGTGCGGCGGTGGTGAAGAAGCACAGCACCAAAAGCAGCGCCGCGTGCACCGAATTGCGCACGCCAATGACGCCGAGCGCGGCCAGCGCCAGAATGACGGAGAAGACGTAGAACAGGATGAGATCAACACTCATGTCGGTCGGTAATCCGAGGTGATGCCGCGCGCCAAAATCCGCCCGTCATTCCGGCAGGGATTGCCGGAATCCAGAATGCAGGGACGCAAATCTGTCGAACCATTCAGCGTATACATTTTACTTGCACCACACGTTTTGCCGAACCCTGCCATCCATAGCCACTGGATTCCGGCAATCCCTGCCGGAATGACGCTGTTACTACCGATACGGCGCATCTTGCGTGCGCGCGGCGGCGATCAATTGCTCGAAGCGATCGCCGATGGCGAGCAGTTGCGGCTTGGTCACGATGTTCTCACCGCGCTTTTCGAAATGATATTCGTGGATATTGGTTTCGACGATCGAATCGACCGGGCAACTTTCCTCGCAGAATCCGCAGTAGATGCACTTGAACAGATCGATGTCGTAACGCGTGGTGCGGCGCGTGCCGTCGGCGCGCTGCTCGGAATCGATGGTGATTGCCAGCGCGGGACACACGGCTTCGCACAGCTTGCAGGCAATGCAGCGTTCCTCGCCGTTCGGGTAGCGGCGCAAGGCGTGCAAGCCGCGAAAACGGTTGGACTGTGGAATCCTTTCCATCGGATAACGCATGGTGTACTTGGGCTTCCACATGTATTTCATGGTCAAGCTCAAGCCCTTCCACAGCTCGATCAGCAGCAGGCTCTTGAAATAGCGCGCGATCCGGTTCATGCCGACACTCCCTGCCCGACCACGCCGAAATACACCAGGCAACCGGCGACGAAAATCCAGACCAGCGCAATCGGAATAAAGACCTTCCAGCCCAGGCGCATGATCTGGTCGTAGCGATAGCGTGGGAACGCGGCGCGGAACCACAAGTAGAAAAATGCAAAAATAAACGCCTTGGCGAACAGCCACCACCAGCCTGGCACGCCAAGTACGCTCCAGGATTCCGGGAATGGCGACAGCCAGCCGCCCAGGAACAACACCGACGCGAGGAATGAAATCAGGATCATGTTCGCGTATTCGGTGAGAAAGAACACCGCGAACGGCGCACCGGAATATTCGACGTGGAACCCGGCGACGATTTCCGATTCGCCTTCGGCCATATCGAACGGCGCGCGATTGGTTTCGGCCACGCCGGACACGAAATAAATCACGAACAGCGGCAGCAACGGCAGCCAGAACCAGTCGAGCAATCCATGCGGTCCGCCTTGCGCGCGCACGATGTCGGACAAATTCAGGCTACCCGCGCAGATCAGCACGCCGACCAGGGCCAGACCCATCGCCACTTCGTAGGAAACGACCTGCGCCGCCGAGCGCATCGCACCGAGGAAGGCGTATTTGGAATTCGACGCCCAGCCGGCGAGGATGATGCCGTAGACGCCCATCGAGGTCATCGCCAGCAGATACAGCAGGCCGGCGTTGACGTCGGCGAGCACGAGTTTGTCGTCGAACGGCACCACGGCCCAGGCTGCGAACGCCGGCACCAAAGCAAGTAACGGTGCCAGCACGAAGAGCAGACGGCTGGATTTTTTCGGCACCAGCAATTCTTTCAGCAGCAGTTTGAAGACGTCCGCAAAAGTTTGCAGCAAACCCGCCGGGCCAACGCTGTTCGGTCCCATGCGCACGTGCATCCAGCCGAGCACCTTGCGCTCCCACCAGACGTAGAACGCGACGGCAAGAATCACCGGCACGGCGATGGCGAGGATGCACAACACCAGCCAGACCACGAGTCCGATCGCGCCGTAACCGAGCAGAAAATCGTGCAGCATGGCGATCACGCGGAAGCCCTCGCAATCGTCAATGCCGATCCGGTCGGCGGCAAGGCGCGCGTTTCCGGCCAGGTCGATTCGATCCATGCCGCGCCTTTTGGGACGGCGCGCGTGACCACAACTGGTAGCGTCGTCTCGGCGCCCTCGCCGCTCACTTTCGCCTGCGCACCATGCGCAAGACCGAGTGCCAGCGCATCTTCGGGATTCAGTCCAACCGCGGCTTTGCCGGTAAGCGGGTGCGCCTGCAACGCGGCGGCGCGACGCAATACCTGATCGGTGCGATAAATCGGCACCGTGGCGATGCGTACCAGTCCTGCGGCCTGCGCGGGACGTTGCGGCAATTGTGCAGAATGCGGCATTGTAAATTTTGCCACAAGTGATGACTTCATCACGTTGCGCACATCAGCGACGTCGACGAAATCGAATCCGGGCATGCCGAGCTTTGCGCCCAGCGCGCGCAACACCTTCCAGCCGGGCCGCGCCTGACCGGGCAATTTCGCGCCGGCGGCCAGCGTCTGCACGATGCCGTCGGCATTGATATAGGTACCGTCGATTTCCGGCGGCAAGCCAATCGGCAACACCGCATGCGCCGTACGCTTGACGCCGTTGCAGGCATAGGCGCCAACGTAAACGCAAAACTCCGCCTTGCTGCGCGCGTTGTCGAACGCGCTGGACGAGGACGTATCCTGCGAACCGGCCTGATACACGATCAAGCTGCGCGGCGGCTTGGCCAGCATCGCACCAGCATCCGCGCCATTCGCGTGCGGCCGCACGCCCGTGCGCGCAAGACCGACGGCATTGGCGCCGGAGGGAATTTCGTTGAACGCGGCACCGGTGGCCTTGGCCACGAACATCGCTGCGGCGCGCAACCACGACGCCTGCGGATGCAGGCTGGCGGATTCGCCGAAGATCAGCACCGCCGGAGCCGATTTGCTCAGCGCTTCGATCAGCGCGGCCGCGGTCGGATTATCGGCCACGCCGGAAATTGCCTGCGCGAGCGCGCTCGAATCCGGCAACTGTCCAGCCGCACTCGCGGCCTTTGCCAAGGCCAGCACCGCATCGACCATCGCCGCAGGCGTGGCGACGATCTTGCTGGCGAGATCGAAATTGAGATCGAAATCCAGCGGATTGATCGCGTGAATTTTCGCGCCGGCCTTCCAGGCCTTGCGAATGCGATGGGCCAGCAAGGGCATTTCGTGGCGCGGATTGCAGCCGATCAGGGCGATGCTGCGCGCCTTCTCGATTGCCGCTACCGGCATCGCGAATGCGGTGCTGACAGAACGATCGGCGAAATCCAGCGTGCGCAGACGATGACCGATATTGTCGCTGCCGAGTCCGCGCACGATGTTCGCAAGCAGGAAACCTTCCTCGCATGAAGCCAGCGGCGCGACCAGCGCGCCGAGTTCATCGCCGGCATGTTGCTTGAGTCCGGCGGCGACGAAATCGATGGCTTCGTCCCAGGTCGCTTCGATCAGCTCGCCGTTGCGGCGGATCAGCGGAATTCCGGCGCGATCGTCGGTATACAAACCTTGATGACTGTAACGGTCGCGATCCGACAACCAGCATTCGTTGATCGCCTCGTTGTCGCGCGGCACCGTGCGCAGCACTTCGCCGCGGCGCGTGTGCAGCCACAGATTCGAGCCGAGCGCATCGTGATAGCCGATCGATTCACGCGCAATCAATTCCCAGGCGCGCGCCTTGAAACGGAACACCTTGTTCGTCAGCGCGCCGACCGGGCAGACGTCGATGATGTTGCCGCCGAGTTCCGAATCGATGGTCTTGCCGATATAGGTGCCGATTTCGAGATTCTCGCCACGACCCATGCCACCGAGTTCGTAACTGCCGGCGACTTCGCTGACGACACGAATGCAGCGCGTGCACTGGATACAGCGCGTCATTTCCGTGGCGATCAACGGACCGAGATCCTCATCCGGCACAACGCGTTTGCGCTCGACGAAACGCGATACCGAACGGCCATAGCCCAGCGACAGATCCTGCAACTCGCACTCGCCGCCCTGATCGCAGATCGGGCAATCCAGCGGATGATTGATGAGCAGAAACTCCATCACATTGCGCTGGCCCGAAAGCGCGCGCTGCGAACGCGTATACACCTTCATGCCTTCCATCACCGGCGTGGCGCAAGCAGGCTGCGGCTTCGGTACGGCCTTGCCGTTCATTTCCGTCTCGACCATGCACATGCGGCAGTTCGCGGCGATCGGCAACTTGTGGTGATAGCAGAAGCGCGGAATCGGAATCCCGGCCGCATCGGCGGCGGCGATGATCATCGAATTCTTCGGCACCTGCATGGCCTTGCCGTCGATCTCGATGTTGACCATATCCGGCGCGGTATTGGGATTGGCGGGAACGGCGCTCATACCCTCACCTCGTCATGCCGGCAGGGATTGCCGGCATCCAGACTGCAGGGATGTGAACAAAACTGTGATGCATGCGACGCGACAACCACATTAACTCTGTTGTTTCTGGCGTTGCCATCCGTGGCCACTGGATTCCGGCAATCCCTGCCGGAATGACGAGCAAGGAATAGCGCGCTCATGCAGCGACTCCGACGAGTTGGCTGACCGGCGCATCCACAATGCTGCGCTTGTTCGCGACAAAGTATTCGAACTCGTTCCAGAAATTCCTGAGCATTCCCTGCACCGGCCACGCGGCCGCTTCACCGAAGGCGCAAATGGTATGACCTTCAATTTGCCCTGCGGCCTGCTTTAACATCCGCACATCGTCCATGCTAGCGTTGCCCTCGACGATGCGCGTAAGAACGCGGTACATCCAGCCGGTGCCTTCGCGGCACGGCGTGCACTGGCCGCAGGATTCGGCAAAGTAGAACCGCGCGATACGCTGACAGGCGCGCACCATACAGGTGGTTTCGTCCATCACGATCACGGCGCCGGAACCCAGGCCCGAGCCGGCTTTCTGGATCGCGTCGTAATCCATCGTGAGATTCATCATCGTCTCAGCCGGCAACACGGGCATCGACGAGCCGCCGGGAATCACGGCCTTGAGTTTGTGGCCATTGCGCACACCGCCAGCCAGCGCCAGCAGGTCGGCAAACGGCGTGCCGAGTTTGATCTCGTAATTGCCCGGTTTGTTGACGTGACCGGATACGGAAAAAATCTTTGGCCCGCCATTGTTCGGTTTGCCCTGATTGAGAAACCACTCGGCGCCCTTGCGCAAGATCGTCGGCACCGAGGCATAGGTTTCGGTGTTGTTGATCGTGGTCGGCTTGCCATACAGGCCGAAGCCGGCCGGGAACGGCGGCTTGAAACGCGGTTGACCCTTCTTGCCTTCCAGTGATTCCATCAGCGCGGTTTCCTCGCCGCAGATATAGGCGCCGGCGCCGAGCGCGGTATAAATATCCACATCGATACCGCTGCCGCCGATATTCTTGCCGAGCAAGCCCGCGGCGTAAGCCTCTTTCAGCGCCGCTTCGCAATGTTCAAACGGCTCGTGGTGGAATTCGCCGCGCAGATAATTGTAGGCGACGCTCGATCCGGTTGCGTAACAGGCGATGGCCAGACCTTCGATCACCGCATGCGGATTGAAGCGCAGGATGTCGCGATCCTTGCAGGTGCCAGGTTCGGATTCGTCAGAGTTGCACAAAATATACTTTTGCATCGTGCCTTTCGGCATAAACGACCATTTCAGACCGGTCGGGAATCCCGCGCCGCCGCGGCCACGCAGCGCACTTTTTTTCAGTTCGTCGATGATCGTGGCTGGGTCGGGTTTTTCGGCGAGAATCTTCTTCCACGCCTCGTAGCCGCCGGTTTTGACATAGCTATCCATCGACCACGGCTGATCGAAATGCAGCGTCGTGTAGACGACCTGATGTTCCTGCGGTGCGGGTCCGTATGCCATAACCTCAAAGCCTCAAACCTCCCTGCCGTCATGCCGGCAGGGATTGCCGGCATCCAGACTGCATGGATGCCGGCGGTGGTGTTGCATTCATGTTGCCTTGCCATCCTGGCCTCTGGATTCCGGCAATCCCCGCCGGAATGACGAGCATTCTTTTACTTCAGTTCATCCAAAATCTTGTCGACAGCATCCGGTGTCAGGTTCTCGTAATAATGCCCATTGACCACCATCATCGGCGCACCACAGCACGCGGCGAGGCATTCCTCTTCCGGCTTCAGATAGACGCGGCCATCAGCCGTGCTTTCGCCGACCTTGATACCGAGTTTCTTCTCGCAGTGGCGGACGATGCCTTCACCGCCATTCAGCCAGCAACTTATATTTGTACAGATTGCAACATTGTTGCGTCCGACCGAATGGGTCTCGAACATCGAGTAGAAACTCGCCACTTCATAGGCCCAGATCGCCGGCAAATCGAGATACTTCGCGACCGCGGCGATCAGTTCATCGGTCAGATAACCGTTGTTCTGTTCCTGCGCTGCCATCAAGCCTTGAATCACAGCCGAGCGTTTGCGCTCCGGCGGAAACTTCGACGCCCAATGGTCGATATGTGAGCGCGTCTGGGCGTTCAACACGGCCAGCGGATCGATGTCTTTTACTTCTGCATAGTGGCCGCTGGCTTTCATCGGTCGACCTCTCCGAAAACGACATCGTAGGTGCCGATCATGGCGACGACATCGGGCAGCATGTGACCGCGCACGATCTCATTCATCGATGCCAGATGCGCAAAACTCGGCGCGCGCAGCTTGACCCGGAACGGTTTGTTCGCGCCGTCGGAAATCAGGTAGCAACCGAACTCGCCCTTGGGCGCCTCGACCGCGCAATAGGTTTCGCCTTCGGGCACACAATAGCCTTCGGTGAACAATTTGAAATGATGGATCAGTGCTTCCATGCTTTCCTTCATTTCCTCGCGCTTGGGCGGCGCGACTTTGTAATTCTCGATCATCACCAGACCGGGATTGGCGCGCAGCCAGCTCACGCATTGCCGGATGATGCGGTTGGACTGGCGCATTTCCTCGACGCGCACCAAGTAACGGTCGTAGCAATCGCCTTGCACGCCGACCGGAATATCAAAATCCATCTGATCGTACATCGCGTAAGGTTGCTTCTTGCGCAGATCCCATTCGACACCGGAACCGCGCAGCATCGGCCCGCTCATGCCCCAGGCCAGCGCCTGTTCGGGCGAGACCACGCCGATGCCGACGGTGCGCTGTTTCCAGATACGATTGTCGGTGAGCAGGGTTTCGTATTCGTCGACCTTGTGCGGAAAATCCGCGGTGAAGGCGTCGAGAAAATCCAGCATCGAGCCTTCGCGCCAGGCATTGCGTTGGGTCAGATCCTTGCCCTTGTGCCAGCGCGATTCGCGATACTGCGGCATCTTGTCCGGCAGATCCCGGTAAACGCCACCGGGCCGGTAATACGTTGCGTGCATGCGCGCGCCGCTGACTGCTTCGTAGCAATCCATCAATTCCTCGCGCTCGCGAAACGCGTACAGAAACACCGCCATCGCGCCGAGATCGAGTCCGTTCGAGCCGATCCACATCAGGTGATTGAGGATGCGCGTGATTTCGTCAAAAAGTGTACGAATATACCGCGCCCGCGGCGGCGCCTCGACACCGAGCAGCTTCTCGATCGCGCGCACATAGGCGTGTTCGTTGCACATCATCGACACGTAATCCAGACGGTCCATGTAGCCGATCGACTGGTTGAACGGTTTGGATTCGGCCAGTTTTTCGGTGCCACGATGGAGCAGACCGATATGCGGATCGGCGCGCATCACGGTTTCACCATCCATCTCCAGCACCAGGCGCAGCACGCCATGCGCGGCAGGATGCTGCGGGCCGAAGTTGATCGTATAGTTCTTGATTTCCTGCATTTTTATACTTCTTTACTTTTGCGCAGGAATGGCGGCGGCGGCTTCCGCCTGCGCCTGGACGTAACGCGAATCGTGGCGAATCACGCGCGGCACCAGCACGCGCGGCTCGACGCTGGTCACCGGTTCGTAGATCACGCGCTGCTGGACTTCGTCGTAGCGCACCTCGACATTGCCGATTAGTGGGAAATCCTTGCGGAACGGATGACCGACGAAACCGTAATCGGTGAGGATGCGGCGCAGATCCGGATGGCCATCGAAGACGATGCCGAACAGATCGAACGCCTCGCGCTCGAACCAGTCGGCCGCGGACCACAATCCGGTCAGCGACGGCACCAGCGGCAGGCTGTCGTCCTGTGCGTGGCAGCGCATGCACACACGGGCGTTGTGCGCGATCGACAACAATTGCACGGCCACCGCGAAACGCTTGTGACCCGG
This sequence comes from Rudaea sp., assembly GCA_025451955.1. Classification (GTDB taxonomy): domain Bacteria; phylum Pseudomonadota; class Gammaproteobacteria; order Xanthomonadales; family Rhodanobacteraceae; genus Rudaea. The sequence continues at coordinate 40,161 of JANWJJ010000128.1, read as the reverse complement.
CCCGATGCGCGGACGCTCGGCCCAATCGAAACGGCCCGCGCCCTCGCCTTCCACGCCGCGCGAGAATCCGGTCGAGGTGACATCGGTGGTATCCCACTCGACCTGACCGTAGCTCAGATAGTCGATACCGCAGACATCGACCAATTGCTCGAAATGCAAGTCCGCGTCGTCTCGCAAAGTCCTGGCGACCGCCAGCCAGTTTTCCGGCAAGACCTCGATCGTGGTTTCGCCGCGCCATTCATGCACGCCGGCGATCTTGTCGCCAAGGCGCGCACTGATGCGTTGGGCCAGCGTCGCGGTGTCCGCGCTCATGTTTTGCCCTGCTTCGCAATGGCCGGCTTTGAAAAATTCGTCGTGCGGCGGATTTTCTTCTGCAATTGCAGAATACCGTAGATCAAGGCTTCGGCCGTCGGCGGGCAGCCTGGCACATAAATGTCGACCGGCACGATGCGGTCGCAGCCGCGCACCACGGCATAGGAATAATGGTAGTAGCCGCCACCATTGGCGCACGAACCCATCGAGATCACCCATTTCGGATTCGGCATCTGGTCGTAGACGCGGCGCAAGGCCGGCGCCATCTTGTTGACCAAGGTTCCGGCCACGATCATCACGTCGGACTGACGCGGACTCGGGCGAAACACCACGCCGTAACGATCCAGATCCAGACGCGCCGCGCCGGCATGCATCATTTCGACTGCGCAGCAAGCCAAGCCAAAGGTCATCGGCCACATCGAGCCGGTGCGCGCCCAGTTGATGAGGCTGTCCAGCGATGCCGTGGCGAAGCCGCGTTCGATCAGCGGATTGTCGGCGCCCGGTCGCAGGATGTCTTCCACCGGCCCGATCGGCACCGGGTTGTGGAACAGGCCTTTCTCGACGGTAGTGTCGGTCACTCCCATTCCAGCGCGCCCTTCTTCCAGCAGTAAACGAATCCCAGAATCAACAGCAATAGAAAGCTGCCCATTTCGATCATGGCGACAAGGCCGATCTGCTTGAACACCACCGCCCACGGAAACAGGAAGGCAATTTCCAGATCGAAGATGATGAACAGGATGGCGATGAGGTAATAACGCACGTCGAACTTCATGCGCGCATCCTCGAAGGCCTCGAAGCCGCATTCGTAGGCTTCGGATTTTTCCTTGTTCGCGCTGCGCGGACCAAGCACCGCGCCAATGCCGATCAGGGCCACGCCGATGCCGCCGGCGACGATCAGGAACAACAAGATGGGCAGATATCCGGCCAGCACGGGATGCAAACCTCCAAGGCTTCAACGCAGTGCGAAGCCTTGGAATTTTCGCATGTGCGCGTGGCTTTGCGCAATGCTGGCAACAACCGGCATTGTGGTATTCGGTCCGGATGCGATCGACAAAAAAGCCCGCGTACGCGGGCTTAAGTTTGTTCATGGTGCCCAAAGGGGGACTCGAACCCCCACGACCTAAGTCGCTACCACCTCAAGGTAGTGCGTCTACCAATTCCGCCATCTGGGCTGGGGTTGATCTTAATTCTTCTTCGGCGCGTCGGGTGTGCCGCCGTCTTTCTTTTCCGGCGCAGCGGCCGGAACCGGCGTCGGCGCGGGTTTGTCCGATCCCGCCGCGGCGGGCGCTTTCGGCACGTCGCCGGTGGTCGGTGCCGCAGGTGCGGTGGTCGGCGTCTTGACCGCGGGCGTCTGCACCGCCGCGCCCATAATGCCGAGATCCGCACCGGGCTGGGCCGTGCCGGGATGACCGACATAGATGCCCATGATGATGCTGAGCACGAAGAACGCGCCGGCGAGTACCGCCGTGGCGCGCGAAAGGAAGGTGGTTGCGCCGCGCGCACCGAACACGGTGGCCGAAGCGCCGCCGCCAAAACCCGATCCGGCCTGTGCGCCCGAGCCGCTTTGCAGCAGGATCAGGATCGTCATGCCGATGGCGACCAGCACGTAAATGACGTTGAGGAAAGTCAGTAACATTGTTTTTCGACCTGCTGGATCACGTCTGTGCCGCGGCACAAATCGCGAGGAAATCCGCGGCGACGAGGGATGCGCCGCCGATCAACCCGCCGTCGATGTCCGCCTGGGCGAACAGCCCGGCCGCATTGTCCGGCTTGACGCTGCCGCCATACAACAGCTGCAGTGAGCCTGCAATTGTAGCATCCTCGCGAGCCAGTTTGCCACGGATGAAGGCGTGGACCTCCTGGGCTTGGGCCGGTGTCGCCGTGCGTCCGGTGCCGATGGCCCAGACCGGCTCATAGGCAACGACAGCCTGCGCGAACGCGGCAATCCCACAGCGCACCAGCACGGCATCGAGTTGCGCGGCAATCACCGTTTGCGTCTGGCCGGCATCGCGTTGCGCCAGCGTCTCGCCGACACACAGCACCGGAACCAGCCCGACGGCCTGCGCCTGGGCAAACTTCGCCGCGATGATTTCGTTCGATTCCGCATGGTACTGGCGGCGTTCGGAATGGCCGACCAGGGCGTGCGTCGCGCCAATATCCTTGACCATTGCCGCGGCGACATCGCCGGTGTAAGCGCCCTGCGCGTGCTCGCTGACATCCTGTGCACCGAAGGCGATCCCCGATTTCGCCTGCTGCCAGATCAACTCGGTCAGATATGGAAACGGTGGAAAAATGGCGATGTCGCAAGCCGACGGCGCAGCCGCAGCGATGGCATCGAGCAACGCCTTCGCGCTCGCGCGCGAGCCGTGCATTTTCCAGTTTCCGGCAACGAGTTTGCGGCGCATGACAATCCCCGTGATTCGAGGCCGGCGAGGATAACGGCGCAGAGTAGCGGACGCAACGCGCTAGAATCCGGACATGAATCCTAATCCGCAAATCTCGCGTTGGGCGCTTGTCACCGGCGCCTCCGCCGGCATCGGCGCCGCGTTCGCACGCGAGCTGGCCGCGCGTAGCGTAGCGCTGGTGTTGACGGCGCGGCGCGAAGATCGCCTGACTACGCTCGCGGCAGAACTATTGTCGCACTACGGCGTGCGTACCGAATGCATCGCCGCCGATCTGGCCGATGCGACTGCGCCGGAAAAACTCTGCGCCGAAATCGCGCGCCGCGGCATCGCCATCGACATTCTGGTGAACAATGCCGGTTACGGTGTGCCGGGAAGTTTTCTCACGCCAACCTGGCAGACGCACGCGGATTTCATTCAGGTGATGATGACCGCGCCCTGCGAACTTGTATACAAATTATTGCCGGCGATGCAGCAACGCGGTTACGGTTGCATCGTCAATATCGCCTCACTCGCCGGCTTCGTGCCGGGATCGGCGGGGCACACGCTGTACGGCGCGTCCAAGGCCTTCCTGATCAAGTTCTCGCAATCCCTCGCCCTGGAAAACACGGCGCACGGCGTGAATGTTTGTGCGGTCTGCCCGGGATTCACCTACTCGGAATTCCACGATGTCACCGGCACGCGCGGTATCGTGGCGAAAATGCCACGCTGGATGTGGCAGAGCGCCGACCAAGTCGCGCGCATCGGCATGGTGGCGGTCGAGCGCGGCGAGATCGTCTGCGTGACAGGCCGCGTCAATCGCGCGATCAAGGCGCTGATGAAACTGCTGCCGGACCGCTTCGCCTTGCGCATGACACAGAAGCGCTCGAAGAATTTTCGCGCGCCGGATTGACGCGCACGGATCAGCGTTGCGCGGCCGTATAAACGTCCGTTCCGAATGGTCGCAACTGCGGCGCGGCGGCGTAGCCGAGGTGATCAAGTCCGAACAAATCCTCGATGCTGCGCAGGAAGGAATAGTGGTTGTAATCCCGCACCGACACCGTGCCGGGTTTGATGAATGGCGACAGCAGCACGGCACCAGTGCGGCCGCCACCAGAACCGAACACGCCCGGTTGCGGACCGCCCGGCAATGGCCGCTCGTCGCAGCAGGCATTGCCGTCGGTGCCTTCGTCGAAGGTCACGATCAGCAAACCGTCGCGCTTGAACGCGGGCGAGGCAAGAATCCGCGGCACCCATTCGCGCAGAAACGCATCGGCGGAAATCAATCCGCCGGGTTCGCCGTTCTTGCACGGCGCATCGTGGCCGTCGTGGCACAGGTTGGGCACGATGTAGGAATAATTCGGCGTGCTCGCTGCGCGGCGCAAATCCCGCTTCAGCGCATCGAGATTGAGCACATGCGCCGCGCAGCGTGCGCGATCGTCGATGATCGAGTGAAAGTATACAAAAGGATTATGTTTGTCGGCGTATTGATCCGTCGGCGTCGCGTGATTGGTGACATCGTGCGCGCCAATCGCGACATGGCCGCAGGTCGACGCCTCGCGCGCCGGATCGGCGCCCATGTCTTCCATGTAACCTTTCCAGCTAAGCCCGGCGTGTTCGAGTTGATCGGGCAAGGTTTTTACGTCCGCCGGATAGACACAACCCGCGCCGAGCGCCTGACCATTCGCGTCGAGTCCGGGATGCGTACGCACGAAATCGCGAAGCACGGGACAATCGCCCTGCGTGTCGGGATTCGGTGCCTGCCCGCTGATCATGGCGATGTAATTGTCGAGACTATTGTGGCCGATGGCGTAATAGTTGCGCAGCAATGCGCCTTGCTGCGGCAAGTCGTTGGCAAGATAGGGTGCAAGCGACTGCGCGTTGAACGTGACTTCAAACGGTTCGTTCTCGAGCACGATCACGAACACATGGCGGATCGGCGGTATCGCCGCATGCATAGGCAGTTTGCGCGGCGTGCTTGCACAGGCAGTAAGCAGCACCGCAATGCCCACACCGAGCAGTCGGCGGATCATGGCATGCACTTCGCGACCGCAACTATTGCCCATCGAATCCGTCGAAGAAAATTTCGTCGTAAATCGAACCGACTTCCACTGCGCCCGCATCGCAGGGTTTCGCCATCACCGCACTGGCCGGATCGGGTCGCAGCATGCCGCGCTGGTCGGTCGATGGCGCGTTCACACAAGCGATCGCGTTGATTGCTGAGCTGCCCGCACCGGGCAGCATCGTCTGCGTCGGGCCGCCGTTGTTGGCCAGTGCACCAAGATAGAGCGTGGAAACATTGCTCTGCGAACTGCCGCCGAAACCGCAGTTCGCGCCGGTATCGATGTTGCCACCGCCATCGGTTTGGGTTCCCGCACAGCCATCCGCGACAATGGTGTTGATGAAAGTGACGGTGCCACTTGCCGTGTTCACGCCACCACCGCTGCCCGCGCCGTTGCTGCCAGCGTTACCGTTGGCACCGTTGGCGCCGGGGGGGCCCGGAGGGGTGCCGATGCCACCGGGGCCACCAAAGCCACCGACACCACCGAGACCACCGGAGCCGCCGCTGGCGCCATTGCCGGACAGCGTGCTGTTAGTCAGCGCCGGCGTGCCGGAATTATTGTAGATCCCGCCGCCCGAGCCGCTGCCACCGCTGCCGCCATTGCCACCATTGCCGCCGGCGAAGCCGGGGAAGCCGGGGAAGCCAGGTGGGGCAGGTAAGCCGGGGGCACCCATGCCACCGCCGCCACCGGCGGCTCCGGCGCCGCCACTGGCGCGATTGCCCGACAGCGTGCTGTTGCTCAGGGTCAGCGTGCCGGAATTGTAGATACCGCCCCCCGTGCCGGCGCCGCCGTTGCCGCCGTTGCCGCCGTTGCTCCCGATGCCGGGGCCACCGGTGCCACCGGTGCCACCAATGGCGCGATTGCCCGACAGCGTGCTGTCGATCAGGGTCAGCGTACCGGCATTGTAGATGCCGCCGCCCTGCCCGCTGCCGCCGGCGCCGCCATCGCCGCCGATGCCGCCGAACGTGCCATTGGCGCCGCTGGCGCGATTGCCCGACAGTGTGCTGTCGGTCAGCGTCAGCGTGCCTGCGTTGTAGATGCCGCCGCCGGTGGCGCTCAATCCGTTCTGGATCGTCAGATGGATGATCTGCACCGTTGCGCCGGAATTGACCTGAAACACGGTGACGGTGTTGTTGCCATCCACCGCAACAGTATGCCCACCGGCATCGATGGTCACGCTGTTGGCAAGGGTCAACGTGCTGGCCAGAGTGATCGTCATGCCGCCGCTGAACACAATGGTGTCGCCGCTGGCGGCCGCGGCAATGGCGCCGCGCAGCGTGCAACTGGCCGGACAAGTGCCGCCGCTATCCGCGTTCGAGGTGACGGTATAGGTCGTTGCCTGCGCACCGAAGGACGCCAGCGCCAGCAGCAGCCAGCAGAAATTCAGGCGACGGAACATTTGGATTTCCCCTGCCGACATTCAATGGATTTGCGCATAGTAGCGCAAACGGCGCAGCCTAGATCAGCTTGATCTCGCGTAAGCGCTCTTGCAGATATTCATTCGCGGTGATCGAGGTGTCGTAGCGACGCGGATTTTCCGCGCTCACGCACTGCGGCAGCGGATCGAGCACCACATCCGGATTCGGATGCAGGAAAAACGGCACCGAATAGCGCGGTTGACGTGCGGCTTCGCCGGGCGGATTGACGACGCGGTGCGTGGTCGACGGATATACGTGATTGCTCAGGCGTTGCAGCATGTCGCCGATGTTGACGACGATGGTGTCGGCATCCGCCGTGAACGGCACCCACTCGCCTTTGCGCGATTTGACTTCCAGCCCCACCGCGCTGGCGCCGACCAGCAAGGTGATGAAGTTGATGTCCTCGTGCGCGCCTGCGCGCACGTTCGGCACATCGATGGACGTGATCGGCGGATAATGGATCGGGCGCAGGATCGAGTTGCCGAAATTCGTCTTGGCGTCGAAAAAGTTTTCCACCAAGCCGATATGCAGGGCCAGTGCGCGCAGCACGCGCGAACCGAGCGCATCGAGCGCGTGGTACAAGGCCAGTCCGTTTTCGTGGAATCCGGCAACCTCGTTCGGCCACACATTCGGTGGCATCACCTCGGCGAATTTCGATCCCGCCGGCAGTTCGCGGCCGATATGGAAGAATTCCTTCAAATCGGGATAGCGCGAATCCTTGGCTGTCTCGATGCCGAACGGCGTGTAGCCACGCGCGCCGCCGGTACCTTTCAGGTGATAGCGCCGTTTTGTTTCGGCCGGCAGCGCAAAAAAATCCACGAACGCGTCGTAGGCGCGATCGATCAGCGACTTGTCGATGCCATGGCCGCGGATTCCGGCAAAACCCCATTCGCGATACGCCACACCGAGTTCGGCGACGAAGGCATCGCGATCGCTGTCGTAACGACGGATGTCGAGAGTGGGAATGCGATGTTGCATGACGACGCTCAGGTGGGCGCGGCCGATTTTACGGCGTCGGCGAGGCGCGTGGCGAGTTGCTCGACTTCGCCGGCATCGTCGCCCTCCACCGTCACTCGCACCAGCGGTTCGGTGCCGGACGCGCGCAGCACGACACGTCCACGACCGCGCAGCGCGTGTGCGATCTGCGCGAGCGCGGTCTGCACTTGCGGCTGCGCAATCAGCGCCGCGCCATCGGCCAGTTGCAGATTGAGGGTGAGCTGCGGCACGCGGTGCAGCGGCGCGCGCGCCTGCGCCAGCGTCGTGGCCCGGCGCTTGAGTACGTCCAGCACCAATAGCGCGCTGACGATGCCGTCGCCGGTCGGCGCACGCTCCAGACACAACATGTGACCGGAGGCCTCGCCGCCGAGCGTGCCGCCGTGCTGACGCAGCAGTTGCAGCACATGGCGATCGCCAACCTTGGCACGCAGGAATTCCACCCCGAGCGCGGCGATGGCGCGCTCGATACCGAAGTTGGTCATCAGCGTGCCAACGACTGGCCCGCGCAGCACGCCGCGTTCGTGACGGTCGCGGGCCAGGATGTAGAGCAAATCGTCGCCGTCGGCGAGATTGCCGGCATGATCGACCATCTGTACGCGATCGCCATCACCATCAAAAGCGATGCCGAGATCGGCACATTGCTCGATCACCGCCGCCTGCAGTGCCGCCGGATGCGTCGCGCCACAGTCGCGGTTGATATTCAGACCATCCGGCTGCACTCCGATCGCGCTGACCTGTGCACCGAGCTCGGCAAAGAGTTTGGGCGCGATGTGGTAGGTCGCGCCATGCGCGCAATCTAGCACGATGCGCAGACCGCACAGATCCAGCCCTGGCACCGCGGCGCGGCAGGATTGCGCATAGCGCACAGCCGCATCGTCCACCCGCGCAGCCTTGCCGATACGCTCCGGCACTGCGACGGAAATTGGCGCATCGAGATCGCGCTCGATCGCCAGCTCGACCTCGTCCGCCAACTTTTCCCCTTTTCCACAAAAGAACTTTATCCCATTGTCCCAATAAGGATTATGCGATGCGCTGATGACGATGCCGGCGCTGGCACCGAGTTCGCGCGTGAGGTACGCAACCGCCGGGGTCGGCATCGGCCCGAGCAGGCGCACATCAGCACCGACCGAAACCAGCCCGGCCTCCAGTGCGGATTCGAGCATGTAGCCGGAAATGCGCGTGTCCTTGCCGATCAGCACCGTGGCACGCCCGGCTCCGGTCAGCACGCGGCCCGCCGCGCGGCCCAGGCCGAGCATGAATTCCGCCGTGATCGGCGGCGTGCCGACACGGCCGCGGATGCCGTCGGTGCCGAAGTATTTTTTTTCTGTCATCGAGAATCAGATGGTCGCAGAAGCCATTTCAAAAACGTCGCGAGCGAAGGCATGATTTGATATTGGATCAGGTGCGCCGCCGGAGCGCAGGAACCTGAGTGTACTTTGGGTACATGAGGATTCCGGGCACCGCCCTCGCACAAAATACCGAGCGCAGTAGTTTTTGGAATGGCTTCTACATTGTATGCGTCGGCCGCTCGGCACCCAGAATGCCGGCGAGTATCGACTCGATCTTGGTGCGCGCGGCTTCGCCATCGGCGGATTCGTTGAACTGCACGCCGATGCCCGCAGCACGATTGCCCTGCGCCCCGGCCGGCGTGATCCAGACCACCTTGCCGGCGACCGGCAAACGATCCTTGTCATCCATCAGGGTAAGCAGGATGAAGACCTCGTCGCCGATTACATAGCGCTTGGCGGTCGGCACGAACAGGCCACCGCCGCGCACGAAAGGCATGTAGGCGTTGTACAGCGCGCCCTTGTCCTTGATCGCCAGCGACAGGATTCCCTGCCGCGGCATGCCGCCCATCGCACCAGTCGCCATATCGTGTCCTTATTTGTGCGCTCATCCATGATCGCGAGAATCAAAAAGCGTCCGTCCGTGGCCGCACTATTCAACTTGTGCACTCATCCATGATCGCGAGAATCAAAAAGCGTCCGTCCGTGGCCGCACTGTTCAGAATGCTCTCACTTCCGACAAGACGTCCAGCAGTATCAATTCCGTTCGCAACGGGCTGCGCAATTGCGCGCGCGCGCGGTTGGCGCGGTCGAACCATGTGGATAGCTTGGTGAAATCGGTGCGCGAGGTCAAGGCGAGCGGACCGGCGCCACCACGCGCCTGGGCCTGCGCCTCGTCCCAGGCGAGTGCCGCGGCAAACCACAGACGCGATTCCGGTTCAGCCTTGCACCAGCGATTGGCCACCTCCACCGGCGTCGTCTTGCCCGTGCAAAGTCCGCGCAAATCCGCTGCCACCGCGTCGCGCAACGCCAGTCCGCCTGACTGCACCCAGATCAGCGCCAGTCCCGGATTGCCGCCGCTGGCCACGAGCGCCGCCTGTGCGGTTTTCACATCGACGCCCTGTGCCGCCAGCCATGCCTGCGCCTGATCCAAGGCCGGCAAGCGCAGGTCGATACGCTGGCAGCGGCTGCGGATGGTGGCCGACAGACGCGCCGGCTGCGATGACACCAGAATCAGATGACGACCGGCACCGGGTTCCTCCAGCGTTTTCAGCAGCGCGTTTGCGGCGGCGGTAGTCAGCGCATCGGCCGGTTCGATCAGCGCGACCTGGGCGCGACCGAATTGCGGGGGCAGCGCCAGCCATGCGGAAAGATCGCGGATCTGTTCCACGACCAGTTCGGTATACATTTTCTTCGGACTGGATTTCTCGTTGAGTACATAACCGACGAAGCGCACGTCCGGGTGTCCGGGATGGCCGTCGGGCTGGGCCAGGCCGCCGTCGGGCCGCGTCTCTTCCGGATCGCGTTGCGAACGCAGCGCAAACAGCCGGCACGAACGGCATTCGCCACACGGCTCTTCGCCATTGCACTCGCACAGCAGCAGTGCCGTGGCCTGCTCGGCGAACGCGCGCGCGCCCACGCCTTCCGGCCCGACGATCAACAACGCATGCGCGAAGTTTCCGCTGCGCGCGCGCGCAGCGAGCTTGCTCCATGCCTCGCCATGCCAGGGCGCCAGGGTCATGCGTCGACCTCCACGCGATCGATTCCGCATTGATCGAGAAATGCGTCGACCACGTCACGTACCTGTGCCAGCACGTCGTCCAGCGCTCTGCCTGCCTCGATGAAGCGGAAACGCTGCGGCTCGGCCGCCGCACGCTCGCGGTACGCCGCGCGCACACGCTCGAAAAAGTCCGCATTTTCCATTTCGATACGATCTGCGGCGCCACGGCCACTTGCACGCTTCAAGCCTTCGCTCACCGGCAGATCGAGCAGCAAGGTCAGATCCGGCTGCAATCCCGCCGCGGCCCAGCGTTCGAGTTCAGCGATGCGTGCGGCAGGCTGGCCGCGGCCACCGCCCTGATAGGCGAAGCTCGCATCGGTGAAGCGATCCGCCAGCACCCAGCGACCCGCCGCCAGCGCCGGCTGGATCAGCTCGCGCACGAGTTGCGCGCGCGAGGCGAACATCAGCAGCAGTTCGGTTTCGGCGCTCATGCCGCGCAAGCCCGGATTGAGCAGCACGCTGCGGATGGCTTCGCCCGCCGGCGTGCCGCCGGGTTCACGAGTGACGACGACATCCAGACCGCGCTGCGCCAACAGCGCGTGCACGCTACTGAGTACCGTACTCTTGCCTGCGCCCTCGCCGCCTTCGAGCGTGATGAGTTTTCCGTTCATTCGTTGCGGTGCAATTGATATTTGGCGACGGCGCGATTATGCGCTTCCAGAGTCGTGGAAAACTCGTGGCTGCCGTCGCCGCGCGCAACGAAGTACAGCGCATCGGTCGGCACCGGATGCATGGCGGCAGTCAACGCGGCCGCGCCTGGCAGCGCGATCGGCGTCGGCGGCAAGCCAGTGCGGGTATACGTGTTGAACGGCGTATCGGTTTGCAGATCGCGTGCATGGATTTTTCCGTCGTACGCCGCGCCGAGTCCGTAGATCACGCTCGGGTCGGTTTGCAGTTTCATGCCCAGTTGAAGCCGATGCAGGAATACACCGGCGATCTCGGGACGCTCCTGCGCGCGCGCGGTTTCCTTTTCCACGATCGAGGCAAGAATCAGCGCCTGATACGGTGATTGCAAGGGCAAATCCGGCGCACGTGCGGCCCACAGGCGATCGAGTTCCTTGTGCATCGCGGCGTTTGAGCGGCGCAGGATATCCATATCGCTCATGCCTTTGACGTAACTGTACGTCTCGGGCAGAAACCAGCCTTCGGGCGGCGACTGCGCAGCACCGAGCGCATACATGATGTCGGCGTCGGTATCCGCAGCCAGCGTTTGTTTCAGTTCAGCATCCTGCGCCAGCGCATTGCGCAATTGTGCAAATGTCCACCCTTCCACAATGGTAAAACGATGCTGGATGACGTCGCCGGCGGCCATCTTCGCCAGCAAGCCGCGCGGCGTGGCGCCCGGGGCCAGCGCGTACTCGCCCGCGTGCAGACGCCCCGCGACACCGATCTGCCGTGCCAGGACGCGCCAGTACAGCGATCGCCCCGGACGCAGGCCCTGTTGTTCGAGCAGAGTCACGATGCCCGGCAACGATGTGCCCATCGGCACGTCGATCGTCGCCGCTGTCGGCAGCGGCGCCAGTGGCGCATCGGCGAACGCGCGATAATCGCGATACAACGCACCGGCGCCAATCGCTGCTGTAGCCAGCAGGAGTGAGATCAGGAAACTCCAGCGAACTCTGCCCTGCGGCATTGTATTCAACATGCGTCCTCCGGCAACAGACCGATCGCTTGCGTGTGCGCGATCAACCGGCGCGCAATCGGGCCGATCGGCCAAGTGCGGGATTCCAGCGCCGTCACCGGCATCACGCCGCGCACCGCATTGGTTAGAAAAATTTCCTCGGCCCGCATCAATTCATCGACTCCGATTTCGCGCACCGCTACCGGCGCGCACTGCACCATCACCTCGGCGCGCATCACGCCGGCAACGCCGCAACGATCCAGCGCCGGCGTGACCAGACGTCCATCGATCACGGCGAAGACATTGGCCGCGGTCGCGCCAATCACCTTGCCGGACGTATCGCACATCATGCCTTCGACAATGTCTGTGTCGTCCCACTCCGCGCGCGCCAATACCTGCTCCAGACGATTCAGATGTTTGATTCCGGCCAGCAGCGGTTGCGCCGCCAGTCGCGTGGTGCAAAAGCGTACCCGGATTCCGCAACGATACCAATCGCGCGCGCTGGCCGGCGCCGGAAAAGCGCTGACGATACGCGTCGGCTGCATCGCGCGCGGCGCCGCATAGCCGCGTTCGCCGCTGCCGCGCGTGAGCGTCATGCGCACCACGGCGCGTGCCATCCCGGCGCTGACCTGCACGGCTTCGCGTTCGAGTTTGGCGACTTCGGGCCTTGGCAAATGCAGGCGTGCGCAGGATTCGCGCAAACGCTCGACATGCCGCGGCCACAGCGGTGCGTGGCCGTTGACAAACAGACAGGTCTCGAACACGCCGTCGCCGTACAACAGGCCGCGATCACGCACGTCGATGCGGTCGCTGACGGCACCATCGACGAGATCGCGCGACGTGCTCATCGCACCGGTCCCAGCGCGTGCAACAGGCCGCGCGCCTTGGCTCGCGTCTCGGCCAGTTCCACGTCGGCCTGCGAATCGGCGACGATGCCCGCGCCGGCGCGCAGACGCACGCGATTTTCACAAAGAGTCAGGCTGCGGATCAGGATATTGAGGTCCATATCACCGTCACGATTGAGATAACCGAACGATCCGGTGTAGGTGCCACGGCCCGTGCCTTCGAGCTCGGCGATGATTTCCATCGTCCGCACCTTCGGGCAACCCGTGATCGTGCCGCCGGGAAACATCGCACGGATCACCGCACCAGGCGTGATGTCCCGACGCAGGCATCCGCGCACATTGGAAACGATGTGATGGACGTGAGTATAACTTTCCACATGCATCAATTCGTCGACCACGACCGAACCCGGCACACAGACGCGACCGAGATCGTTGCGTTCCAGATCGATCAGCATGATGTGCTCGGCGCGTTCTTTCGGATGCGCGGCCAGTTCGCGCCTGCGCGCCGGATCGTCGTCGCCGGGAAGACGCGGACGCGTGCCGGCAATCGGCCGGGTCTGCGCCACGCCGGCGCGCACCTCGGCCAGACGTTCGGGCGAAGAACTGGCAATGGCCCAGCCGTTCCATTGCAACAACCCGGCGAATGGCGCGGGATTGGCGCGGCGCAGGCTGGCGTACAAATCTGCGGGATTCGGTGGGTTTGTATACTCTGCCCGCCACTCGCGCGAAAGATTGATCTGGAACACGTCGCCGGCGCGCAGATAGCCGTGAATGCGTGCCACGCCGTCGAGAAAATGCCCGGGCGCGTCTTCCTCGATCGCGGCTGGTGCCGGCAGCGACGGCACGAACGCAGGCGCAGCGTCGAGATCGGCTTGCAACGTATCGATCAGCGTGGCATGCGCGGGTTCGGCGACGAAATGGGTTTGCCCCGCATCGCGATCGACGACGATCGCCGCCGGGCAACGCAGCGCCAGCGCGACGGGGATCGTCGGTTCCGGCGGCGCTGGCAGCCGCAGGCGCGGCTCGATTTCCGCCGCAAGCTCGTAACCCAGAAACAGCGCCCAGCCGCCATGGAAGGGTAAATTTCCACAAGTAGCATTTGCGGCATCGCGCCGCCACGCGGCATCCAGCACATCGAGAAAACTGCCGCCGTGGTCGCGGCCTTGCGCATCGCGCACGCGGCCGTCGCGATGCAAGGTCAGCGCATCCTGCGGAAACGCGAACAATATGTCGTAACGCGCTTGCGCACCGCTGTGGCGGACGCTTTCGAGCAGGCCAGGATAGCGTTGCGGACTGGCCGCGGCCAACGCCAGCAGATCGCGCACGCCAGGCAGCGTGCGCAGCGCGTGCACGGGTTTCAAATGCGCTTGAACACCAGGGTGCCGTTGGTGCCGCCGAAGCCGAACGAGTTCGACAGCGCGATGTCGACCGGCGTCTGTCGGGCGGTGTGTGGCACGAAATCCAGATCGCAACCTTCGCCGGGGTTGTCGAGATTGATCGTCGGCGGCACGACATTGTCGCGCATCGCCAGGACGCAGAAGATCGCCTCGATGCCGCCGGCTGCGCCAAGCAGATGCCCGGTCATCGACTTGGTCGACGACACCATCACCTTGTTCGCCTGCGCACCGAAACAGGTTTTGACCGCATTCGTTTCGGCCAGGTCGCCGGCAGGCGTCGACGTGCCGTGCGCATTGATGTACTGCACCTGCTCCGGCGTCAGGCCGGCATCTTTCATCGCCGCCGTCATGCAACGTGCCGCGCCTTCGCCATTCTCGCTGGGCGCCGTGATGTGATAGGCATCGGCGCTCATGCCGAAGCCAACCAGCTCACAATAAATGCGCGCGCCGCGTTTCCTGGCGTGTTCGTAATCTTCCAGTACCAGTACGCCGGCGCCGTCGGACAAGACGAAACCATCGCGGTCGCGATCCCAGGGACGGCTGGCTTTTTCCGGCTCGTCGTTGCGCGTGGACATCGCACGCGCAGAACAGAATCCACCCATCGCCACGCCGGTGGTCGAGTATTCGGCACCGCCGGCAATCATCGCATCGGCGTCGCCGTACTGGATCATGCGCATGGCCAGACCGAGATTGTGCGTGGCGGTCGTGCACGCCGTAACGCAGGCGATATTCGGACCTTTCAGGCCGAGCATGATCGACAGATTGCCCGCCGCCATATTGACGATCGAGCTCGGCACGAAGAACGGCGAAATCTTGCGCTGCCCACCCTCGTGATAGGCGATGCTGGTGCGCTCGATCGTAGTTATGCCGCCGATGCCGGCGCCGATCGCGCAACCGATGCGCTCCTCGTCGTGCTCGTGCGGATGCAGGCCGGCGTCCGCCAATGCCTGTACCGAAGCGGCGACGCCGTAATGGATGAACGGATCCATCTTCTTGACGTCTTTCGCGGCGACGAATTGCGCTGGATCGAAATCGCGCACTTCGCCGGCGATGCGGGTCGGAAACGTGCTCGCATCGAAATGCGTGACCGGACCGATGCCACTCTTGCCAGCGAGGATATTTTTCCACGCCGTCGCCACATCGTTGCCGACGGGGCTGAGGATACCGAGTCCGGTGATGACTACGCGCCGTTTGCTCATGTTAGTAGTTACCTTTGCAATCATCCATGATCGCACTTCTCAAACGAAAACTGCGCCCTTGAGGCGCAGCTTCGCGTGAACCGAATCGATCCGGCTCAAGGGTTTGCTCAGGCCTTGACGTGCGCCTTGATGTAATCGACCGCCTGCTGCACGGTGGTGATCTTCTCGGCTTCCTCGTCCGGGATTTCGCACTCGAACTCTTCTTCCAGCGCCATCACCAGTTCGACGGTATCGAGCGAATCCGCGCCCAGGTCATCGACGAACGACGCGTTCGGCGTGACCTCATCTTCCTTGACGCCAAGCTGTTCGACGACGATCTTCTTGACGCGATCTTCAATGCTGCTCATGTGCAAAACCTCACCAGAGTGGAAACCATGATCTTGGAGCGCGCGGATTGTAGTGGATGCGTGGCCTGCGCGCCAGCGAACGGGCGTTTGACCTTTAGACCAAGCGCCTGACGAAATGTCGCGAGCGGAGCAGATTTCATCAGGCGCTCACGCCATATACATGCCGCCGTTTACGTGCAGCGTCTCGCCGGTGATATACGCGGCGGCTGGCGACGCGAGAAACAACACGGCTTGCGCGATATCGTCCGGCGCTCCCAGCCGGCCGAGCGCGATCTGGCCAAGCAACGCGTTGCGTGATTCTTCCGGCAGGGCCTTGGTCATATCGGTGTCGATGAAACCGGGCGCGACCACGTTGACGGTAATGCTGCGCGAACCGATTTCGCGCGCGATGGATTTGGAAAACGCGATGATCCCGGCTTTGGCCGCGGCGTAATTGGCCTGTCCGGGATTGCCGGTCAAACCGATCACCGAGGCGATATTGATGATGCGGCCGCGGCGCGCTTTCATCATGCCGCGCATCACCGCTTTCGTCGTGCGATACACGGAGGTCAGATTGGTGTCGAGAATGGCCTGCCAATCCTCATCTTTCATCCGCATCAGCAATTGATCGCGGGTGATGCCAGCATTGTTGACCAGGATCGAGATCGGCCCGAATTCCTTGGCGATGCCATCGATCAGGGATTCGACGGCGGCACCATCGGTGACGTTGAGCGTGCGGCCGATACCACCATGCGCGACCAGACGTTCGCCGATCGCCTGCGCGCCGGCTTCACTGGTCGCCGTGCCGATGACTTTTGCGCCGTTGGCAGCCAGGGTGTCGGCAATCGCCGCGCCGATGCCGCGGCTGGCGCCGGTGACAAGAACAACTTCGCCGTGAAGAATTGCACTCATTTCCAGTCTCCGATCGCTTGCTGGATATCGGCAGGCGCGCCGATGGCGCGGCCGTCGAGCGTGCGCTCGATACGCTTGAGCAATCCGGTCAGCACCTTGCCCGGACCGCACTCGGCAACTCGCACGGCGCCCTGCGCAGCCAGGGCACGCACGCTGTCGGTCCAGCGTACCGGCAGATAAAGCTGCTGCGCCAGGGCCGCGCGAATCTCCTCGATATGGCTATAGGATTTCGCTTCAGCATTTTGAATTATCGGAATTTTCGGCAGTGACCATGAGATCGAATCGAACTTCTCCGCCAGACTGTCCGCCGCCTGTCGCATCAGTGCGCAATGTGAGGGCACGCTGACCGCCAACTTGACCGTCTTGCGCATGCCCAGTTCGGCCAGCCGCGCCAGCGCGCGATCGACCGCTTCGGTATTGCCGGCGATCACGAGTTGTCCCGGCGCATTGTAATTGGCCGGCGCGACGACCTGGCCTTGCGCCACCTCGGCGCAAACCTGCGCGATCTGCGCGTCGTCGCCACCGAGTATCGCCGCCATCGCGCCCACGCCTTGCGGCACTGCGGCTTGCATCAAACGTCCGCGTTGCGCAACCAGCGCCGCCGCATCGTGCAGGGACAGGACGCCAGCGCAAACCAGTGCGGTGTATTCGCCCAGACTGTGTCCGGCCAACTGCGCCGGCGTCGCGCCACCCAACTCCTGCCACACACGCCAGACCGCAACTCCGGCCGCGAGCAGGGCCGGCTGGGTATTTTCGGTGCGATTGAGCTCGTCTTCGGGACCATGCTGCGACAACGCCCACAGATCGACGCCGACCCCGGCCGAGGCCTCGTCGAAGGTCTGCTTGACGACGCCGAATTCGCTGCCGAGTTCGGCCAACATGCCGAGCGACTGCGAGCCCTGACCGGGAAAAACAAACGCGAGATTGGCTGCTTGAGTCATTTGCCTGTACGGAAATGCGAGGAGATTGGAAACGCGTCGGGGATGACGACCGGATCAGTACTGGACGGATCAATACCGGATCAGGGCCGAGCCCCAGGTGAAGCCGCCGCCGAAGGCTTCGAGCAGCACCAGTTGACCGCGCTTGATCTTGCCCGAGCGCACGGCGTAATCCAGCGCCAGCGGAACCGATCCGGACGAGGTATTGCCGTGCTTGTCGACGGTGACGATCACCCGATCCATCGGCATATCCAGGCGTTTGGCCGTGGCCTGAATGATGCGCAGATTGGCCTGATGCGGGATCAACCAGTCGATGTCGCTTTTATCGAGACCATTCGCATCGAGGGTTTCGTCGACCACACGATCCAGCGTCTTGACCGCCACCTTGAAGACTTCCGCGCCTTGCATCAGCACGCGCACGCCGGCGTTTTTTTCTTCCGGCTTGAATCCGGCCGAGACACCGACCGGATTCCACAGCAATTCCTTGTAGCCGCCATCGGCATGCAGATGCGTGGACAGGATGCCAGGTTCGTCGGCAGCCTTGAGCACCACCGCGCCGGCACCGTCGCCGAACAGCACGCAGGTGGAGCGATCCGACCAGTCGAGCATGCGCGACAAGGTTTCGGCACCTACCACGAGTGCGGTTTTCACCGTGCCGGTGCGGATGAATTTATCCGCAATCGACAAGGCGTACATGAAGCCGGAACAGGCCGCATTGACGTCGAACGCGGCGCAACCGTTGGCACCGAGACGATGCTGCAACAAGCAGGCAGTCGAGGGAAAGATGATGTCCGGGGTGGTCGTGCCGAGCACGATCATCTCGATATCGGCAGCGGTGACTCCGGCCGATTCCATCGCCGCCAGCGCGGCACCGTAGGCGAGATCGCCCGTGGTCTGGCCATCCGCCGCGATATGCCGCTGGCGGATACCGGTGCGCGACGCAATCCATTCGTCGGACGTGTCAACCAGCTTTTCCAGCTCGGCGTTGGTGACAACCCGCTGCGGCAGAAAACTGCCGGTGCCGGCAATGCGTGAGTAAATCAGAGTGGCATCCCCCATCTCATCGGCGCGTACGAAAACCGGCGCATGTGCGCCGAACCTGCCGGCTCATGCCTGCAACCGGAGGCTTCGCCGCAGCGACCGCGCGCTTTTAGTCTTCGGTCCGCACCGACGCCTTGTTATCGATCACCTTGCGGCCGCGGTAATAGCCGTCCTTGGTGACGTTATGGCGCAGATGCACTTCGCCCGAAGTCGGGTCGGTGCCCAACTGCTTGGCGGTCAGGGAGTCGTGAGCGCGGCGCATACCGCGGCGCGACGGGGATGTACGGCTTTTGGCAACGGCCATGGTAGTTCTCCAGATTCAGGATTTCGGTAGTTTAATCTTTTGCAGCACGGAAAACGGATTCGGCTCATTCGCCGCTTCCGTCGCATCCGCCTCGCCCCAGGTCCGCGTCACCTGCGCGCTGCCGGGTTTCACCGGCACCACCGGCAAGGCGAGGATCAATTCGTCCTCGATGACATCGGCCAGGCGCAACGCACCATCACCGATCAGCAAGGGCTCGTAGCCACTCGGCAACGCGGCTTCGTCGGCTTCCTTCACGATCAGGCCCAGTCGGGTATCGACGTGTACCGGCAAGGCGAACGTCTCCAGTGAGCGCTGACAGATCAACGGCAATGCCGCATCGGCGCGGACATGCACATACGCCACGCCAAGATCGTCCTTGTCGAATTCAACCGCGAAGGCGACTTCGCCATCGACCGCCGCCAAGCTATCCCGTAACCGCGGCAAGGCCGCAAGTGGCAGGATGCCCTGGAACGAACGCCGCGCTTGCACCATTCGCCAAGCATCAACGGTTTCTGGCAAGCCCGCATTCATGGCGCGCGCGATGGTAGGTGCCGTAGTGCACAAAGTCAACAAAAACCGGGGTTCGGACCGTCTTTCCGGTCTTCAGCGGCTAGCAAAAAGCGGGGTTTCCCGCAGATCCGGCGAATTTACCAATCACGGCGCTTGAGGCAGACTGGACAACCGATCCAGGAATCTCTGCGCCGTGTCTTATTTGTTGCTTGCCGCCATCGCTGCGATCCTGTTGTTGCTGTTGCTCTGGCGGCGCGAGCGCGGCTGGCGGCAACGCGAACGCGCGATCCGCGCCCTGCTCGACGGCGCCGACGCGCTCGAAACGCAATTGCAGGACTGCCGCCAGCGCATGCAACGCCTGCGCGGCATGCTCACGATCCTGCCCGAGGAAATGAGCGCCGACGCCGATACCGCACTGAGCGCCGATGCCAAGGTGCAGGCGGCATTGCGCGATCTGCTGGCGCATCGGCTGTGGATCAAGCAACACGCCGTCGACGCCAGCCTGCAGCAACTCGCCGCGGCGCGCAGTGCGCTGGATCAATCCGGCGCGACCTTGCGTGCGCTGATCGAACGCCTGACCACGATCACCGCCGATCTGGAACAGGCACAATCCAGCGCGCAGACGCTGACGCCGCGCGGCAAGACAGCATGATCGCCTTGAACGATGTCGACCTGGTGCTGGCTTCGACCTCGCGCTACCGGCGTGAATTGCTGGCGCGCATCGCGTCGCGTTTCCGCGTCGTCGCGCCGCAAGTCGACGAAATACCACAGGCACACGAAACGCCGTCCGCGCTCGCGGTGCGACTGGCGCAAGCGAAAGCGCGCGCAGTTGCGGCAGGTTGCCTCGGCGCCCTCGTCATCGGTTCGGATCAGGTCGCCGATCTGGGCGGAAGCATTCTCGGCAAGCCCGGCAACGCGGAAACGGCACAGGCGCAACTCGCGGCCTGCGCCGGCCGCGAAGTCGTGTTCCACACCGCCATCTGCCTGATCGACACACGCAGCGCACCGATCAGCGCACATGCGGCGGTCGATATGACGCGCGTGCATTTCCGCAATCTCGACGCCGGAGAAATCGCGCGCTATATCGAACGCGAATCGCCGATGGACTGCGCCGGCAGCTTCAAGGCCGAAGGACTTGGCATCGCCCTGTTCGAGCGTATCGAATCGCAAGACCCCACCGCGTTGATCGGCCTGCCGCTGATTGCGCTGTGCCGACTGCTGCGCGAGACCGGCGTGATCGCGATTTGATTCAAGGCTTCGCCGCGATGCAATTCTGCGTGGTCGCGGGAATCTTGTTCACGGGAGTCGTGCCTATTGGAATCGCGCCGCTGAACCAGCGATAGCGTTTGCGGCCGTTGTAGGCGTCAAGTCTAGCGACTGGCACCAGATCGTCGATGCGTGCGCACAATGATTGCATCCACGCGGCGCGATCGCGCTCGCGCCGCGCCGTCGGTTCGGCAACCAGTAAAACCCGGCGCGTACCGAGTTCGCGCAAACCGGCTTCGTCGCGCCGCCACAGCGCCAGTTGCGGCGCGCGGCCATGCTTGACGTTGAGCGGATGATCCAGGCTAAACACGGGGCGCGCGCCGTCGAGGGCGAAATCGAGTTCCGCCGCAAGCATGAAGTTGTCGGCGACAAGCACGGAATCGGCATACCGCGGCTGCGCCAGCAATTGACGGGTTTCAGCCGCGACCTCGCGCCAACCGACAAAATGTTCGGGAAAGGCTTTCACCCGCGCCAGCGCGACAGCTCCGCCAGGAGCTGCGGCCACAGCGAGATAAGTAAATGCCAACATCTCGCCGAGTGCCAGCAAGACAAACGCCGACAGCATCGCCACGCGCAACGGCCGTGTCAGCGTGAGTTTGCGCAACAACACCGGCAGCGCCAGCAACAACGGCAGATATCCGGGCAACGGCCAATGCACGCGAAAGCGCGTGTCGTCGGCAAAACAGCCAAGGATGAAATACGCGACAATTGGCACAATGGCGCAAAGTGCAAAAATATCCCACGGCGCCGCGTCACGAATTCGCCGCAGGCATTGCCACGCCGCCCATAACAACAACAGATAAAACAACGGCGTACATACCAACGCCTGCTCGATCGGCTGCACCAGCGCATCGGCATGGAAGCGCCAGGGATTACGCTGGATCAACTGGAATCCCAGCGCGACCCAGCCGTGTTCGGCATTGAAGACCAGCAACGGAATCAGGCCGGCACAGGAAACCGCCAACGCCAGCCACAGTCCCGGCGTGCGCCACAAGGCGCGTCCGCGCGGCGTCAGGCACAGAAACGCCAGCCCGGTCAGCAGCAGCATCGCCGCACGGTAATGACTCAGCCATGCGCAGGCCAAGGCAAGGCCCAGCAAGCTCCAGTCGCGTAACATGCGCGTACGCGTGCAGCGTTCCAGCGCATCCAACGCGAGCGCGCTGGCGAACGTCAGCGGCACATCGGGCAGGGCGAAAATGCCCAGCGTGCCAAGCAGCGGCAGTGCCAGTGTCAACAATCCGGCACACCATCCCGCCGCGGCATCGAACACGCGCCAGCCCAGACGCACCATCAGCAACGGCAGCAATGCACCAAGCAGCAGGAACGGCGCACGCATTGCCACCACACTGTGACCGAACGCGGTTTCGCCCAAATGAATCAACCACGCGGTGGCGAGCGGCAGGTCGCTATACGACGATGCCAAATGTCGGCTTTCCTGCCAGTACCAGGCTTCGTCGCCAAACGGCGCCAGATTGGCCGCCAGCGCGATTTTCGCGATCAGCAATACCGTCCACGCAATCCAGAACGCCGTTTGCCAGCCGCGCGCCGGCGGCGCTGGCGAATTGAACTCATTCATCGTTACATTGCCTATACTCGGTCCGATGCAGAGTTCGATGCCATGACTACGTCACGTCTTGCGCCCGTCGCCACCACGCCACCACTCGAACCCGAACTGGCGGCCGCACTCGCGCGCGCTTTGCAACAAGTGAACAATGTCGTATTGGGAAAAAATCCACAAGTACGCCTCGCGTTCGCCTGCTTCCTCGCCGGCGGCCATCTGCTGATCGAGGATCTGCCCGGCGTCGGCAAGACCACGCTGGCGCACGCACTGGCGGCGACGCTGGATCTTTCCTTCCAGCGCGTGCAGTTCACTTCTGACCTGCTGCCTTCCGACATTATCGGCGTCAGCGTGTACGAGCGCGAGCGCGCCGCGTTCAAGTTCCATCCGGGGCCGCTGTTTGCGCAACTGGTGCTGGCCGACGAAATCAACCGCGCCACGCCGAAGACGCAAAGCGCCCTGCTCGAGGCAATGCAGGAACAGCAAGTCACGGTCGACGGCATCACCCATGGGCTGCCGTCGCCGTTCTTTGTGGTGGCGACGCAGAATCCGCTGGATCTGGCTGGCACCTATCCACTGCCGGATTCGCAACTCGACCGCTTCATGCTGCGCATCAGTCTGGATTATCCCGATCGTGACGCCGAACGCGCCCTGCTCGCCGCCGCCGACCGGCGCGAAGTGATCGGACATCTGCAACCTTGTCTCGACAACGCGCAGATTCTTGCTGTACGCGCCGCCGCCGCTCAAGTGCTGGCGAGTCCCGCCCTGATCGACTACGTCCAGGCACTGCTCGCCGCCAGCCGCTCGCACGCCGATATCCGGGTCGGACTGTCGCCGCGCGCGGGACTCGCCCTGCTCAACGCTGCGCGCGCCTGCGCCGTGCTTGCGGGACGCAGTTATTGCGTGCCTGAGGATGTGCAACAGGTGTTCGCCGGCGTTGCTGCGCACCGGCTGATTCCCGGCAGCGCGAGCAACCGCACACGCGATCAACTCGCCGCCGCGCTGCTCACACAAGTGGCGGTGCGTCAGGCCATCGCGTGAACACGCGCGCCGCCGCGGCAAGCTTGCGCTCACGGCTGCTCGAATTCGCAGAACGCCGGCTGCCCGCCTTGACCCGGCTCAAGCAGGCCGAGTCCCTGCCCATCCTGCTGGATCGCCATCGCATCTATGTGCTGCCAACGCGCTTCGGCCTGATGCTTTCTGCGGTGTTGCTGGTAATGCTGCTCGGCGCGCTCAACTACAACAACAATCCGGCGATCCTGCTGACGTGTCTGCTCGGCGCGGCCAGCTACCAAAGCGTGTTTCAGGCATTCCGCTCGATCAACCGCGTGCAACTGCGTGCGGCGCGCGCCGAGCCCTGCCATGCTGGCGGTACATTGTATATTTATCTATATTTCCACATCGACGCACGTCCCCGGCATGGGCTGCGCTTGAGCATCGACGGCGACGAAACCGTATTCGATCTGCATCCCGGCAACGACACCTGCGTGCGCATCGGACTGCGCGCACGCCAGCGCGGTTGGCAGCAACTCGGTCGCCTACGTTTGTACAGCGAGTATCCCTTCGGTCTATTCCACGTCTGGAGTTGGCTGCACCCGGATTTTTCCGCGCTGATATATCCGCGGCCGGAAGCCAATGCACCGCCGCTGCC
Organism: Rudaea sp.; assembly: GCA_025451955.1. Lineage (GTDB taxonomy): Bacteria > Pseudomonadota > Gammaproteobacteria > Xanthomonadales > Rhodanobacteraceae > Rudaea. Next base: position 16,357 of record JANWJJ010000128.1, on the reverse strand, counting down.
ACACGACAGTAGCGACGCACAGCAGCGGCAGGCCCGGCGGTCGCGCGGTGATGAACTGGTGATGTTGCGCGACTACCAGCCGACCGACCCGCTGCGCAGCATTGCCTGGAAAGCCAGCGCGCGTCACGACCGTTTGCTGGTGAAGGAATTCGAACAATTGCGCGGACGCGAGATCGTGCTCGACTACGCGGCACTGCACGGACTCGACCACGAGGCGCGCATCGCCCGTCTGGTCCGCTGGATAATCCAGGCCGAAGCCGCACAACTGCCTTACTCATTGCAGCTTCCCGAACGCCGCATCGGTCCCGGACTCGGCAGTGAACATCGCCATGCCTGCCTGCGCGAACTGGCCCTGCTGCCCGGAGCGTCGGCATGAAACCCATGCAGCCGCTGACGCCGGCGCAATTCGACCTGACTGCGGCCAGCATCTGCGCCGCGGTGCTGCCGCATCTGTGGCGGCTGCCGTGGCTGTTCTCCACGCCGATCCTGATTCTACTGATCGGCCGCTGGCTGCAGCGCCGGCGTGGCGGCGCGCGCCTGCCGACATGGATCAAGTTGCCGCTGATTTTGCTGTTTCCTGTTTTGATCATTTTCCACTATGGCAATATTTTCGGGCGCGAGCCGGGCGCCGCCCTGGCCTGCGCGATGCTGGCGCTCAAGCTCGTCGAAACCGAATCCCGGCGCGATGCGCGTGCGGCAATCTGCTTTGCCAGTTTTGTGCTGATGAGCGCCTTGCTGTTCGCCAACAGTCTCGGCTTCACCTTGCTGCTGTTTGCCGCCTTGACGCTGCTGCTGGCCGCAATGCGCGAATTGGAACCGCGCGCAGCGGATGCATCGGTGCAAAACCGGCGCGCGACGGTCACCGTCGATCTGCGCAGCGGCGCCATAGCGTTGGCCGCCGCAGTGCCGCTGGCGGTTTGCGTCTTCGTTTTCTTGCCGCGTCTGGGTTCGCCGCTGTGGGGCGCACCGGACGACACCAGCGCGCGCACCGGCCTCGGCGACCGCATGGCGCCCGGCTCGGTGCAGCAGTTGCTGATCGACGATAGTCCGGCGTTTCGCGTGAGTTTCGACGGCCCATTGCCGCCGCGCGCGGAACTGTATTGGCGCGGCCCGGTGTTGTGGTATTTCGACGGCACGACGTGGACACGCCCGGGATATCTGGCCAGCAACCGCGGCGCCGCCGATCTGCAAACCGCCACGCCAACCATCGCCTACGACGTGAGTCTGGAACCCACCGACCGGCGCTGGTTGCTGGCGCTGGACATGCCTGTGGCCGCGCCCGACAACGCCGTGCGCGGCGCGGACATGACCCTGGTCAGCCGCACGCCGGTCGATCGCCTGCTGCGCTATCACGCCGTGTCCGCGCCGAAATATCGTCTCGATGCCACGCTCGATCCGCAACAACGCGCGCTGGCGCTGGAACTACCGCCCGGCCTTGATCCGCAGGCGCGCGCGCTGGCGCAGCGCTGGCGCAGCGAGTTGCGCAGCGACGATGTCATCATTCGCGCAGCGCTGGATCTTTTCCACAAGGAGTTTTTCTATACTTTGAATGCGCCCCTGCTCGGACGCGATTCGGTCGACGATTTCCTGTTCGACACCCGGCGCGGCTTCTGCGAGCATTTCGCCTCGGCATTCACGTTTCTGATGCGCGCCGCCAGCATTCCCGCGCGAGTAGTGACTGGCTATCAGGGCGGCTATTTCAACGCCGCCGGCGATTATCTGGTGGTGCGCCAATCCGATGCGCACGCCTGGTCGGAAGTCTGGCTGGCCGGACGCGGCTGGGTGCGTGTGGATCCGACCGCTGCGGTGAGTCCGCAACGCGTGCAACTCGGCGCGCGCGCAGCCGCCGGCGCCCGCGCGCCGTGGTATCAGGCCGATTGGCTGCAACTGCTGCGCAATCGCCTGGACGTGGTCAACCGGTTCTGGAACGACGCCATCGTGCAATTCAATGCCTTGCGTCAGCAAAGTCTGCTCACGCCGTTCGGCATCGCCAAAGCCGATTACGTGGATCTGATGTGGACCTTGATCGGCGCAAGCTCGGTGTTGCTCGGACTGTTCGCGTGGTGGGTGTTGCGCGCGCCGCGTACGGCTGCCGATCCACTCGATGCTGCTTATGCGCGGTTACGTCGCAAACTCGACCGCGCCGGAGCGCCTAGTCTGGCGACGGAGGGGCCGCTCACCCTAGCCGCGCGCGGCGAGGATCACTGGCCCGGCAACCGCGCACTGCAACGCCTGTTCGCCAACTATGTCGGCCTGCGCTACGCCGGTGCGTTATCCTCAACACAGGCAGTACGCGAGTTCGCGCGCGCGGTTGCCGCGTTGCGGTTGCGAGCGCACAAGCCATGACGCGCTGCGACGAAACGCCGCCGCTCCGCGTCTTACCAATGCAAATGTTTCAGGAGACCGGATATGCGCCAGACCCTTGCCCTCGCCACCGTCGTTACGACCGCTGCCCTTGCACTGGGCGGCTGCGCCAGCGTACCCACCCAACTCGCCGGCAATGATTTCGCCGCGGTCACGCCCAAACAAGCCGCCAGCCAATCTGCGCACGGCACTCGCGTGCGCTGGGGCGGCGAAATCATCAAGGTCGAACCCAAGGCCGAGAACACCTGCTTCGAGGTTTTGTCGCGAGCGCTGTATCCCGACGCGCGGCCGCGCCGCCACGATGGCAGCGACGGCCGTTTCATCGCCTGCAGCAAGGGCTTCTACGATCCCGCGGTCTACACCAAGGGCCGCGACCTGACCGTGACCGGCAGCGTTGCCGGCACCGAGCAGCATCGCGTCGGCGAGTTTGAGTATACATATGCACATGTGGATGCCGACAATGTCTACCTGTGGCCCAAGCGCGACTACGCCAATGCCTATTACGACCCGTGGCGTCCGTACTACGGCGATCCATTCTGGAACCCCTACTGGGGTGGAGGCTGGTGGACGCCGCCGATCGTGATCGTGCGCGACCCGCCGCACCACTGATCTGTCATCGCCGCGTCACGCGGCAATCATCGCCACGTAACATGTGCAGCGCAGGCTGTGCTCCGTCCCCACGGAGCCGCGTATGCGCGTGAGTATCGTCAGCGAAACCTGGCCGCCGGAAATCAACGGCGTGGCACTTACCGTGCGCGATCTGGCGCATGGTCTGGCCGCGCGCGGCCATGCGGTGCAAGTGGTGCGACCACGGCGAGCGCAGGAGGCCAACGAGGCCGGCCTGGTCCATTTGACCGTTCCCGGATTCGCCTTGCCGCACTATCCGGGCCTGCGTCTGGGCTGGCCTGCGCATGGACGCCTGCATCACGACTGGACTGCCACGCCGCCGGATGCTGTCTACATCGCCACCGAAGGTCCACTCGGTTGGTCGGCGCTGAACACGGCGCGGCGGCTGCAACTGCCGGTATGCACGGGCTTCCATACCCGCTTCGATGACTACGCTGCACATTACGGTATCGGCTGGAGCACGCCGCTGGTGCGCGCCTGGCTACGACGCTTCCACAAGCGCGCGGCGGCCACGCTGGTGCCGACGCGCGAGCTGGCCGACGAACTTTGCGCGCGCGGCATCGACAACGTGCGACTGTTGCGCCGCGGTGTGGATACCACGCTGTTCCATCCGCGGCGGCGTGATGAACGGTTGCGCGCCAAATGGGCAGCGCACGCAGACGCACCGGTGGCGATCTGCGTCGGTCGCCTCGCTGTCGAGAAGAATCTGGATCTGGCGGTGCGCGCGTTCCGCGCCGTGCAGGCACGCACGCCGGAAGCGCGTTTCGTTCTGGTCGGAGACGGACCCGAGCGCGCACGGCTGGCGGCAGACAATCCGGATTTCATCTTTGCCGGAACACGCACCGGCGAGGATCTGGCACGACACTACGCCAGCGCCGACCTGTTCCTGTTTCCCAGCCTCACCGAAACCTTCGGCAACGTTACCCTGGAGGCGATGGCCAGCGGCCTAGCCGTGGTCGCTTTCGATCTCGGTGCAGCGCGTGAACACCTGGCCGATGGCATCAGCGGTCTGCGTGTGCGTGTGGACGACGCGCGCGGCTTCCTCGGTGCCGCGTTCGCGCTCGGCACGGATCCGACGTTGCGCGCGATGCTCGGGCACAACGCGCGGCGGCGGGTCGAGGCACTGGCGCCGGACGCAGTGATTGCCGAATTCGAATCATTGCTGACACATCTCGCGGAGCACACCCATGCTGATCGGCCGATTGTCGCTGCCGGGATTTGACCGGCGTCTGTGCCGGGTCGCCAATCGCTGGGGCGATCGCGATGTAGTGGCGCGATTTTTTGCTGCCATCAGCCGCCTCGGCGATGGCGCCTTCTGGTACACGTTGATGCTGGCGCTGGCACTGAGCGGCGACGCTCGCGGCGCGCGTGCGGCCGCACATATGCTGATCACCGGCGCCGTGGCGCTCGTGCTGTACCGCGGCCTGAAGTGCTGGACGCGCCGGCCGCGCCCATTCCGCGCCTGCGCGGGCGTCATCGCGCATCTACCGCCGCTGGACGAATTCAGTTTCCCCTCCGGCCACACCTTGCATGCGGTCAGTTTCAGTGTGGTGGCGCTGGCCTATTTCCCGGCGCTGGCCCCGTTGCTGCTGACATTTACCGCACTGGTCGCCGCCTCGCGTGTCGTTCTCGGCCTGCACTATCCCAGTGATGTGCTGGCCGCGATCGCGCTCGGTTGCGCTCTTGGTGGGGCATCGCTGCAAATTGGGATGTGGTTGTAAGGTAAGGGAATGTGTCGCGCTCGCGCTCGGCTACGCCTCGCTGACTGTTGCTAAGCTCGGCGCCCGCTCCGCGGGCGGACGCTGTTGCGGGTTCGCGCATCACACGCTCACCTTGCAACCCGGTGCTCGGCTCCTGCCTCGCCCGTTCGACGCTGCACGCGATGCGCTTCAACGCATCGCGTGAGCGCTCAGCCTCTCACCCCGGTGGCCAGTGCAATTGACGGCCGGCGAGTAGATGCAGATGCAGGTGGTACACGGTCTGGCCCCCGTCCTGATTGCAATTGATCACGCAACGATAGCCCGCCTCGGCAAAGCCCTGTTGCCTTGCCCAGCGCGCGGCAGCGAGTACGAGCTTGCCGATCAGCGTCGCGTCGGCCTCGACGGCATCGTTAAGCGTAGCGATCGGCTTTTTCGGAATGAACAGCACATGCACCGGCGCCTGCGGATTGATGTCGCGAAACGCCAGTACCTCGTCGTCTTCGTAAACGATGTCAGCGGGAATTTCGCGGCGGATGATTTTGCCGAACAGGGTGTCGCTCATACGTTTGCCTTTTAATCGCCGAGTGTCTGTCGCCCACCGAAGGCATGCGCCAATGTGCCGCGATCGATGAATTCGAGCTCGCCGCCGAGCGGCACACCATGCGCCAGCCGCGTCGCGCGCACGCCGGCCTTGTGCGCGATCTGACTGAGCATATGTGCGGTGGCTTCGCCTTCGACCGTGGGATTCGTCGCCACGATCAGTTCACGCACCTCACCTTCGGCCAGACGTGCGGCGAGCAAATCGAGGCCTAGTTCTTTCGGCCCGAGTCCATCGAGTGGCGATAACCGTCCGAGCAACACGAAATAGCGGCCGCGAAAACCTGTCGCCTGTTCGATCGCGAGCTGATCGACCGGAGTTTCCACCACGCAAAGCAAGTGCGCATCGCGCGACGTGCTCGAACACAGCGCGCAGACCGGGGCCTCGCTGAAGGTGCGGCAGCGCGAACAGTTGCCGATCCGCTCGACCGCCGCGGTCAATTTTTCCGCCAAAGATTTGGCGCCGATTCGATCGCGTTCAAGCACATGAAACGCCATGCGTTGCGCCGTCTTCGCGCCCACACCCGGCAGGCAGCGCAAAGCTTCGATCAGTTCGTTGAGGAGTGGAGAACCAGACATTCAATTACCAATTACGCTATACAAACAAAAAGTCGTCATCCCGGCAGGGACTGCCGGGATCCAGAAGTCATGGATGGCAGCGCCAAAGCGCGTGCGGCTGCTAGCGCGTCCACTTGGCGATATTTGTTAGGTGATGTTCTATTTCTTGACGCCATAGAAGTTTGCGATTCCCTGTTTAGCTTTCTCGAGGGCTGCTATGCACGAGTCGCGATCGTGACGAAGCTCTCCACCTTTCATGGCGCGTAGCATTTTCTGTCTCTTTGCAATTGTTGCCATTGACAGGGAATAGGAGTTAAAGCGTTGATCATCAACATCGGGGCCACCACAAATTGCTTCGATACCAAACTCGTCAACAGCCAGTGACAGCACGTTCTCCGGCTTGTGCTCCAAAGCTTCGCCTATAGCAAGAGCTAGTTGCTCACTCGTTCCCGCATCTGAGGCCGGGTAAAGTTGAATTGCGATTGTGAGCCATCCTTTAGTGCCGGACGCGATTCCTGCGAGCAACTGGGACCACCTATCTTGATTGCTACAAATGGCTTCCAAAGTTTGATGCGCACCGATCGCCGCGATTTGCTCCGAAATATTGGAGGGAGTAAGCCCAGATTCCGCCCTTACGGTCGTGGGTGAGGCAAGCAGAAGTGCTAGAAAACATATACGGCGCAACATCTGGTGACCCAACCATTGTTCGCTTCCATGCAGACTGGATTCCGGCAATCCATGCCGGAATGACGAACTACCAATTTCCGATTCCATTTCTCAAAACGGCAACTGAAATCCCGGCGGCAGATTCATGCCGCCGGCGACATCGCTCATCTGCGCCTGACTGGCCGCGGCAATCTTGTTGACCGCGTCGTTGATCGCGGCAGTGACCAGGTCTTCGGCCATTTCGGGATCATCGGCGAAAAGCTTGCGATCGATGGCCACGCGACGCACTTCGTGGCGGCCGTTCATGGTCACGCTGACCATGCCGCCGCCGGACTGGCCGATGACTTCGAGCTTGGCCAGTTCCTCCTGCGCGCGCTTCAGATTTTCCTGCATGCGCTGCGCCTGCTGCATCAGTTGCGCCATCGGTCCACGCATCTTATTTCTCCGCGGTTCCGCCGGCAGCGGCAACCGGCTTGATCGATTCCGGGCGGACGGAATCGGGGATGACGCGCGCATCGAAGTCGCGCATCAAAGTCTGCACGAACGGATCATCGCCGATCGCTTGTTCGGCCGCCTGCTGCCGATCTGAACGCACACGCGCACTGGCGTCGGCTGGCGTTTCCGCCGCCGCGGCGGATTTCTCGAAACGCACCTTCACCGTTTGCCCGAGCGCCGCGCCGAGCTTTTCCTGCATCTGTTCGATCAGCGGCGGCGAGATCAAATGCTCGAACTCGGGCTTGAGTGCCAGCCGCACGACGCCGTTGTCGATGCCGATCAAGGCTGCATGTTGTGCGAGCTGGCCGACCGGCCCGCGCAATTCGGCGGTCTGGATCAGCGCCGGCCAATCGCCCGCCGCCGCCGCTTGCACACCGGCGCCCGAGTCGATCTGCGGTTTACTTTGTACACTTTGCGGTGTTTTCTGTTCCGCGCGCGGTTCGGCAACGCGGCGCGGTGGCGCGGGAATCGGCGTGGCAGCGCTTGGTGCAGGCCGCGGCGCCGCTGACGTCACCTGCGCCGGGCGAAACGCGAGCATGCGCAACAGCGTCATCTCGAAACCCGCGCGCGGCGTCGGTGCCAGCGGCAGATCGCGGCGACCGACAATGGCCAATTGATAGAAAAGCTGAGTCGCCTCGGGCGTGAGTGCGGCCGCGAGCGCGGCGATAGCGGCCTCGCCGTCGTGGTCGACGCCATCAGACGATCCGACGAGTTGCCGAAGCTGAATCCGATGCAGCACGCCAGCGACTTCGTCGAGCACGCCAGCGAAATCCGGTGAGAATTCTGCGAGCCGATCGATCTCGGTCATCACTCGCGCACCATCACCGGATTGAACGGCCTCGACCAGCGCAAACACCTGACCACGTTCGATCGTGCCGAGCATCGCGCGCACGTCGTTGGCGTGGACGCTGCCCGCGCCATAAGCAATGGCCTGATCGAGCAACGACAAGCCATCGCGCAGCGAACCGTCGGCGCCGCGCGCGAGTTCGTCCAGCGCTTCGTTGTCGTAGGCCACGCCTTCGGCATCGAGAATATGCCGCATCTGGCCAGTGATCTGATCCGGCAGCAGGCGTTTAAGATTGAACTTGAGGCAACGCGAAAGCACCGTCACCGGCAGCCGCTGCGGGTCGGTGGTGGCGAGCAGGAATTTCACATGTTCCGGCGGTTCTTCCAGCGTCTTCAACAGCGCATTGAACGCGGATTTGCTGAGCATGTGCACTTCGTCGATCAGATACACCTTGAAGCGGCCGCGCGACGGCGTGTACTGCGCGTTTTCGATCACCTCGCGCACATCGTCCACGCCGGTATTGCTGGCCGCATCGATCTCGATCATGTCCATGAAACGACCGGCGTCGATGTCGCGGCACGATGAACACTCGCCGCAGGGATTGGACGACTGTCCGCGTTCGCAGTTCAGCGATTTGGCGAAGATGCGCGCGATGGTCGTTTTGCCGACACCGCGTGTGCCAGTGAACAGGAAGGCGTGATGCATGCGATCAGAATCGAGCGCATTGCACAGCGCGCGCACGACATGTTCCTGACCCACCAGTTCAACGAACCGCTTCGGCCGCCATTTGCGCGCGAGAACCTGATATGACATGAACCATGAAGCTCGACGAAGTGAGTGGCCATTGTGCCACAGACCCGTCACTTTCGACCTTGTGCTCGCAGGCATGGTCTTGTATCCTCGCGGCCCCTCACGGAGAGGTGTCTGGCAGAAGGCAACAAGCAATCCTGCCCCGTGCCGGTTAAAATGGTTTCATGCGGAGAGGTGTCCGAGTGGTTGAAGGAGCACGCCTGGAAAGTGTGTAAGCGGGTTATACCGCTTCGCGGGTTCGAATCCCGCTCTCTCCGCCACATTGGTTTTTTGCGGAATCGGTTGAAAGCGGGACTCGAACCCGCGAAATAGAAATGTCGGGTTCGACGAATCGGCAGGAAAGCCGATTCGTGCAGCGTAGCTGCCCGCAGGGCGAGGCACAGGATGTGCCGAGTACATCCCGCCAGATTTTCCCGCCAGTTCACGGCGGTCCCGTCGGTTCTCCCGCGACGATAGTTTGCAAACCCCGCCAGGGCCGGAAGGCAGCAACGGTAGTGAACGATTCGGGTGCCGGGATGTGGCTGGCGGGACTGCCACCTCGATGCAGGTGCGTTTGCAAATGAAGCACGACGTGCGTCTGCTTCGACAATGTTCGCGCACTTCCACATCCCCGCCGAACCCGGATGAAGCCTCGGGTCCGGCGCCCCCTTGACTCAAGGGGGCTATCCAAGCCAAAGCGCGCTTTCGATTCAGCCCCAAGCTTCTGGCGGGACTCTTCGCCTTCCGCTACATTGCTTCCCCCGCTGTCGGTGCGACTGCATGCATCACCCTCGCTATCTACATCTGCTTTGCGGCGTGATGTCCTTGTCGCTGACCACAATCGCCGCGCCGATATTCGCCAGCGCGCCGCTCTGGCAAAATCAGACGACGCATATCGCCAGCGACACCGCGACCCTGGATGCGCCCCTGTACGACTACCGCGGACTGAGCCTGAATCTGACCGCCCTGCGTACGAGTCTGAATGCGGCGCCAGACGAGCGCAGCGGAAAGCAGGCGCTCGTGCTCGGCTTGCCGATGCCCGACGGCTCGACGCAGAATTTTTCCGTCTATCGCACCCAGGTCATGGCGCCGGAACTGGCCACGCGGTATCCGCAAATCCGCAGTTTCGTCGGCTACGCAGATGGCCATCCCGAGATTCAGGCGCGGCTGGACGATTCGCCGCTCGGATTCAGCGCGATGATTCGCGCACCGGATGGCGTGATCCTGTTGCAGCCGGTCGCGTTGGGCGCAGGCTCGCGCTACATCAGTTTCCGCCGCGATGCGCTCGGCGCGACGTCCGAACCGTTCCGTTGTCTGGTCGACAATACTTCGCCATCGCAAAAGTATACTGGCACGGTATCGGCGCAGACCGTCACCGGCGCGGTCGTGCGCACTTATCGTCTGGCGCTGGCCGCCACCGCCGAATACACCCAGGTCTTCGGCGGCACCGTCGCAGATGGAATGGCCGCGATCGTGCAGGCGGTCAATCGCGTCAACGGCATTTATCTGACCGAGTTCGCGGTGCAATTTCAACTGGTCAACAACAACGATCTGTTGGTGTATACAAATACTGCAACCGAGCCGTACACCAACAATAGTGGCGGCACAATGTTGGGGCAGAATCAGACCAACATCGACAACGTGATCGGCTCGGCGAATTACGATTTCGGCCACGTTTTCAGCACCGGCGGCGGCGGCATCGCTAAAATCGGAGTGCCCTGCAAATCCGCTTCAAAAGCATTGGGCGTGACCGGCCTGCCAAATCCCACCGGCGATGCGTTCTGGGTCGATTACGTCGCCCACGAAATGGGCCATCAGATGGGCAGCAATCACAGCTTCAACACCACCAGTGGATCTTGCGGCGGTGGTAATCGTGCCAGCGGCCAAGCCTACGAGCCCGGCAGCGGTTCGACCATCATGGCCTACGCCGGCATCTGCGCGCCGAGCAATCTGCAGCCGCATTCGGATCCGTATTTCCACGCTGGCAGCCTGCTGCCGATCGAACAGATCCTGACCTCAACGGGCGGCGCCTGCGGCACCGTGCTGACCACCGACAATCATGCGCCCGTGCCGAACGCCGGGCCGGCCTACACGATCCCTGCGCAAACGCCGTTCCAGTTGTCCGGATCGGCCACCGATCAGGACAACGACGCGCTGACGTATACTTGGGAACAAATGGATTTGGGTACAGCCTCGCCGCCGGAAACCGACGACGGCACGCGCCCGCTGTTCCGCTCATTTGCGCCAACCGCGTCGCCGACACGCGATGTGCCGGAATTGGCGCGCATCCTCGCCCACGATTTGACCACCGATATTCCGCCGGGCGGCAACATCTCCGGCGAAACCTGGGCGACGACGACGCGCGATCTGCATTTCCGTCTGACCGTGCGCGACAACCATCCTGGCGGCGGTGCCACGGCGAGCGCGGACACCGTCGTACATGTGACTTCCGCTGCTGGCCCATTCGCCGCCACCACGCCCATTGCGGGGACGCAGTGGATCGCCAACAGCCAGCAAGCAGTGACTTGGAACGTGGCCAACACCAATGCGGCGCCGGTGAGTTGCGCGGCAGTCGACGTGCTGTATTCCGGCGATGGCGGCCAGAGTTTTCCTGCCGTATTGGCGAATGCGGTACCAAACACCGGCGCGACCAACGTGATCGCGCCGAATCTGGCCACCGTGAACGCACGCATCGAAGTGCGTTGCGATAGCAATATCTTTTTCGATATTTCACCCGGCGACTTCACGATTTTCGTCGACGAGATTTTCAAAGACAGTTTCGACGGCCCGCCGTAATCGGTCTCAGCCGCCGACTTCAGACTGTACCGGCGAATTGTCCGGATGCAGCCAGCCGGATTCGCCATCAACGTAACTCTCTTTTTTCCAGATCGGCACGCGCTGCTTTATTTCATCGATGAGGTAACGGCAAGCGGCGAATGCGGCATCGCGGTGCGCCGCGCTGACGCCGACCCAGACCGCAAGATCGCCGATTTCCAGCGCACCGACGCGATGTATGCAGCGCACATCCACAATGGGAAATTGCTGCATCGCCTCGGCGACGATGCGCGCGCCTTCGGCTTCGGCCAACGCGGCATAGGCTTGATACGCGAGTCCGCACACGGCGCGCCCGGCATTGCGATCACGCACACGGCCCTCGAACGTCACACAAGCGCCGGCGCCAGTGTGGGCGAGATCGCGCGCGAGGACGGCGGCGTCGATGGGCGATTCGCTGAGGAAGAAAACTTTCATCCGCCGCTCACCGGCGGCAGAAACGCGACTTCGTCACCATCGTTCAGCACACGATCCCATCTGGCGAATTCGCCATTGACCGCCACACGCAGATGCGCTGGCGCAAACGCAAAGCCGTGACGTTCGCGCAGTTCCGCGTACAGTTGGCGCGCATCGGTGGTGTCTATAGCAACTTGTTCGCTGTCGCAGCCGGCCGCGTCACGCAAGGCGGCAAAGTATAAAATGCGATAGTTCACCGCAGCACCTTGCCATCACGCACGCGGCGTTTTCCCCCGGACTTTTCAATCAAACGCACGTCGCTAACCACGATTTCATGCGACAAGGCCTTGCACATATCGTATATGGTCAGCGCCGCAACCGTCGCACCAGTCAGCGCTTCCATCTCCACACCAGTCTTGTGGGTGATCGCAACTTCGCAACGTATCGTCAATTCCGTCGGCGAAGAAAAAACGATGCTGAAATCGCAACGCTCGATCGCCAGCGGATGGCAGAACGGAATCAGCTCATGCGTGCGCTTGGCGGCCATCGTGCCAGCGATGATCGCGGTGTCAATGATCGGGCCTTTTTTCGCACGCATATTGGCCGTGCGCAGCGCCTGCGCGACTTCGGCCGGAAAGCGCACGATGGCCTGTGCGACGGCGTGGCGTGCGGTCGCTGCCTTAGCGCCGACATCGACCATGCACGGATGCCCGTTCGCATCGACATGACTCAGCCGCGCTGGCTTGCGTTTCGTCTTACCCGCCGATGGCATACATTTCCACCTTTTCTGCAGACCCGACCGTGCGTAATTCCGCGCGGCGCTCGCTGTAACGGTCCTCGCGCTGCCTCCAGCGTTGCGCGATCAGTGCCGCTAGTTCCTCATCGCCGGCTCCTGCGCGCAGTGCTGTGCGCAGATCGAAACCGGTTTGCGCGAACAGGCAAGTATACAATTTACCGTCGGCGGACAGACGCGCGCGTGTGCAGTCACCGCAGAATGGTTGCGATACCGAGCTGATGAAACCGACTTCGCCGGCACCATCGGCGAAGGCGTAACGTGTGGCGACCTCGCCACGGTAACTGCGCTGCACCGGCAACAGTGGCCAGCACTCATGAATGCGTGCAATCAATTCGGCACTCGACACCACGCACTCGCCACGCCAACCATTGATCGTGCCGACATCCATGTATTCGATAAAACGCACGCTATGGCCCGTGCCACGGAAGCGTTCAAGTAATCCGAAAATCTGCGCATCGTTGATACCGCGCATGACCACGCAATTGAGCTTGATCTGCGCAAATCCCGCTTGCTCGGCGGCAGCGATGCCGGTCAGCACGTCAGCGACTTCGCCACGGCCACCGGACAACTGCCGGAACGTCGCCGGATCGAGCGTGTCCAGCGAAATCGTCAGCCGCTGCAATCCGGCGTCGCGCAACGGCTGTGCGAGCCGGGGCAACAGCACGCCGTTGGTGGTCAAGGCCAGATCGTCCACTTGCGGAATTTGCGCCAAAAGTTGCACTAGTCCCGGCAAGTCGCGGCGCAACAGCGGTTCGCCGCCGGTCAGGCGCAGTTTGCGCACCCCCAGGCTGACAAACGCGCGTGTGATGCGCGCGATTTCCTCGAAGCGCAGACGTTGATCCTTGGCCAGAAACACATGATCGTGCTTGTACTGATCTTCCGGCATGCAGTAGGGGCAGCGAAAATTGCAGCGGTCGATCACCGAGATACGCAGATCGTGCAGTGGCCGCGCCAGCGCATCACGCGGCGGCGTCTCGATCAGTTCATACGCGATCGGCGCGCGATTCATTTTACGGACCCGGATTCGAGTACGACTTCCGCCACCGGATTGGACAAGGCAAAACGCTCGTCGCGTTGCGCAATGCGGTGGCTACGCGCCACTAACGCCGCCCCATCGGCCGCGCTGCCATAGTGATACAAGACCATGCGTGCGCGTTGTTCACTTGTATACTCGCGTTCGAGATCGTCCACGCCAGTGTGCGAAGGATTGCCTGCGAGCGCACAATCGTGCGCGATCAAAGCGGGCGCCGCCGCATGTGCGGCCAGCATTTCCGGGATCGGCCGGGTGTCGCCAGTCCAGGCGAAACTGCCGCGCAGAGCGACGCCGAACGACGTCAGCGGCGCATGATGACGGGTCGCAAACACATCGAACCATAGTCCGTCGTGCCAGAAACCGCTCAAGCAGGGGATCAACCGGAATCCGTCCCAGAAATTCGCGCCGCCCTCGGCGACGACCTCGGGATAATCGGCGACGCGGCTTTGCAGATGCGGCACCAGCGCGGCATGCGCGAACAGGTGAATATTTCCCTTCAGCGCCGCATCGAAATACGCACGATAGAACAGGCGTTCCAGACCGGCAACGTGATCCATATGCGTATGCGTGATATAGACGGCGCGCGGAACTTCACCATAAACGTCGAGGTAATGCGTCAGCGTTTCCGGGCCGCAGTCGATTAACAGCAATGGCGCACCGTCGCGTTCCAGCACCGCGCCGGACGAGCCAAGTTCCACCGCCTGCGCGGAACCAACACCGAGAAATCGCAATGCGTAACTCAAGTCAGATCTCCGAAACGGCGCTCGTAGGCGGCCATCAGTGGCGTCCACCAGCCGTGCTCGAACGCTGCGTCATCGCCGCCGCCCGCACCGAGCTTGCACAAGGATCGCCGCAGCCGCACCAGATTCGCCAGTTGCCAGACGCGGTTCGGTGTGCGCAATTCGCCACGGTCGAAATCCACCAGCCATACCGTATCCGCCGCGAGCAGGATATTGTGCGCATTCAGATCGGCGTGGTACGCGCCGGCGGCGTGAAATTCCGCAATCGCCGCGCCGACACGCGCGGCAATTTCCGCGCTGCAACGATCCTGCGCCAGCAGTCCGGCCAGCGTCGTCGCGTCCTCGATGCGGCGCGTAATCAGATCGGCGTGGTAATGCACGCCGTCGCGGCGATAGCGCGCCGCGACCGGTGCCGGCACGTGCAATCCGCGTCCGTGCAAATCGGCGAGCAGGCGGAATTCGGCAAAACTGCGAGTGCGTTCGGCGCCAGTCCACAAATAGCGATCGCCGAGCAGGCGTGCGACCATGCCGCCGCGGCGATAATGGCGTAGCACGCAATGGCCAAAGGGCGCGTCGATAATGATGACGCCGCCGCGGCCACCATCGACGTTCGCACTGCGGCCTTGCGCACGCCAATGCGCCGGATCGAACCAGTCCGGATCGAAACGGCCTTGTGCCGCGACGCCTGTGTCGAACACAATCGCACCGTCGGCAGTCGTCTGGATTTGCGCCTGCATCGTTGTCACTGAGCGAGTTTACCAAGCATCCATGCCGTCCGCGCCATTTTCCGCCGCGCATCCGCCGCAATCGCTGTGCCTGCTGCGCACTTCGGCGCTCGGCGACGTCACCCACGTCGTGCCGATGATCCGCACGCTGCAAGCGCAGTGGCCGCGCACGCGGCTGACCTGGATCGTCGGCAAGCTCGAACACAAGCTGGTTGGCGATATCGACGGCGTCGAGTTTCTGGTTTTCGACAAGGCCGCCGGGTGGCGCGGATTGCGTTCGCTGCGCACGCAGCTTGCTGGCCGCCGTTTCGACGTGCTGCTGCACTTGCAGGTGGCATTGCGCGCGAATCTGCTCAGCGCCTGCGTGCGCGCGCCGCTGCGAATCGGTTACGACCGCGCGCGCTCGAAAGACGGCCACGGCCTGTTCGTGAACCATCGCATCACCGCGCGCAGCGGCGAACATGTGCTGGATGCGATGGCGAGTTTTCTCGAACCGTTGGGATTGAAACAGACTCAGGTGCGCTGGGATATTCCGATCACGGATGCGGATACGGAATTCGCCGCGCGGCATCTGCCCGGTGATGCGCCAACTCTGTTGGTCAGTCCGTGTTCCAGCCACCAACTGCGCAACTGGCGGCCCGAACGCTATGCCGCCGTCATGGATCATGCGGCGACGAAACTCGGCTGGCGCGTCGCGCTGTGCGGCGGACCGAGCGCCTACGAACGCGCGTTCGGCGATGGCATTGTGGAAAAAGCAAAAAATAAACCAATCGATCTGATCGGCAAGGATACGCTCAAGCAATTTCTTGCGCTCGCGCGTCGTGCAAGCCTGGTGCTGACACCGGACTCCGGGCCGATGCACATGGCCAATGCCATCGGCACGCCAGTGTTGGGCCTGCACGCGGCGAGCAATCCGCAGCGCTCCGGGCCGTATTCCGACCGACGCTGGCGCGTGGATCGCTACGATGCTGCCGCGCGTCGGTTCCGCGGCAAACCCGCGTCGGAACTGGCCTGGGGTACGAAACTGGAATATCCCGGCGTGATGGATTTGATCGAAGTCGACGACGTCATCGAACGTCTGGAAGCGTTCGTACACACAAAAATTTAGGTCATCCCGGCAGGGATTGCCGGGATCCAGACTGCAGGGATGCAAGTATCGCCGACCGCTTGGCTTTGCCATCCATGGCCGCTGGATTCCGGCAATCCCTGCCGGAATGACAACCCAAGACTAGGGGTTGCTGGTACGGTAATC
>JANWJJ010000127.1 GCA_025451955.1 Rudaea sp. | reverse complement strand
CAGCGTGCTCTTGCGTTGGAGCAGATCCCAGAACCCGACCAGGCATAGCGCGCCGCTGATTGCCGCCAGCCAGCGCCAGACCATGCTGACGTGATGCGGACCGATATGCGCCGGGCCATCCCACAACATCGCCAGTGACACGGCGCACACCAGCAGGCAGAAGGCGAAGGCAAAATAGCGCGGTGGCAGCAGGCGTTGCATCGTCGATTTCTCCCCAAGGCGATCGCACGAGGATACCCCGACGCGATTACACTTACACCATGACCGACAAGCCCGTGCCGCCGAAATCCAGACCGCGCCCGCCCGCACCGCGCACTCCTGTGCCGCCGCGCAAACCGGTGCCGCCCCCCGCGCGGCGCACGCCGGCCATCGCGAAAGCCGCGGTCAAACCGGCATCGCCGCTGGCGCGAATCCTTGCGCGCGTGGATTGGGCACATGTGCGTGAACGCCTGACGCAGTATGCGCAACTCGCACGCATGCACCGGCCGATCGGCGCGGCGCTGTTGTTGTGGCCAACGTGGTGGGCGCTGTGGCTGGCGGCGGGCGATTTTCCGCCGTGGGGAACCTTGTGTATTTTTACCCTCGGTGTGTTCCTGATGCGCTCGGCCGGCTGTGTGATGAACGATTTCGCCGACCGCAAGCTCGATCCGGAGGTCAAGCGCACGCAGGATCGTCCGCTTGCTGCGGGCAAGGTCACGCCGCGTGAGGCGATCTACGTGTTCGTTGTCCTGATCACGCTCGCGTTCCTGCTGGTGCTGCTGACGAACACGCTGACGGTGGAGCTTTCGTTCGTCGGCGCGTTTCTGGCCGTGACCTATCCGTTCATGAAACGCTACACCTATCTTCCACAAGTATACTTGGGTTGCGCATTTGGCTGGTCGATCCCGATGGCGTTCGCCGCGGTCAAGGGCGGCGATCACGCCGCCTTCGTCGCCGCGCTGCCGCTGTGCGGATTGCTGTTTCTCGGCAACGTGCTGTTCTCGACGATCTACGACACCGAGTACGCGATGGTCGATCGCGACGACGACATCCGCATGGGCGCCAAGTCCACCGCGATCCTGTTCGGCGATGTGGATTTGCCGATACTCGGCATACTCATGGCGACGTTCCTGTTCGCGATGCTGCTGGTTGCGCAACGCGGCCATCTGCACTGGCCGTACTTCGCCGGCGCCGGCATCGCCGCGGCACTGTTCGCCTGGCAACTGTGGATCATGCGTCGGCGCGACCGCGATGCCTGCTTCGCCGCATTCCGCAACAACAACTGGGTCGGCGGCGTGCTCTGGGTTGGCATCGTGTTGTCGTATGCGATGAAGTAATCGTGTCTCGTCAACCGTGCCGCTTCGGCGCGCGCGCCAGTGCCCAGACATCCACGCGCGCGACACCTGCACGTGCGAGCACGTCGGCACATTCGCGCAAGGTCGCGCCGGTCGTCATTACATCGTCGACGATGGCGACATGTGCGGGCAAGACGACATTATCCACAAGGGTAAACGCACCGCGCAGATTGCGCCGGCGTGTTGGCGCATCCAGATGTGATTGCGCTGGCGTCGCGCGTGTGCGCGTTAGAACATCGTCGCGCAGCGGATTGGCCAGTGCGCGCGCCAGTGGCTTGGCCAATTCCAGCGCCTGGTTGTAGCCGCGCTCGCGTAAACGTCCGGCGTGCAGCGGCACCGGAATCAGCAGCTCGGGCCGTGCCGGCGGCATTTCGTGCAGCGCGTCGATCCACAGTTCCGACAGCACGCGTCCGGCGGCGAGACTGCGGCCGAACTTGAGTCGCGTCAGCAGCAAATCCAGCGGATGGCCGTAGACAAACGGTGCGAACGTCGCCGCGAATGGCGGCGCATGTTCCAGACATTCGCCGCACAACGGCGCCGGAGCCGACAGAGGCGAGGCGCAGCGCGGACAGCAAATGCGGTTGCGGATCAGATCGGCGGCGCAAGCCGCGCACAGATCGCGCGGCGAGTCGCTGCGTTGCCCGCACAACAGACAATGCGGCGGCAGCAACGCGAATTGCAGACGGCGCCACAGGCCGTCAACCGGAATCAGGGTCGTCAAGTTGACAGCCACGGTGCCGCTCTCCACACTCGCGCCACTTCACGCCGTTGCGAGTCTGCCATGCCTGCCGCTTCCACACACGCCCTGCCGCGCCACGACTATTCCCGCGCCGAGGTACTCGCCTTGCTGGCGCTGCCGTTCAACGATCTGCTGGCACGCGCGCATGCCGTGCACCGCGCGCATCACGACGTCAACGCAGTACAGATTTCCACATTGTTGTCGATCAAGACCGGCGGCTGTCCCGAGGATTGCGCGTATTGCCCGCAGGCCGCGCGTTATCACACCGGGGTGAAGGCGGAAAAATTGATGAGCGTGGATGCCGTGCTGGAAAAAGCGCGTGCCGCGAAAGCCGCCGGCGCGACGCGTTTCTGCATAGGCGCGGCCTGGCGCAGCCCGAAGGATCGCGACGTGGAAAAAGTCGCCGCCATGATCGGCGCCGTGCGCGCACTCGGCATGGAAACCTGCGCCACGCTCGGCATGCTCACGCAAGCGCAAGCGGATCGTTTCAAGGCGGCGGGCCTGGACTACTACAATCACAATCTCGATACCGCGCCGGAGTTCTACGGCGAAATCATCCACACCCGCGAATTCGCCGATCGCCTCGACACGCTCGAACATGTCCGCGACGCCGGCCTGAAAACCTGCTGCGGCGGCATCGTCGGCATGGGCGAGACGCGCGAGACGCGCGCGGGCCTGTTGCAGACCCTGGCGAATCTGCCCGAGCATCCGCAATCGGTGCCGATCAATCGTCTGGTGCAGGTCGCAGGCACGCCGCTGGCGGGTACGACCCTGCTCGATCCGTTCGAGTTCGTGCGCATGATCGCGGCGGCGCGCGTCCTGATGCCGGCATCGATGGTGCGGTTGTCAGCCGGGCGTGCGGAAATGAGCGATGAATTGCAGGCGCTGTGTTTTTTTGCCGGCGCCAATTCGATTTTCCACGGCGAAAAACTGCTGACGACCGGCAATCCCGACACCGAACACGATCGGGCGCTATTCGCGCGCCTGGGCATCGTGCCGATGGACGTCGCGCCGACACAAGCCGGGATCGAACCGAAAACCGTGCACGCCAACATCCTCGCCGGTGCCGCAGCCTGAACGCTGCGGCATTTTTCACAATGTCGCGTCCCGATCTGCTCGACCGCCTTGCGCGTGCACAGGCCATACGCACGCGCGACGGCTTACTGCGCCGCGTGCGCATGATCGAACGTGCCGACGGCCCGCGCATCGTCATCGACGGCAAGGCGCTGCTGAATTTCGCCAGCAATGATTATCTCGGTCTTGCGCAACATCCGGCACTGCGTGAGGCGATGACGCATGCCGTCGCACAATCGGGCGTCGGCGCCAGCGCGGCGCATCTGCTCGGCGGACATCGCGACGAACACGCGGCCCTGGAAGAAAAACTCGCGGCATGGACCGGGCGCGAGCGTGCGCTGCTGTTTTCGACCGGCTACATGGCCAATCTCGGCGCGATGCAGGCGCTGTTGAGCGCCGACGATATCTGCGTGCAGGACAAGCTCAACCACGCCAGCTTGATCGATGGGGCGCGGCTTTCCGGCGCACAACTCAAGCGTTATGCGCACGCCGACGTCGCCGTGGCAAAGCGCCAGCTCGCCAGTCGTCCCGACGCCGCGGCCTTGCTCGCCACAGACGGTGTGTTCAGTATGGATGGCGACGTGGCGCCGCTGCGCGAACTTGCAGCATTGTGTAAAAAGAAACATGTCGTCCTGATGATCGACGACGCCCACGGCCTCGGCGTACTCGGCACGGACGGCGCCGGCAGTCTCGCCGAAGCCGGACTGAGCCAGGACGATGCTCCGGTACTAATGGGCACCCTGGGCAAGGCGCTCGGCGTCGCCGGCGCCTTCGTTGCCGGCAGTGCGGCGTTGATCGACGGCCTGGTGCAATTCGCGCGCGCCTACATCTTCACCACGGCGATGCCGCCGGCACTGGCTGCCGCTGCCAGCGTGGCTGTTGATCTGGCCCGCGCCGAAGCCTGGCGCCGCGACAAGCTGCATCGCCTGATCGCGCAGTTTCGTGAAGGCGCCGATGCGCGTGGAATCGCGTTGATGCCATCGCGCACACCGATCCAACCCGTGCCCATCGACAATAGCGAACGAGCGCTGCGCATTTCGCAACAAATGGAAAATGCGAGATTTTATACTCCGGCGATCCGGCCGCCGTCCGTGCCGGCAGGCAAGGCGCGCCTGCGCATAACACTTTCGGCGTCGCACGAGGAAACCGACATCGAGCGTTTGCTCGACGCGCTGGCCTCCGCGCTTGCAGCGCAGCGGAATGGCTGACATGCATATCGACAGCATCGGCGACGGCCCCGATCTGGTGCTGATTCACGGCTGGGCCATGCACTCGGGAATTTTCGCGCCACTGACGCACCGGCTTGCGGCGCATTTTCGCGTGCATCTGGTCGATCTACCCGGACACGGCGCCAGTGCCGCGAGCGATCTCACCCTCGATCCGACGGCGTGTGCCGAAGCCTTGCTCGAACGTCTGCCGCGCGCACTCTGGATCGGCTGGTCGCTCGGCGGCGTGATTGCGCTGCACGCCGCGCTCGCGCGTGCGGACAAGGTTTGCGGCATTGTGGAAATTGCCGCATCGCCGCGCTTTGTGCTCGGCGCGGACTGGCTACATGGCGTTGCACGCGAAATCTTTGCCCAATTCAGCGCCGGACTGCAGCGCGATTATCGCGGCACGATCGAACGCTTTCTGGCGCTGGAAACCCTCGGTTCCGATCATGCGCAAAGCGAATTGCGCGAACTGAAAACGCAGGTCTTCGAACGCGGCGAACCATCGCTGGCCGCGCTGGAGCAGGGTTTGCGTGTACTGGACCGCACCGATTTGCGCGCACGCCTGGGCGAACTGAAAATGCCCAGCCTGTGGATCGCCGGCCGCCGCGACCGGCTGGTACCATCCGCCGCGATGCGCTGGGCCGCGCAACATTGTCCACAAGGATACTTTCTGGAGTTTGCGTCCGGCCACGCGCCGTTTATCGGCCACGTCGCGGAAGTCTCCAACGCCATCCTCGATTTCGCCACCGGAATTCCGCAATGACACCACCGCTCGACGCAAGTCATATCCGCCGCGCCTTCGGCCGCGCCGCGCCGCAATATGTCCGCCACGCCGGCTTGCAGCGCGAGGTCGAAGATCGCCTGCTGGAAAGGCTCGACTACGTCGAAAGCGCGCCGCTGCGCGTGCTCGATATCGGCTGCGGCCCGGGCCGTGCCAGCAGTCTGCTGCGCAAGCGCTGGAAGCGCGCCCAGGTGATCGCGCTCGA
This sequence comes from Rudaea sp., assembly GCA_025451955.1. Lineage (GTDB taxonomy): Bacteria > Pseudomonadota > Gammaproteobacteria > Xanthomonadales > Rhodanobacteraceae > Rudaea. Next base: position 537 of record JANWJJ010000127.1, on the reverse strand, counting down.
TCAGGCGCTGCCGATGCTGCGGCGAGTCCGCCCCGGCTGGCGGCGTCCCATGTCGCGCGTGTGCGCAGACGCGCGTGCGCTGCCGCTGGCCGATGCCAGCATCGACGTGCTGTTCTCGAATCTTTGCATCCAGTGGATCGAGGATCTGCCCGCGCTGTTCGACGAATTCCGCCGCGTCCTGCGCCCGGGCGGCTATCTGGCTTTTTCCACCTTTGGACCCGACACCCTGCACGAATTGCGCGCCGCTTGGACGGCCGCCGACAGCGCGCCGCACGTCGGCGGTTTTGCCGATATCGCCTGCATCGGCGACGCACTGATGGCGGCGGGTTTCCGCGATCCGGTGCTCGACTCCGAACACTTCACCCTGACCTATACCGATGCCACCGAATTGATGCGCGAACTGAAGGCAATCGGCGCAACCAACGCCGATTCACAGCGCGCGCGCGGCCTGACCGGCAAATCGCAATTCCGCCGCGCGCTGGATGCCTACGAAAGTTTTCGCCGCGACGACAAACTTCCGGCCACCTACGAAGTGCT
>JANWJJ010000126.1 GCA_025451955.1 Rudaea sp. | reverse complement strand
CCTCAGCCATCGGCGCCATATCGACCAGATGCAGCAACACGCGTGTGCGCGCCACATGCTTGAGGAACTGGATGCCAAGCCCCGCGCCATCAGCCGCGCCTTCGATCAGGCCGGGAATATCGGCGATCACAAAACTCTGGTCGGTACCAATGCGCACCACGCCCAGATGCGGTTGCAGGGTGGTGAACGGATAATCCGCCACTCGCGGCGTAGCTGCCGACACCGCGCGTATAAAAGTGGATTTTCCCGCATTCGGAAAGCCGAGCAGGCCGACATCGGCCAGCACCTTCAATTCCAGACGCAACTCGCGGGTCTCGCCTTCCGTGCCCGCAACTGCCTTGCGCGGCGAACGGTTGACCGAACTCTTGAACACCATATTGCCAGCGCCGCCATGACCGCCAAGCGCCACTTGCAGGCGTTGTCCGTGTACGGTCAGATCGCCGATGACTTCGTCGGTATCGACATTGATCACCACTGTGCCGACCGGCACGCGAATGACAATATCCTCGCCCGCCTTGCCTGCCATCTGCCGGCCCATGCCGTTTTCGCCGCGCTGGGCGCGGAAATCGCGCTGATGCCGAAAGTCGATCAGGGTATTCAGGCCTTCATCGGCGGCGATCCAGACGCCGCCGCCGTCGCCGCCATTGCCACCATCCGGACCACCCAGCGGAATGAATTTCTCGCGCCGGAAACTCACGCAACCGTTGCCGCCGTTGCCGGCGTGAACGGTGATTTGGGCTTCGTCGACGAATTTCATGGGTTACGGCCGCGAGTGAAGGAGTCTAGGGTACAAAAATGCAGAGCCCCGCGCATGGCGGGGCTCTGTCGAAACGCTGACGCGGCGCGCTCAGCTCTTGGCAACGCTGACCGTGCGCCGGTTCTTTTCGCCCTTGATGCTGAACTTGATCGTGCCGTCGACCAGGGCAAACAGGGTGTGATCGCGGCCAAGGCCGACGCCGACGCCCGGATGAAACTGGGTGCCGCGCTGGCGCACGATGATGTTGCCGGCGTTGACGGACTGGCCGCCGTACATCTTCACGCCGAGGTATTTTGGGTTGGAATCGCGGCCGTTACGGGTACTGCCGCCTGCCTTTTTATGTGCCATGACCGATTACTCCTTGTTCGCCGATTTGCCAGCCGCGCCCGAGATGCCGGTGATTTCGACTTCGGTATAGTACTGGCGATGCCCCATCTGCTTCTGATGGTGCTTGCGGCGGCGGAATTTGATGATACGAACCTTGTCGCCACGGCCGTGAGCCGTGACCTTGGCCGCGACACTCGCGCCAGCGACGAGCGGCGCGCCGACCGTGATGCCTTCACCCGAACCGACCAGCAGCACCTGATCGAACGTGATCACGGCGCCGACTTCGCTTTCGAGCTTTTCCACACGCAGGGTTTCGCCCTGCATCACACGGTATTGTCTACCGCCGGTTACGATAACTGCGTACATCTTGGCATTCCTCTGTAGTTATTTTGACAACTGCCTGCTTTCAAACAGCCGCATATTTTATCTTTGAACTATCCCATGCGTCAAACGGTTGCCGCGTGTCTTTACTACGATAGTCGCCAGGCATCCAAAAAACCGGCAAAATCGCCATAGTTACCTGTCATTGGCTATTGGGAGGATGGCTCCATGAACCTGATCAGCTTACGAATTTGCACGATTCTTGCGCTGGTTGGCACGGCGCAATGGGGATCAGCGCAGGCAGCCACCATCGTGGTCAATTCAGCCGCCGATTCCGGCTCGGCCTGCACGCTTCGCAACGCCATGCAGAATGCCGCCAACAATGCGCAGACCAATTCGGGATGCGCGGCCGGCAGTGGCGCCGATACCATCACCTTCGATCCGACCGTGTTCGCCACGCCGCAGACAATCACGGTTGGAAGCACGTTGCCACAACTGACCGACTCGAACACGACCACCATCGACGGCGGCAACATGGTTACCATCGACGGTCAGAATTCGGTGCAGATCTTCTGGGTCGGCAATCTAAGCGGCGGGGCTGGCTCCGCCGTCCTGCGCAACCTCGTGATTGCCCACGGCAATGCCAATGGCAGTGGCTCCAATGGCTTTTACGGCGGCGGCCTGCAAATGGTAGGGACAACGCTCGAACTCGACCACGTCACCTTTTCCAGCAATACCTCCACGTTTGGCGGCGGCGGTTTCTTCACGCAACACGGTACGACCACGATCGACAGTTGCATCTTCACCGGCAACACCACGCCGTCAGGAACCGGCGGAGGTTTGGAAAACTCTGGCGTCACATTGATCATCCGCAATTCCACCTTCTCCGACAATTCGGCGGGCAACGGCGGCGGCGGCATCTTCACCGCTTACGGCGGCACCATAACCCTGACAAACAGCACGTTCTCGGGCAATTCGGCCAGCAACTACTACGGCAGCGCCATCCGCAATTTTTCGTCGAACCCGGCGAACGCGGTGACAACGATGATCATCGATTATGTGACGATCTCGGGAAATTCGACGGGCGCAGGTTACGGCGCGCTCGACGCCGAGCAAAACGCAATAATCTCGCTGTCCAATTCGATCGTCGCTGGTAATTCCGGCAGTGATTGCGCCGGTACGTTCACCGACAACGGTCACAATTTCTTCGGCGACTCTTCCTGCGGCAGAGCCGGCAACGGCAATCCGCAACTGAACTCACTCGGCTTCACAGCCGGACTCACGCCCACGATGTCACCGCTGGCCGGAAGCCCGGTAATCGATGCGGCTGCCTGCGAGGCCGGAGTCCCGACCGACCAGCGCGGCATTTCGCGCCCGCAGGGTCCAGGATGCGACATCGGCGCCGTCGAAGTCGAAAAAAGCATCTTCGCCAACGGCTTTGAAGCACCCGCCATCTGACCGTCCTCGGCATTTGATTTTTCGCGGACCGGCCGCAAATCAAGCCGAAGCATTATCGCGCCCCGTCGCCGGCGTCCGTTCAACTTTTCCCGCCGGCATGGATGCCGCCATCGCCTGCGCCGCGCTATAGTACTCCGTTCCCTTTCATTCCGGCTCGCTCATGGACTTTATCCGCATCCGCGGCGCACGCACGCATAACCTGAAAAACATCGATCTGGACCTGCCGCGCGACAGCCTGATCGTGATTACCGGTCTGTCCGGTTCGGGAAAATCGTCGCTCGCGTTCGACACCATTTACGCCGAAGGTCAACGCCGCTATGTCGAGTCACTTTCGGCCTACGCGCGGCAGTTTTTGTCGGTGATGGAGAAACCCGACGTCGATCATATCGAAGGCTTGTCGCCGGCGATCTCGATTGAGCAGAAATCGACTTCGCACAATCCGCGTTCGACCGTGGGCACGATCACCGAGATTTACGACTACCTGCGCCTGCTGTTCGCACGCGTGGGCTCGCCGCGTTGTCCGGATCACGGCATCGCACTGGAAGCGCAGACGGTCAGCCAGATGGTCGATGCCACCTTAGGCATGAATCCCGAGCATCGTTTCATGCTGCTCGCACCGGTGATCCGCGAACGCAAGGGCGAGCATTTGCAGGTGTTCGAGCAATTGCGTGCACAGGGTTTTGTGCGCGCGCGTGTGGATGGCGTGCTACACGAACTCGATGCGGTGCCCGCATTGGCGCTGCGCGTCAAACATACGATCGAAGCGGTGATCGATCGCTTCCGTCCGGCCGCGGATTTGCGCCAGCGGCTGGCCGAATCGTTCGAGACTGCGCTGCGCCTTGGCGACGGCATCGCGATCGTCGCGGATCTTGGCAAGAATGATCTGGATGATGAAAAGTCTGCGCAGACGCTGTTCTCGTCGCGCTTCTCCTGCCCGGTCTGTGATTACTCGCTGCCGGAACTCGAGCCACGGCTGTTCTCGTTCAATTCGCCGGTCGGCGCTTGCGGCACCTGCGACGGCCTTGGCGTGACTCAGGTATTCGATGCCGCGCGCGTTGTCGTGCACCCTAATCTCAGTCTCGCCGCCGGCGCGGTACGCGGCTGGGATCGGCGCAATATGTACTATTTCCAATTGATACTTTCGCTGGCGCGGCATTACAAGTTCGATATCGACACGCCGTGGGAGCAGTTGCCGGAAGGCATTCGTCACGCCGTGCTGTTTGGCTCCGGCGACGAGCAGATCGGGTTCCGTTACCTCACCGATGCCGGCGGCAACGTGACGCGCAAACACCGCTTCGAAGGCATCGTGCCGAATCTGGAACGGCGCTACAAGGAAACCGAGTCGCCGGCAGTGCGCGAGGAATTATCCAAGTTCATCAGCGAACGCCCCTGCCCCGATTGCCACGGTGAACGCCTGAACCGCGCCGCGCGCAACGTCTTTGTCGATAACCGCAATCTGCCCACCTTGACCGCGCTGCCGATCGATCAGTCGCTGGAATTTTTCCACAAATTAGCATTGGCCGGCTGGCGCGGCGAGATCGCAACGAAGATCGTCAAGGAAATCCGCGAACGCCTGCGCTTCCTTGTCGATGTGGGGCTCGATTACCTCACGCTCGATCGTCAGGCCGATTCGCTGTCCGGCGGCGAAGCTCAGCGCATTCGTCTGGCCAGCCAGATCGGTGCGGGTCTGGTTGGCGTGATGTACGTGCTCGACGAGCCTTCCATCGGTCTGCATCAGCGCGACAACGAACGCCTGCTCGCCACGCTCACGCGCCTGCGCGATCTGGGCAACACCGTGATCGTGGTCGAGCATGACGAAGATGCCATCCGTGCCGCAGACCATATCGTCGACATCGGCCCCGGCGCTGGCGTGCACGGCGGCGAGATTGTCGCCCAGGGCGGAATCAAGGACGTGCTCGCGGCGAAGCGTTCGCTGACTGGACAATACTTATCCGGCAAACTGCGCATTGAAGTGCCGCGCGAGCGTCACGCACCCGATCCGCAACTGATGCTGCGCGTGCTTGGCGCTTCCGGCAACAATCTCAAAAATGTCGATCTGGAAATTCCTGCCGGTCTGTTTGTCTGCGTGACCGGGGTTTCGGGTTCCGGCAAATCCACCCTGATCAACGACACCCTGTTCCGTCATACCGCCGCCGAACTCAACGGCGCGAATGAAAAGCCGGCGCCGTTTCAGAGTGTCGAAGGCCTGGAACTGTTCGACAAGGTGGTCGATATCGATCAGTCACCGATCGGACGCACGCCACGCTCCAATCCGGCAACGTATACCGGCTTGTTCACGCCCTTGCGCGAACTCTACGCGCAGGTGCCCGAATCGCGGGCACGCGGCTATCAGCCGGGCCGGTTTTCGTTCAACGTCAAGGGCGGTCGCTGCGAAGCCTGCGAAGGCGACGGCCTGATCAAGGTGGAAATGCACTTCCTGCCGGATGTCTACGTCGCCTGCGACGTCTGTCACGGCAAGCGTTACAACCGCGAGACGCTGGAGATTCTCTACAAGGGCCACACCATCGCCGATGTGCTGGGAATGACCGTCGAGGATGCGCTCAAGTTGTTCGAAAACATCCCGGCACTCGCGCGCAAGCTCGAAACCCTCATGCATGTGGGCCTGAGTTACATCAAACTCGGGCAAAGCGCGACGACGCTATCCGGCGGTGAGGCACAGCGCGTAAAGCTGTCGCGTGAGCTGTCCAAGCGCGACACGGGACGCACGCTTTACATCCTCGATGAGCCCACGACGGGCCTGCATTTCCACGACATCGAGCAGTTGCTGAAAGTGTTGCACCGGCTGCGCGACGACGGCAACACCGTGGTCGTGATCGAGCACAATCTCGACGTGATCAAGACCGCCGACTGGGTCATCGATCTTGGCCCCGAAGGCGGCGATCGCGGCGGCACCATTATCGCCACCGGCACGCCGGAACAGATCGCCCGCGACAAGAAGTCGTACACCGGGCGCTTCCTCGCACGCATGCTGGGCAATGGCAAGAAGCGCGAAGCCGCATGAGCGCAACCGCGATGAAACCCTTGATCGAAGTGCCGATCACGCTGCGCTGGCGCGATCTGGATGCGTTTAATCATGTCAACAATTCCACATT
>JANWJJ010000125.1 GCA_025451955.1 Rudaea sp. | reverse complement strand
CTGGCAGAGTAGGTACGTCGGCAGCATCGAGGAATCGGCGATGGGCTCGTCCCAACGCGCGGCAATGTCGGGCAGGATGTCGAGCGCGCGCTGCACGGACAGCGTTTCGATCTGGTGATCGGCGCCGACATGCTGCGCGACCAGGCGCGCGTACCGCGTCTCATCGAACGTGGCTTCGTCGAAGCCGATCGAAAACGCCTTGATGCGATCCTTGCCGGCGTGACGCATTGCAAGCGCGGTCACAGCGGAGGAATCGATGCCGCCGGAAAGAAAACATCCGACCGGCACGTCGGCAACGAGGCGGCGCGCGACGGCGGCATCGAGCCTGGCGCGGAATTCCTCGACCAGCTCCGTTTCCGGCCGCGCATCGAGTTGCGGCTCGGGCTGGTATTGCCAGTAGCGCGCGACGCGATGCTGCATCGTCGCCAGATCGAGTGTCAGCGAGTGCGCGGCGGGAAGTTTCGCGACGCCTTCCAGGAACGTCAGCGGCGCAGGCACGTAGCCGTAGGCGAAATATTTGCGCAGCGCGCGTTCGTTAAGGGCCGAGGGAACCTGCGGGTGCTCGCGCAGCGCGGTGAGTTCCGATGCGAACGCGAAGACATTTTTGCCGGCGAAATAAAAAAACGGTTTTTTGCCGAAGCGGTCGCGCGAGAAAAACACCTCGCGCTTGCTGCGGTCGTAGATCGCGAACGCCCACATACCGTTCAGGCGCTGCGGCAATTCCTTGTCCCATTGCCGCCAGCCGTGCAGCAGCACTTCGGTATCGGAATGATCGGTGACGAAACGCGCGCCGAGTTGCGTCAACTCCTTGCGCAGCTCGGCGAAGTTGTAGATCTGGCCGTTGAAGACGACGGTCAGCGCGCCATCAGCCGTTGTCATCGGCTGTTTGCCGCCGGCGATGTCGAGAATCGCGAGCCGGCGAAAGCCGAGGAACACGCCGCGATCTGGCTCGGTCAGAAAGGCTTCGTCGTCCGGGCCGCGGTGCGCAATACGCGCGGTCATGCGGTGCAGCGTCGCTTCGTCTCCCGCGCCGAAAAATCCGGCGATGCCGCACATGTTCAGTGCGCCTCGTTATCGCGCCGCACCACGCGCGCGATGCGGTAGACGGCCTTGCCCTGCGATTCGTGATAGGTGCGATTCTGCATTTCCGCGAGCAGACCCATGAGTATGCTCAGCACGCCCACTGCGCCGAGAAATACGGCCAATAGCGGCAGCGGCGTCTGGATCAGCGAAGTGCCTTCGAGCAGTTTGAGCGCAAGCGCCCAGAGGCCCGCAAGCCCGCCGAAGAGGATACTCAGGAAACCGAAGCCGCCGAACACGTAGATAGGTTTGTTCGCGTAGCGGAACAGAAATTTCACCACGAGCAGATCGAGAACAACCTTGATGACGCGTTCGAGGCCGTACTTGGATTCGCCGTGCAGGCGCGGATGGTGCTGCACGGGCATCTCGGTGACGCGCGCACCGTTCCATGCAGCATAGATCGGCACGAAGCGGTGCATTTCGCCGTAGAGTTTCACGCCGTCGAGCATTTCGCGGCGGTAAGCTTTCAGCGAGCAGCCGTAGTCGTGCAGGCGCACGCCGGAGACGCGCGAGATCAGCCCGTTCGCGATACGGCTGGGCAGGTTGCGCTTGATCGCGTGATCCTGCCTGTCCTTGCGCCAGCCGGATACGACGTCGAATCCTTCATCGAGCTTGGCGAGCAGCTTGGCAATATCGGCCGGATCGTTTTGCAAGTCGCCGTCCATCGGCACAATGATCGTTCCGCGCGCATGGTCGATGCCCGCCATGAAGGCGGCAGTCTGGCCGTAGTTGCGGCGGAAGTGAATGATCGTCACGCGCGCATCGTCCGCGGCGATCTTGTCGAGCAGTCCGGCAGAAGCGTCGCTGCTGCCGTCGTCGACCAGGATCAATTCCCAACTGCGACCGAGCGCTTCGAGCGCACGGCGCACGCGCTCGTACAGCGCCGGGATGTTCTCCGCCTCGTTGTACAGCGGAATCGTCACGGTCAGCTCCAGCGCGGTGTTCAAGTGCGCAACTCCACGCGATTTTTGAACTGCTCCAACGCCCCTGGATTGGCCAGCGCATCGGTGTTCTTCACGGGCCGCCCGTGGATGGTTTCGCGCACGGCGATTTCGGTGATCTTGCCGGAAATCGTGCGCGGGATGTCGGTGACTTGCAGGATTTTCGCCGGCACGTGACGCGGGGTGGTGTTGTCGCGAATCTGCTTGCGGATGCGATCGCGCAGCGCGTCGTCGAGGGTCAGTCCTTCGCGCAGGCGCACGAACAGGATCACGCGCACGTCGTGGTTCCAATCCTGGCCGACGGCGATGGATTCGAGCACTTCCGGTAACTGTTCGACCTGGCGGTAGATTTCCGCCGTGCCGATGCGCACGCCGCCGGGATTGAGCACGGCGTCGCTGCGGCCGTAGATGACGATGCCGTCGTGCTCGGTCAGCAGAGCGTGATCGCCGTGGCACCAGACGTTTTCCACTTTGGCAAAATACGCATTTTTATACTTGCTGCCGTCGGGATCGTTCCAGAAGCCGACCGGCATGCACGGAAACGGCGCGGTGCAGACGAGTTCGCCTTTTTCGCCGCGCACGGGCTTGCCGGCGTCGTCGAGGATTTCCACTTTCAGGCCGAGGCCGCGGCATTGCAGTTCGCCGCGATACACGGGCAGCAGCGGACAGCCGAGCACGAAACAGGAAACGATGTCGGTGCCGCCCGAGATCGACGACAGCATCACGCGCTCCTTCACGTCGCGGTAGACGTAATCGAAGCTTTCGTCGGCGAGCGGCGAGCCTGTCGACAGAATTGTTTTCAAGCCCAGCAGCTTGTGCGTCTCGCGCGGCTTGATGCCGGCCTTTTCGATGGCCGCGATCCATTTTGCGCTGGTGCCGAAAATGCTGATGCCGACCTCGTCGGCCAGATCCCACAACGCCTTGCCGTCGGGATGGAACGGCGAGCCGTCGTACAGCACCACGCTGGCGCCGACGGCGAGGCCGGACACCAGCCAGTTCCACATCATCCAGCCGCAGGTGGTGTAGTAGAAAATCTTGTCCTCGCGTTTGAGGTCGGTGTGCAGCACGAGTTCCTTCAGGTGCTGGATCAGCGTGCCGCCGGCGCCGTGGACGATGCACTTGGGCACGCCGGTGGTGCCCGAGGAATACATGATGTAAAGCGGGTGGTCGAATGGTGTCGGCGTGAATTCCAGCGTGCGCGATTCCGCGCCGAGGAAATCCGGCCACAGCATGGCATGGACGATACCGTCCGTTTTCACCTTGTCGCCGCTGTAGGGAATCACGACGACTTTTTCCACGCCGGGAATCTTCGCCAGCACGCCGCGGATTTTTTCCAGGCAATCGAAATTCTTGCCGCCGTAGCTGTACTTGTCCGCAGTGAACAGCACCTTTGGCACGATCTGGCCGAAGCGGTCGACCACGCCGTCGATGCCGAAATCGGGCGAACAACTCGACCACGTCGCGCCGAGCGAGGCCGTCGCCAGCATCGCGATCACGGTTTCCGGAATGTTCGGCAGGAATCCGGCGACGCGGTCGCCCATGCCGACGCCGGCCTCGCGCAGTGCATGTGCGAGCTTGCCGACCTCATCATGCAGTTGCGCGTAGGTGAATTCGCGCTTGTGTCCCCACTCGTTGCGCGCGATCAGCGCAACGCGGTCGTCCTTGAAGCGCAGCAGGTTCTGCGCAAAGTTCAGGCGCACGTTCGGAAACCACTTCGCGCCCGGCATCTTGTCGCCGTCGACGAGCACGGGCTCCAGATCGCCAGTCGCGCGGATGCCGCAGAATTCCCACACCAGTTTCCAGAACTTCGCCGGCTGGCGGATCGAAAAATCGTACAGCGGCGCGTAACGGCGGATGTCCTCGTTGCCGGTCTGCTCGCGCACGAAGCGGATGAAGCGATTGATGTTCGCGCGTTCGATGCGCTCGGCGCCGGGTTCCCAGATCGGCTTGGTCATGGTCGTTCCGTATTGACTCCGGGTTTCATCTTACCCGATAGCACCCGCTCAGCGGAGCGGCTGGATCGCATACGTGCCGCTGGCATACATCGTGACGTGATCGCCGTTTTGGGCGACGATTGTGTATGTCGCGTCGGCGAAGCGTACGTTGACGGTGTAGGCACCGAAATACGGCGTGGCAAAATTCAGATCGTAGGGTCCATTGGACATGTAGCCCGAGCCGCTGTCCACGACCTGCGTCATGGTTACATTCGGGCGCGCGTCCGGGGTCACACGCACGACGCGGCCTTGCTGGTTTTGCTCGCCGTTGGCGCCAAGCACGGTCACGACGATGATGTTGGTGCTGGACGCCTGATTCATTAGAATCGAGACGTTGTTGAATCGCGTCGCCAGGTCCACTGTGCCGCTGAAATCGAAATCCGCGAAGGTTTGCAGATCGTTCCAGCTGCGTGTCGAAGGGGTCAGGCCATCGTCGTAAAAATCGTGGATCACGAATTGTCCGTGATTGACCAGCAATTGGGGTAACGCGTTCGGGGTTTCACTCGTATCGAGCATTTCGTCCATGTCCAGGTCGCCGTCTTCCTTGGCCTCGGCGAGTTGCGCACGCAGCCCGGCATAAGCAGGACTAGACTCGACGCTCTGATCGATTCCGCCCGCCACCACTAAATCGGTGCGCCCGTCTCCGTCTAAATCTGCGGCGGTCAAGCCCCAGGATTCGTTCATGTAAATCGGTGGAATGACGTTTTCTTCGATGAAATTGTCGGCGCCGTCGAATCTGAATACGCGGATGCCATCTATCGCATTCAGCACCAGAGAAAGCTGTCCTGAATTGTCCCAGTCGATGAACTTTGCACCCTCGTCCATTTGGCCGGGAAGTCCCCATGGCGATGCTGCGATTACCCCGTTCACATCGTCGCTGATGCCGACATTGGTGAACGTGCCGTCACTGTTGTTGATGAACAACTGGCTACCGGCATATATGTCGATCCAGCCATCACCGTTGATATCGACGGCTTGGGCGGCCTCGGGTCGAAGAAATTCGTTCACGTTGCGCTGCGCCACGCCAGCCGCATCGGCCGCATCGGTGAAATGACCCTGACAGTCATTGATCAGCAGAAAGTTATGCTCGGACGGATCGTAGAACGTGTATTTCGGAAGAAAAACATCGAGACAGCCGTCGTTGTTGAAATCGGCGACGACGATGGTTTCGCCGTAACCGCCCGGAATGTTCGCCAGGACAAAGGACGTGTCTTCGGTGAAAGTGCCATCGGGGTTGCCGAGGTACAGCACGATTTGTGAATTTGCCTCGGCTCCGCCGCAGCCATCCACGTCGCAACTGTAGACATTGGCGATGAAATCGGGAATGCCATCGCCATTGAAATCGGCGAAGCGAATGTCGCGCAGACTGACATCGTCGTACAGCGAATCGAGGTTCAAATTGCTGATGTCAGCGGTAGTGAATCCACCATGGCAATCACCAATGACGCGAAAAATTCCCGGACAACCGGTGATCAGATTTGTTACGGACATTTGGCCGTAATAGGGCGATATCACGAGCGTGAACTCGACGATATACGCTTCCTTGCTTACAGGCAGCGCAATCCCGTGATAGGCGGCGCCGACTGCAAAATAACGGTCGGCGCTGGCAAAACCGGGATCGCTGCGCTGGAAGGAAAAAGGCGGCGGTTCGCTGGAAACGACATCGCCGGTATTGGCCGGATCATTCATCGCCGAACCATAGACCGTGTACGACGGCGAGCCCGGCAGCGTCGGCCAATCCACCGTGACTTCGCCGCCGGCCTTGGTGATTGTCGGGCGGTCCAGCGGCAGGCGCCAGCCGGTGATTCCCGGCAGCGGCATGTCGGGGGATGTGGGCAGGAACAGGCCGGTCGCCTGCACGCTTGCGCCCTGCATCCGCCAGATGGCCGTGTTCCCCACGGTGTCGGCGAGTAGAATGTCGGCGTCGCCATCGCCGTTGAAATCGGTGGCGCCGAGGATCGTCCAATCTGTGCCGAGGACCGGCGCCGGCCGCGAGCCCGTATCGAAACCATTGCCGAAAATGTCGTCCGCCGCGGCAAACGTGCCGGATGATGCAGGCTCGACCAAGGCCGAGTCGAAAGTGCCGTTGCCGTCGGAGTGCCATATCGCCAGGTTTTGGCTCGCCGGATCGCGCCAGAGCAGATCGGCTTTGCCGTCGCCATCGAAGTCCGCAATGGCCTCGATTTGCCAGTTGGCCTGATCGCCTTCGATTAGATTTTCCTGAGTGATCGTGCCATCGGGATGGACCAGCCATTCGGTCAGGGTATTGGTCGTGCGGTCCTGCCAGAAAAGATCGGCAGAGGCATCACCGTTGACATCGCCGACGCCGGCGAATGTCCAGGTGGGATCGGCGCTCGCCGGCAGCGCCAGAATTTGCGGCGATGCACATCCGTTCATTAAAAATGCGCTGACGCTGCCGTCCGCTGCATTGCGCCAGAGGACATCGTCCGTGCCGTCGGCGTCGATGTCGCCGATGCCGATGAAATCCAGATCCGGATCGATCCCGCTGGCAACCGTGCAGGAATTTTTCAGACTGCCATCGGCAGCGATTTGCCACAAGACGAACTCGTCGTTGGAATCGATCCAGGCGATCGCATCCGGATTGTTCTTGCCGAAAAACTTGCCGGTGCCGACGATGGCCGAACCTGCATCGAGCGTATTCGCTACGGTCACCTGCCCCTGCAGCGACAGGCCTGACATTTCCCACACCAGCGGATTGCCGGCCGGCAAGCGCCAGAGCACATCGGACAAACCGTCCCCGATCAGGTCGGTGCAATGTCCCGTATTCGCGGCCAGCAGGCACAACGCCGCGCAGGCGCCAGCAATCCACCTTCGATGCGGCCAGTCCCGGATTGTGCTGCCCCCTGTCGCCACCGGAATTCAGGCGCCGAGCGCCTGTTCCAACTCCGGAATCAACTTGAACAAATCTCCGACGAGGCCGATGTCGGCGACTTCGAAGATCGGCGCCTCGCCATCTTTGTTGATCGCGACGATGGTGCCGGCGTCCTTGATGCCGGTCAGGTGCTGGATCGCGCCGGAGATGCCGATGGCCATGTACAACTCGGGCGCGATGATCTTGCCGGTCTGGCCGACTTGCAGGTCGCTGGGCACATAGCCCGCATCGACCGCGGCGCGCGAGGCGCCGACCGCTGCGCCGAGTTTGTCGGCGAGCTTGTAGATGATGGCGAAGTTTTCCTTGGAGCCAACGCCGCGTCCGCCGGAAACCACGCGCCTCGCGCTTTGCAGGTCCGGACGGTCGCTTGAGGCTTGCGCGAGTTCGATGAAACGTGTGTGCGACGGCAATTCGACATTCACGTTCACCGCTTCGACCGGCGCCGCATTCGCGCCATTTGCTGCCGCGGGATACGAAGCGGTGCGCACGGTGGCTACGAGAACTTGATCCGCCGGCGCCTGCACGGTGACG
>JANWJJ010000124.1 GCA_025451955.1 Rudaea sp. | reverse complement strand
TGGTCGATCACGCCGATGCCGAAGGCGCGATTGCACGAACCGCGGCCGACGCGCCGGAAATCGACGGCGTCTTGCGCATCCGCGATGGACAGAAACTCAAACCGGGGCAGTTGGTCGATGTGCGCATCGAGGCGGCGGATGCGCATGATCTTGTCGGCGGGGTAGCGGCGTAGTGCGCGTGTTGTCTTTGCTTGTCATTCCGGCATGGATTGCAGGAATCCAGATGCCATGGATGGCATCCCTGCAGTCTGGATTCCCCTCAGCCGCTGACGCGGCCTCGACCCTGCCGGGATGACGCGATTGCATGCGTTTCATCGCTCCCACGCGCACCGCGATTGATCCGAAAGTATTCGCGCGCCTGCCGCTTTCGCTGTGGCACGAATTCTCGACCTTGCTCGAAGGCGTCGACTGGCCATCTGTCAACGCGCTTAATGCGCACAATGCAACAAATGCAACAATGCCGCACTTTGTCGCGCAGACGCCGGAGTTGCTCGGCGACGGCTTGCACTACGAGCAACGTATTGCTGAACGTGGTCAGATCGCCACCCGCGAACGCAACTGGCACGATCTGCTCAATGCCCTGATCTGGCTGCGTTTCCCGGCATTGAAAGCGGCATTGAATGCGCGCCAGGTTGCGGAAATCGCCTGCGTCGGCGCGAAAACGCGCAGCCGGGCGCAATGTGCGCTAACGCATTTCGACGAGGCTGGAGTGGTCGTATTGGTGCGCGATCCGGTGTTATTGACGTTGTGGGACGCACACGACTGGCTTGGCCTGTTCTGGCGCGAACGCGCGGCGTGGTCGGATGGCCGCATCGAAGTCGTCGTCTTCGGCCACGCGTTGCTCGAACACGCGTTGTGGCCGCGCCCTTTGCTAGTCGGCAAGTCGATCGCGGTTGCGATGCCGCAAAGTGGAAAGATGGAAAACACCGCAATCCGGCAGATTGCGGAAAGCATCCGCCGCGGCGAATTGCTGAACGATCCGCAGGAATTGCGGCCCTTGCCGCTGTCGGGAATTCCTGGCTGGCATGACGCCAATGTCGCCGAGGATTTCTATCGTACGGCGCCGTGTTTTCGTCCGCTGCCGCGCGGGCGCACGTATCCGCCGCTGCGGGTGAGCGACTTGCATCACAACATCTGATGTGTTAGCATCATCGCATCAATGTAATGGTGGAGGACAAGTCATGCGCACGACGCTCGATCTCGATCAAGAGGTACTGGACGCGATCAAGGAAATCGCGCGCCGCACCGGCGAATCGGCCGGCAGCGTGCTGTCGGAACTGGCGCGGCGGGCATTGACGCAAACCGTGGCGCGGCAAGGCGTGCGCGAGCCGGAATCCTGTTACGGATTTCGCCCGATTCCGGCGCGCGGCAAGATCGTGACGAACGCGCATATCGACCGGCTGCGCGACGACGAAGGCATTTGATGCGCGCGTTACTGGATGTCAACGTGTTGATCGCGCTGCTGGATGCGGCGCATGTGCAGCACGCCGCCGCGGTGAAATGGCTGGGCCAGAATATCAAGCACGGTTGGGCATCGTGCCCGATCACGCAGAACGGCTGCGTGCGCATTCTGGCGCAGCCTGCGTACCCGAACGCTGTGCCAGCCGTGGAGGCCGCCGCCCGCTTGCGCGAGGCCGTGCGCACGGTGCATCACGCGTTTTGGCCAGATGCGGTCAGCCTGCTTGATGACGCGCTGTTCAACTGGTCGCGGCTGCTCGGCCCGCGTCAGGTGACGGATGCCTACCTGCTGGCGCTGGCGGTGCGCAACAAGGGCCGCTTCGTCACCTTCGACAACGCGGTGCCGCTAGCGGCGGTGCCGGATGCCACGCCCAAGCATCTCGTCGTCATTTGATATTGGCGCTGCGTAACTCACCGTGACGATAACGAAACCTTGCCGGCCGCCGGGCAATTGCGCCTCGAATTCGTCACCGACATGTTTTTTCAGCGCTGCGCGCGCCAGTGGTGAATCGATGCTGATCCAGCCTAGCGCCGCGTCGGTTTCGTCCGGGCCAACGATGCGCAATCGCTGCAAGCGGCCTTCCTCGTCCTCGATCGCGAACCACGCGCCAAAGTAAATTGCACCGCGATCGCTGGGCGCGGCGCCGGCGACCTTCAGCGCCGGCAGACGCTTGCCGAGATAGCGTACGCGGCGGTCGATCTCGCCGAGTTGCTTTTTGCGATAAGTATACTCGGCGTTTTCCGAGCGATCGCCTTCGGCGGCGGCGGCGGCCAGCGCGCGCACGACTTCGGGGCGAAGCTCGCGCCACAGGTGGTCCAGTTCCTCCTTGAGTTTGCGCTGGCCTTCGGGCGTGATGATCGCCGTGGAGGCGGCCTGCGCCGGCCGCCAGCGGCTCATGATGCGGGCGGATTTGCCGCGGCCTTGGCCGGCGTTGCCGCGAGTTGGTCGAGAAAGGCGAGGTAGGCGTCCACTTGTGGAATCACCGGATCGTTCGGCAGCGTCAGCTTGATCTGCTGCAACATCGCGCGTGCCTGCATTTCCTTGTTCATGCGCTCGGCCCAGAGTTTTGCCGCGAGTAAATAATTGCGGCCGATATCCGGATGATTGCGGAAGCGCTTGTGGAAGCCGGCAAGCAGGCCGAGCGCAAGTTGGGTCTGACCGGCCTCAGCGGCAGCATGCGCCAGATGCGTGATGTTGCCGGGATCGTCCAGTGCAAATGCGGGATCGTGGATGCGGCATTCGCGTGCAACTTCCATCGCGCGCCGATCCTGATGTTGCGCAAGCAGCAAGGGAATATAGATTTTTCCGTGCGCGGCGAGTTCGGCCTTGTCCGCGTTCACGCCCAGCCAGTGCCGGTACTCGTCGTGCAGGGGCAACTGTCCGGGGTGCTCGGCGATTTCCGCGCGCAACAGCGCCGCGGCGCCTTGCGTATCGCCGACCGCAGCGCGGTTGCGCGCCGCGTCGAGCGTCATCCGCGACGGGTCGGTGTAAGGTACTTCGTCGCTCAATTCCAGATGGCCGGTGTAGCCGAGTTCGTCGCGGTGGTCGTGGATGATGGCGCCGATGAGGTGGAAGTTTACGAGCATCAGGTAATTGACGACGCCGTAGATCAACGGGATCGCAATGAATCCCGGCAGAATCAGTCCAAGTGCGCTCGCGACGACGCTTTGCGCAATTACAGCCGCGCAGAAAAAACCGACGAGTATCCAATACGGGCGACCGATGCGTTCGCCCAGCATCAGCCAGGCAAGTGGATTCAAGGCGCGCACCATGCCTTCTTCCAGCGCCAGGATCATCATCATTGCCGGCATCGCGCACATCAGCAGCAAGCCCAGAACCGTTGCCGTGACGATGCCGTACCACAGGCTCACGAGCGCGATCAGCACTTCGATCAGGATTAGCAGCAGCACTGCGTAGATGGCAATGGAATCGCTGACGGTGAGGCTGACTTCCGGCGCCGTATCGCGGCCGTTGGCGGTCCAGCGTAGTACCTCGAATGCATATTTGAAAAGAGCCGCCCAGACCAGCAGATCAAACAGCATTCCAAACACGGGCACATAGATTACGAGGTGCGCGACCGCGAGCGCGGCAATGGTCGCCAGCGCGGCCGCTTGCAGCGGATAGCGCAGGATCTGCGGCCAGCGCTCGCGCAGTGGCGGCGGGGCTTCCGAGGCGCTGGCGGGAGAATTCATCGGCATCGATCCGTTTCGTTGATGTCTTGTGTGTACCGCCGCCTATTCTAGCCAGATGACGGCGCCGTGGGGTTGTGGCGGCGGCACGAGCCGGGTAACGTGCGCGCACACTTGGCCGAAAGAAGTACGCGCATGTTTTTCCGCATTTGTTTGATCGCCGCTTGCTCGATCCTTGCCGCCTGCGCCGGTCAACCCGCGCGCAATACTGCCGCCGCTCCCGGATCGGCAGTCGCTGCATTGTATACACGGCTCGATGCGGATACCCAGCGGTATCAGGCGGCGCGCGATTCCGCTGGCCGCGGCAACGCCGACAGCGCGCTGTCCGAATCCAATGCGGCGCTCGATGATTTGCACGCGGCCGCGGCGCAATGCGCATCGACGCACGCTTGCGACACGTCGCGTTTCTTTGCTGCGTTCGAAAGCCTGCTGCGGGCGCAGACGGCGGCTCCGGTGCCGGCTGACGCTGGCGGCGACGAGGCACCGGCTGATGCGACGGCGGAAGCGGGCGAGTCGTCGCCGGTGGCCGCGGCGTTGCCGGAAGTCGGTCGCTCGGTCGCGCTGCTCAAGGGCCGCAAGCTCGCCGACATCATTGCCATGAACGATCCAATCAAGGTCGCGCTGGAGCAATGGCTGACCCAATATCGGCCGAACTTGATGCGCGCTTACGAAAACTACGAATATCTGCGCCATCAGATGTGGCCGGAATACGAAAAGGCCGGTCTGCCCGAAGCCTTGCTGTTCGGCATGTTGGCGCAGGAATCCGGTGGCAAGGTGCATGCGGTGTCGCGCTCGGGTGCCAGCGGGCCGCTGCAATTCATGTCCGCGACCGGTGCGCGTTTCGGCCTGGGCGTGGTCGACGGCTTCGATCAGCGTTTCGATCCGGCGCTGTCGGCGCGCGCCAATGCGGCCTATATCAACGAGCAACTCGGCGTATTCAACGACAATCTGGAATTAGCGATCGGTGCCTACAATGGCGGCGAAGGTGCGATGCAACGGCTCGCGGCGCGGCAGCCCGATGCCGGTTTCTGGAGTCCAAAATTATACTTTTCGCTGTCGCAGGAAACCCGCGACTACGTGCCAATGGTGCTGGCCGCGGCCTGGTTGTTCCTGCATCCCGAGCGTTACCACCTGAATTTTCCGAAGTTCGACACCCGTCCCGGAAGCATCGTCCTGAAAGCGCCCACATCACTGGATGAACTCACCATCTGCCTTGGCGGGGTCGGCAACAACGAAGACGGCTGGTTCCGCACCTTGCGCAATCTCAATCCGCGATACGACCCGCGTCAGCGTCTGGATGCGGGCACGAAACTCAATGTGCCGGCATCGCTGAGCGTCGATTATGAGAAAAACTGTACAAGTGGACAATGGATCACGCTGGCTGCCGATCTGCATGCCGCTGCGCGGCCGGTGGTGCCACCGCCATTCGCACCGCACGTCTACACGCGCGTCTACGTGGTGAGAAAGGGCGATACCCTGGCGGCGATCGCGCGCAAGCACGGTTGTTCGAGCGCCAGCGAACTGGCACGGCTCAATCATCTCAAGCCGCCGGCGTATCTGTTGCGGATAGGGCAGGACTTGCGCGTCACCTGTTCGCGCAATTGATTCTGTGACTGTTGATTCCGCGATTGTTTCCGGCGCGCAAAAAAACGCCGGGAAACCCCGGCGTGAATTTACTAACCCTGACGTTGAATGAATTACGTTCCGCGGTTCAGGCGGCTTGTCCGGCCTGGCTCACAAACCATTGGTTGGCTTCGACCGGCGGCATGGTTTCCTTGAGGATGCGCAAGGTGCGCATCAATTGGCGATGCAGGTTCTGCGCTTCGCCGAATTTTGAATCCTTGGTTTCATAGTAGGCCACGGTCAGCCACAGCGCGATACCGCGCAACTTGACCTGCGCATTGTCCGATTTCACTCGCGAATAACCGAGTTCGGTGCCGCTGCCCCAGGGCTGATAGCGCTGATTTTGGTCGACCGTGCCATAAAGATGAGGAAATTCGCATTTTGCCGCGGTCGCGAATTCGCGCATCGCGATGGCAGCAAGCTGGGCGCGGCCGGACGCCGGCAACTCGGCAATCGACTTCTCGATCTCGCGAAACTGGCGATTGAGTTGGATGGACCGGCTCAGGGCGATGATTCGGTTGACGATCCGCATGACTATCCTCGTTGTGTTACAGCTATCCGACTATAACGGATCTTCATGGAAGCACATGCAAATTGCGTCACATTTCGACCCCCTGCGTCACATTCTGGAGGATTTTCCGGGGAATTGCACGTGTTTTCTGGGCGATTTCGTGGCGATGGCGTCGTAAAAACCCAACAATCGCCTAGCGATCTCAGCGAAGCTGGCCGATACCTTGGCCGATTCGCACGTCGGCCTCGGCCATCAAGCTTGAATCCATGTCAGCCGCGCCGGCAGGTAGCAACAAAATCACGGTCGAACCCATATTGAAGCGGCCCAACTCGGCGAAGCGATCCAGACGGATTCCGCGCCCACGGTAATCCTTGTGGATGATGGCGCTAGCGTACGGCGGAATTTCGACGCCGCCCCAGACGGTTTCGATGCCAGATACCAGCATGGCACCCACCAGGATGACGGCGAACGGATTCTGCGAGCCGTCGAAGTGGCAGATCAGGCGCTCGTTGCGCGCGAACAGGCGCGGCACGGCGACGACCGTGGACGGAGCGACGCTGAAAATGCGCCCGGGAATATGCACGGTCTCGCGCAGGCTTCCAGCCAGCGGCATGTGGACGCGGTGATAATCGCGCGGCGACAGATACACGGTGATGAAATTTCCATTTTTATACACTGCCGCGGCGGCTTCATCGCCAAGCAATTCCGCGACGCTGAAATCGAAACCCTTGGCCTGGAAAATCCGTCCATTTTCGATGGTGCCGAGCTGGCTGATGCGGCCATCAGCGGGACAGGCGATGGCGTTCGCGTCCGCGGGCGCGCAGCGCGCTTTGGGTTTGAGCGCGCGGGTGAAAAAGGCGTTGAAACTGGGATAGGCCAGCGCGTCGGTTTGCTGTGCCTGGCTCATGTCGACACGATAGTTTTTTACCACCGTGCGAATCAGGAAATTCTTCCACGGCCGCCAGGTCCAGCGTGTCGCCCGATAAACCAGACGCGACAGCAGCCGGTGTGGCAAGACGTATTGCAATGCCACGCCGAACCGCATGCGTCAGTCCCGTGTGCCGGCCAGGGCGACGAGATCAGCAGTTACCGCGGTCGCATTGAACGGCGGCCGGAACATCCCGATCAGCCGCGCCTGCGGATCGATGATCACCGCCGAGCCGCTGTGATCGACCTCGATCGCGCCATTCGCATCGGTAGTGCGCGAATAGATCAAGCCGAGCGCGCGGGTCAGACCGGTCAGTTCTTCATCGCTGCCGGTGGCGGCGATGAACTCCGGATTGAAGAACCCGACATATTTGCCGAGCACGGCCGGCGTATCGCGTTGCGGGTCGATGGAAATGAAATCGAAACGGATTTTGTCCGTCAGATCACGCTTGGCGAGTGCTTTCCAGACTTCCTTGAATGTCGCCAGCGTGGTCGGGCAGACGTCAGGGCAACTGGTGTAGCCGAAGTACACGACGTTCCAATGTCCGCGCCAATCGGCCCGGACCAGGGGCT
>JANWJJ010000123.1 GCA_025451955.1 Rudaea sp. | reverse complement strand
CGACTGACGCCGGCGCCGCTCCATTCGCCGCGCTGCGCGACCTTGTCGATCTCGTCGATGAAGACGATGCCGTTCTGCTCGCAGGATTCCAGCGCCTGCGCCTTGATCTCCTCGTCATTGATCAGACTTGCGGCTTCCTCGTCGATCAGCAAGGGCCGCGCCGACTTGATCGCGAGTTTGCGTTTCTGCGTTTTCTGTCCCGCGATGGACGAGAACATGCCGCGCAACTGGCTGGTCATTTCCTCCATGCCCGGCGGTGCCATGATTTCGACGCCTACATTCACCGCGGTTTCAATCTCGATCTCGCGCTCATCCAGTGTACCTTCGCGCAACTGCTTGCGCAGTTTCTGCCGCGTGTCCGAATCGCTGGTGTCGGGCAGTTGCGGTTCGCCCATGAAGCCGTGCAACTGGCGTTTCGGCAACAGCGTGTCGAGGATGCGTTCCTCGGCGCGATCCTCGGCCTGACTACGCACCTGCGTCTTCGCCTGATCGCGCGCCATCTTCACCGCCGCATCAGCGAGATCGCGCACGATTTGCTCGACGTCCTTGCCGACGTAACCGACTTCGGTGAACTTGGTTGCTTCGACCTTGACGAAGGGTGCGTTCGCCAGATGCGCCAGACGGCGCGCAATCTCGGTCTTGCCGACACCGGTCGGTCCGATCATCAGGATGTTTTTTGGCGTGACCTCGTCGCGCAACGCCGGATTCAGCTGCATCCGCCGCCAGCGGTTGCGCAACGCAATCGCGACCGCGCGCTTGGCTGCATTCTGACCGATGATGTAGCGATCGAGTTCGTTGACGATTTCGCGGGGAGTCAGTTCGGACATTGAATCTTTCCATTCTCGTTTTTCTTGGCTCGTCATTCCGGCAGGGACTGCCGGAATCCAGTCGCCAAGGATGGCATCCATGCAGTCTGGATACCGGCAATCCATGCCGGTATGACGTCAAAGGCTAGAGTTCTTCGATGGTGACGTTGTGGTTCGTATAGATGCAGATGTCGCCGGCGATCTTCAGCGCTTTTTCCACAATGTCGCGTGCCGGCAGATCGCTGTGTTCGAGCAGCGCCTTGGCCGCGGCCTGTGCAAATGGCCCGCCGGAACCAATCGCAATCAAGCCGTTTTCCGGTTCGAGCACATCGCCGTTGCCCGAGATCAGCAACGAGGCTTCCTTGTCGGCGACCGCCAGCATCGCTTCGAGCCGGCCCAGACGCCGGTCGGTGCGCCATTCCTTGGCCAGCTCGACCGCAGCGCGGGTGAGATTATTGCCGTGCTTGTCGAGCTTGGCTTCGAACAGCTCGAACAAAGTGAACGCATCGGCCGTCGCGCCCGCGAATCCGGCGATCACATTGCTGTCCTTGCCCAGCCGGCGCAGCTTGCGCGCATTGGCCTTGACGATGGTATTGCCGAGCGTGACCTGGCCATCGCCGCCAATCACGACCTTGCCGTTGCGGCGCACGGAAACGATGGTGGTGGCGTGGAAGGAGTCGGACATGGGTGCAAACCCGCTAGATGAAGGTTGTTGAGATGGAGATGCTTTCACGGGTTTGCAAGCGCCGCGCAACTGGAGGCAGCAGTACGTAATTTAATATGGCGATAAGTATGGATTTATGCTAGTTTTATTGCATGAGCGGAGCGCGTTTCGAGTGGGACGAGGCTAAGGACAAAGTCAATCAGGCCAAGCACCAGGTATCGTTCAACAACGCGCAATGGGCATTTGCGGATCCACAGCGCGTGATCGCACGCGATCTCGAACACAGCCGACACGAGCCGCGCTTTTATTGCTTCGGCAAAGTCGGGGGCGGCGTGTTGACGGTGCGGTTCACCTGGCGCAACGATGTCATTCGCATATTCGGCGCCGGTTACTGGCGCAAAGGCAAGGCAATCTATGAACAACAAAATTCGCTACACCGATGAGCCGATCGGCAAAATCGAAATCGCCCCCGACTTTCTTCCGTCCCCGGCCGAATTGGCTTTCCGCGAGGAAGGCGTCAAGGTCACGCTGGCGCTGAGCAAGCGTAGCGTCGAGTTTTTCAAGTCGCAGGCCACCAGGCACCACACGCAGTATCAGCGAATGATCCGAAAACTGCTCGATGGATATGTCGATGCACACGCCGCCAAGACCGAGACTGCCACCTCGCGGCGCACCTCGGCACGGCGCGCAGGCTGAAGCATTCGTGGCGCAGGTGAAATTCCTCGCGCGGATTCGCTTGACGGCATGGCGCGGCAAGGCGAAGCTATAGGGCTAGTGCCTCGCACGCGGGGGGGGGCGATTTGTTGTTAGCACTCATGACCAAAGCAATGTCAACCTGTCCGCTACTTGCGGGGCGCGCTGAACGCCATCCGTTTTTGATCAGGCTGGCCGCTACAGCCATTATTCTGACGAGTACCGGCGGATGATTGAGTCTTGCTGACTCCAACCCGCTGCCAAACGGTGATTTCAGCAGCGCCAGCCAAATCACGGGTTGGCGTTACGGGTTTACGCCTTCTGTGCCAGGCACGCTCTCATGGAACGTCGAGGATGCTAGCGGCAGCCCAGCTTCAGGATCTTTGGAACTGGATATCAACAATTCAGCTCCTGGAGTCAATGGCAATGGTGCGATAAGCAAATGTTTTGGGGTAAGGCCCAATGCAACTTATACCTATGGCGGCCATAGCAGGGTCAGTGTTGGGAGCGGAAACATCACATTTTTCTGTGCGACCTTTTCGGACAACGTTTGCATCACAGCAGCGACGTATTTGACTCCTTATCCAACTATGTCAAACGGTACTGCTTGGAGCACGGCAGCAGGCACTGGCGGCACCTTGCCAGCGAATGCCGAATACGCCATGTGCCGATTGATTTTTGTCAGGACCGATGGCTCCAGCCTAGCCTCCGCACTTTTCGACAATCTCTACTTTGATAGCGCATCTGCCGACCACATATTTGCTAACGGCTTCGAAGGTCCCGCTGGATTCTGATAGCAAGTAGGTTAGGTTGAGCGCAGTGCAACCCAACGACATCGCCGTAACTTCGCATTGGGGCTTGTGTCGCTTATCCCAGCTTACGTTTCCTTTTTCCGCCGCGCCCTTGGATGCGCCGCATCGTACACACGCGCCAGATGCTGGAAATCCAGGTGCGTATAGATCTGCGTGGTGCCGATATCGGCGTGGCCGAGCAGTTCCTGCACGGCGCGTAAGTCGCCTGAGGATTCGAGTACATGGCTGGCGCAGGAATGGCGCAGCAGATGCGGATACACGCGCTTCCACACGCCTTGATCTTTCGCGCGGCGTTTCAATCGCGCGCGCACGCCGTTGGGCGTGAGCGGACGGCCGAGTTTTCCGCGCACCAGCGGATCGTCGGCGCCGGGTCGATCCTGCTCGCGCAGCGCGGCGAGTGCAGTAACCGCTTTTGCGCCGACCGGAACGATGCGGGTTTTGCTGCCTTTGCCGGTGACGCGCACCATGCCATCGCTTAGGTCCAGATCGCGCCAGCGCAGATCGGTGAGTTCGGAAACGCGCAGGCCGCTGGAGTATAAAAGTTCCAAAAGTGCACGGTCACGCACGCTTTCCGGATCGTCGGCGGGAAAATCCAGCAGCGCGGCGACTTCGTCCACGTCAAGCACTTGTGGCAGCTTGCGCGGCGCTTTCGGCGAGCGCACGCCGAGCGCGGGATTCGATGTCGCCTCGCCTTCGCGCGCGAGGTAGCGATAGAAACTACGGCAGGCGGCAAGCATGTGCTTGAGCGTGCCGGGCGCGAGTCCGCGCCGGTGCTCGGCGGCGATCCACGCTTGTACTTGCTCGGAGCGCAGATCGTGCCAGCGCCGCAGGTCGAGCGCTTCAACATGCGCGCCCAGCGCGGTCAGTGTGCGCGTGTAATTGCTCAGCGTACCCGGCGAATAACGGCGCTGACGACGCAGATGGTCGAGGAATCGCTCGACTACGCCGTTCAGCGATTCCGCGTTCATCTCATGCCTGCGGGAAACATGCTTACGGGAAGCGCGCGACGGCCGCGGCGATGGCTTCGGCGATCAGCTTGAGAAACACCGTGCCCATGCCGGGGTGAAAACGGTTGGCATCGTTGCTGCCGATCGCCAGCATGCCGATGCCGTCGATCGGCATCAGTACGGACGAGCGCACTTCGGCGGCGTGCGCGCCGAACAGCGCATCGAGTTTTTCCGGTTGCAGGCGGCCGCATAGCGGCTCATTGCGTTTCAGAAATTCGGCGAACGCGGGCAGATCGTGGGCGCCACCGGGCGCAAGGATCAACCAGTCTGCCGTCGGTAGGTCGGCGCTTGCGCCGCGAAACAGCGCCAGGCGCACGAGATCGGTATGGAAATCCTCGGTCAATCCGGCGACCACGCGGCGTACACTGTCGCCGAGCGTGCGCTCGCGCATCAGCGCGACGGTGAGCGAATGCACGCGCACCATCAATTGTTCGTTGTCGTGCGCGATCTCGACGAGTTCGTGCAAGCGGTGGTTGAGTTCACGATTCTTGTCGCGCAGCGCTTCGAGTTGGTAGCTGGCCAGCGACGTTGTCGATCCCTGTTCGCGCGGCACCAGCAGGGTGAGTGCGATGTCGGGAAACTCGCCGAGGAATTCCGGATGCCGACGCAAGTAGCTGGCGACTTCCATCGCGGTCAGACCTTCCTTGACGCTCAGTTCGCTCATAACTGGATTTCTCCCTCGAAAACAAATTCCGCTGGACCACTCATCCACACTGGCGCATCGGCGCCGTCCCAGTGGATGTCGAGCGTGCCGCCGGGCAATTGGACGGCGACTTCGGCGTCGAGTTTGCCACGCCGGCGCAAAACCGCAACCGCCGCGCAGGCGCCGCTGCCGCAGGCGAGCGTCGCGCCCGCGCCGCGCTCCCACACGCGCAGACGCAAATGCGCGCGATCGACGATCTGGGCGAAGCCGGCGTTGCAGCCTTGTGGAAAATGTACATTTGTAGACAGTGCCGCACCGTGTGTTTTCAGCGGCGCTGCGGCAACATCGGCGACCTCGATCACCGCATGCGGATTGCCCATCGATACCGCGCCGAATTCGATGTCGCTAGCGTCGATGCGCAGCCGGTACGGGTCGGCTTCGGCAAGACGCAAGGGGATTTTATCCGGAGCAAAACACGGCACGCCCATGTCGACACGCACGCGGCCAGCATCAAGCAACTCGACCGTCACCGGCCCGGACGGACTTTCCAGCCGCGCCGTCTTGGCGGTCAGCGCGCCGGCGCGGTGCAGCCAGGCGGCGACGCAGCGCACGCCATTGCCGCACTGGCCCGAAGGCGAACCGTCGGCATTGTATATTCCGTAGCGAAATATACATTTGGAATCGCGCGCCGGTTCAATTGTCAGTAACTGATCGAAGCCGACGCCGAAGTGGCGATCGCCGAGGCGTGCAATCTGCGCTGTGTCGAGCGCGAAGGGTTGTGTGCGGCAATCGACCATGACGAAATCGTTGCCGAGTCCGTGCATCTTGGAAAAGCGCAATGTCATCGTGGTGCAAATGCCATACGGTGCGGAGTTACCGCGGCTGCGCCGGATTGGCGGATGCCGGCTTCGCGGGCGGCGTAGCCGCAGGCGTGGGCTTCGCGGCGGGTTGTTTATCCGGCATGACCAGCGGCCCCTTGTTGCCGCAGGCGGCGAGCAGCAACGTGGCGGACGCCAGCATCAGTGCCAAACGGAATGAATGCGACATGGGCGACGATCCGATAATTTGGTAATTTGAACTGGCGCGAGTATACAACGCGTGAGGCGGTCACAGCGCGGCGAGATTGGCATACGCCAGCACCAGCCACTTCGCTCCCGCGTTCTCGAAATTCACCTGCACGCGTGCGTGCGCGCCGGAGCCTTCGGCGTCGATTACCACGCCGTCGCCGAAATTCGCGTGGCGCACACGCTGGCCGAGCTTGAGTGGCGAGGCGTCGCCGCCATCGTCAACGAAGCGGCCTGCGTAGGCCGGACGCGACACTTGCACGCGCGGTCGCACCTCAAACAGCAGATCGCGCGGCAACTCATGCAGGAAGCGCGATGGACGGTTGTAGGTTTCCGAGCCGTGCAGGCGCCGCGACTCGGCATACGAAAGAATCAAGGTTGCGCGTGCACGGGTGATGCCGACGTAGGCGAGGCGGCGTTCCTCTTCCAGACGGCCGGGTTCATCCAGCGATTTCTGACTCGG
>JANWJJ010000122.1 GCA_025451955.1 Rudaea sp. | reverse complement strand
GGAATCAAATAGAATCGCGTGGATTGGGAATCGGGAATCGCAATGAAACAAGCCACCGTCATCGCCCCGTCGATCCTCTCCGCCAACTTCGCCCGCCTCGGTGAAGAAGTCGACAACGTCTTGGCTGCCGGCGCGGACTGGATCCACTTCGACGTGATGGACAACCACTACGTGCCGAATCTCACCATCGGCCCGCTGGTCTGCGAAGCGTTGCGCAAGCATGGCGTGACCGCGCCGATCGATGTGCATCTGATGGTGAAACCCGTTGATCGCATTATTCCGGATTTCGCCAAAGCCGGTGCCAGCCTGATCAGTTTTCATCCCGAAGCCAGCGAGCATATCGACCGTACCATTGGCCTGATCCACGAATGCGGCTGCAAGGCCGGCCTCGTCTTCAATCCGGCCACTTCGCTTGGTTATCTGGATTACGTGCTCGACAAACTCGATCTGATTCTGATCATGTCAGTCAATCCCGGATTCGGCGGCCAGAGTTTCATTCCCGCCGCACTGGAAAAACTGCGTCGCGCCCGCGAGTTGATCGACCGCAGCGGACGTTCGATCCGATTGGAAATCGACGGCGGGGTAAAAGTGGACAATATCGCCGCCATCGCCAACGCCGGCGCCGATACCTTCGTCGCCGGATCGGCCATCTTCGGCCATCCGGACTATCGCAACGTGATCGCAGCGATGCGCGCCGCGATCGGATAAAGTCCGCGCCGGGAAGCCATCGGAGGTTGGGGGAGGAACCGGCTTCCGCGGCGCGGGGTCGAACTTGTCCGGGATGGCTACCCGCTGAAGAACTGGCAACCGACTTGTTTCACGAGCCGACTCTTGTCTGCGGCGGACGACAGATAAAGGCAAAGTTCCGCGTTCTTGCCGTCTTCGTGATCGACGTTGGTGATGAGGTCGAGCCGACCGTCATGGTCGAGATCGCCAGCCCAGACCAAGGCGACCTGGTCGGGGTCATCGTCAAGCACGCTGCTCGCGCCATCACCACTCAGGACAAGATGATGCATTCCGTTTGCATCCTTTGCGGCGAAATGCAGTTGGTAACGTTTTTCGCCGAACGCGATGTCGATGCGGTGCGGAGCATCCGCCGCGTAGTCTTCCGTCGCGATCGACCAGCCGCTGCTGGAGAATTTCATGTCGGGCGTCGGCGCCCGCCCGGCGAGGAGCCGGCGATCGTGCAAATACGCGATCGCCTTGGGCTGATCGGACGAGCGGACTTCCCAGTTTTCGAGACTGACCTTCGCCGTGACGAGTTCCCAATGCTGCTCGCGCACGACGAGCGCGAGCCAGCCTTTCGGCGCAAAATCGAAGTCGTCTTGGTCAGCGGACTCGTAACCGCCCGGTTGCAGGATGGTA
The DNA here is from genome assembly GCA_025451955.1 of Rudaea sp. Lineage (GTDB taxonomy): Bacteria > Pseudomonadota > Gammaproteobacteria > Xanthomonadales > Rhodanobacteraceae > Rudaea. Next base: position 6,182 of record JANWJJ010000122.1, on the reverse strand, counting down.
AATCCGCAGCCTTCGTCCGCCGCCGCAGATGCCGTATACGCGAGCAAGGCCAGAACGATTCCTGCGCACAGCGCACGAAGGCGTGTCGATTGCATGATGGTTGCTCCGTGGCGAAGTATCAGATCACGCACCAGTCCGGATCGGCGCAGGTGGCCGGCGCATCATGGTACGGCGATTCCCGCAGCGACGTCTCTGCGCCGTTGCGTTCGCATGGCGGCGCATCGCGCCAGTCGGGCAGTTCGTCACGCAGTTTGCAGAAATCGGCGGGCAGATAAACGTCCATTGCAGTGTCCTCGCTCAAAAATGCAGGGTGGCGATCAGACCGAGTAGCAAAGCGGCCAAGGCAAAAACAACGCGCAAGGGTTCAAAACTGTGCGCAAGCTCGGCATCGGGTTCCGGGCGTTCGGTTTTCATGTCGTTCTCCGTTTTTGCACGTGCCCAGATTCGCCGCAATGCCGGCGCGCGCGCGGTCGCGAATGCGGCGCAGTGGCGACGATTCATGGCGAAGTTCTGACTTCCGCATCGCGGCCATTGCCGGCATGCGGCGCGGGCCGTAAGCTCGACGCACCACAACGAGCAAAGGCGCGAACATGGCCCGTACCATCGCCATCGTCGAAGACGAACCCGCGATCCGCGCCAACTATGTCGAGGCGCTCACCCGCTTCGGCTATCAGGTGCACGGTTACGGCTCGCGGCCCGAGGCCAGTCGTGCATTCGATCTGCGCCTGCCGGAACTCGTGATCATCGACGTCGGCTTGGGCGACGAGCCCGAAGGCGGCTTCGAACTCTGCCGCGAACTACGCGCCAAATCGGCGGCGCTGCCGATCATCTTCCTCACCGCGCGCGATTCGGATTTCGATGTCATCTCCGGTTTGCGCCTGGGTGCCGACGATTACCTGACCAAGGATGTGAGCCTGCACCATCTGGCCGCACGCATCAGCGCGCTGTTCCGACGCATGGAGGCGCTAAGCAAGCCCGCATCGAAGGAAACCGTGGTCGAACACGGCCTGCTCAAGCTCGAAGCCGAGCGCATGCGCGTGACCTGGAACAACATCGAAGTGCCACTGACCGTGACCGAATTCTGGATGGTGCACACCCTGATCCGCTTTCCCGGTCACGTGAAAAATCGCGACCAGTTGATGCGCGAGGCGCAGGTCGTGGTCGATGATGCGACGATCACTTCGCATATCAAGCGCATCCGCAAGAAGTTCATCGCCATCGACGCGAATTTCGATGCCATCGAGACGGTGCATGGCGTGGGTTATCGCTGGCGGCCGTAGCGCCGCGAGCGCACTTCCTTCGCCCATGTCCCTGCGCTTCAAACTCCTGCTGATCGCGCTGTCCACGCTGGCGCTGCCAGTCGCCGGCTGGCTGTTCGTGCGGCAGATGGAAGAATTGCTGCGCCAGGGCCAGGAACAAACCCTGATCGCTTCGGCGCGGGCGCTGGCGCGCAGTCTCGGCGCGCTCAAGACCGAACTGCCGCCGGCCGGCGCGGCGCTGTACGTGCACAAGGCGCCGGGGCCGATCGTGATCGACGGCTATGCCGACGATTGGGCCACACTGGCGCCCTACGCGCAGAATCTCGGCCCGCAGGGAAATGTGCACAAATTGACTTTGTTGCTTTGTACAGATCACGACTGGCTGTATGTTCTCGCCAGCGTGCGTGATGCCACGCGCCAGCGCTTCGATGCCAGCGATCCGCGCGCGCCGACCAGCGATCACCTCACCCTGACTCTGCAGCGCGGGGAACTCACTCGACGCTACCTGCTCGCCAGCGCCGCGCCCGGACGCTTCGATGCGCTGACACTCACCGACGCCAGCGACAACGCCCTGCCGACGACGCTCGACGGATTCTGGCAGGAAGACGGCAGTGGCTATCGCGTCGAACTGCGCCTGCCGCGCGCACAGATGCCGGACAAACTCGCACTCGACGTGTTCGACTCGGCAAATCCCACGGCGGAAAATGCCGAAGCCATGCCACTGCTGCACCTTTCCAGCACGCTCTCGACCGAACTCGGCCAATTTGCACCGGAAGGCATGCGCGCGCGATTGCTCAACGATGAAGGCTGGGTTGTCGCCGAAACCGGTGCGCTGACCAACGCGAACGCTACACATATTGCGCGCCGGCGCTGGCTGGAGAATCTGGTCTATCGCGGGCTGCTCGCACCCGATCTGGCCCAGGCCGTGAATTTTTCGCCGACCCTGCCACGTCTGGACGCCACCGAAATCTGGCAGGCCCTGTCGGGCCTGACGGCCACTGCATGGCATCGCGCCGGCAATGACGAAAACGTGGTGCTGGCCGCCGCAGTGCCGTTGAAATCCGCCGGTGAAGTGCGCGGTGCGCTGCTGCTGGAACAGGCCGGCGACACTCTGCCCTTGCTGACCAACCGCGCCCTGTTGAGCCTCGCGGCCGCCAGCCTGCTTGCGCTGCTGATCGCCGGCGGCGTGCTGTTCGCCTTCGCCAGCGTGCTGAGTCTGCGCATCCGCAGACTGCGCAATGCCGCCGAACGCGCGGTGCGCACAAGTGGACAAATGAATAATGTGGATTTTCCACTGATCGATGCCCGCGACGAACTCGGCGATTTGGCGCGCAGCTTCGCGCGCCTGCTCGACGAAGTCGGCGCTTACACGGATTATCTGCGCACCCTGGCCAGCAAACTGTCGCACGAATTGCAGACGCCACTGGCGATCGTCAAATCCTCGCTCGACAATCTCGATCACCATGCCTTGCCGCAGGATGCGCAACCCTACGTCGCGCGCGCGCGCAGCGGTGCGGAGCGTCTCGGGGCGATCGTGCGCGCGATGAGCGAGGCCAGCCGCATGGAACGCGCGATCGCCGCGGCCGAAGGCGAGGATTTTGATCTGGCCGTGGTCGTGCGTGGCTGCGTCGAAGGCTATCGGCCGCTGCTTGCGCCACGCCGTCTCGAAGCCGACCTGCCGGCCAGCCCGCTCATCATGCACGGCGCACCGGAATTGATCGCGCAGGCGCTGGACAAGCTTGTCGACAACGCGCGCAGCTTCACCGCCGACGATGGCTGGATCCGCATCGGCTTATCCGTACGCGCCGACGGCGCCGAAATCGCCGTCGCCAATCGCGGCCCCTTGTTGCCGCCGACGATGCAGGGACGTTTGTTCGATTCGCTGGTCAGCGTGCGCAACTCCGCTGCGGCGAAAACCACGCCGACAGCGCACGACCGTGCCGACGCGCCGCATCTGGGTCTGGGTCTGCACGTCGTGCGCCTGATCGCCGAAGCGCATCGCGGCGAGGCAAGCGCGCGCAATCTCGACGACGCCAGCGGCGTGGAATTCCTGCTGCGTCTGCGCGGCATGCCGCGGCGGTCGCTGGCGGGATAAAGTTGCCGTCATTCCGGCAAGGAGTGCCGGGATCCAGAACACAGGGATGTGAACAATCCTGTGCATCGAACGTTTGCCATCCTTGGCACCTGGATCCCGGCATTCCCTGCCGGGATGACGAGCAAGCGGCGGCTTGCTATCGTGCGCTGCCCGGTCCTTTGCCGGAACCGCCGCCGGACCACCGCATGATCTCGCCCGAAGAATTCGCCACACTGGCCGTGCAGGGCTACAACCGCATCCCGGTCGTGCGCGAAGTGTTCTCCGATCTCGACACGCCGCTGTCGGTGTACCTCAAGCTCGCCGACGGGCCCTACACCTACCTGCTCGAATCGGTCGAAGGCGGCGAAAACTGGGGACGCCATTCGATCATCGGTCTGCCCTGCCGCCGGGTATACAAATTGCACGGCAATCGGCTCAGCGTCGAGGAACTTGGTGAAACCGTCGAACAGCGCGATGTCGCCGACCCGTTCGCCGAGGTCGAACGCATCCGTGCGAAGTACAGGGTACCGAAACTGCCGCAGATGCCGGAATTCAGCGGTGGCCTGGTCGGCTATTTCGGTTTCGAAAGTATCGGCTATATCGAAACCCGGCTCGCGCACTGGGATCGCCCAGACCAGCTCGGCATCCCCGATGTGCTGCTGATGCTGGGTGAGGAAGTCGCCGTATTCGACAATCTTAAGGGCCGCCTCTACCTCATCGTGCATGCCGATCCGGCGCAGCCGCAGGCTTACGCGCGTGCGCACCGGCGTCTGGACGAACTTGCCTTTCGTCTGCGCCGCTCCGGTCCGAGTTATCCGGAAGTGCTCGATCCAAAGGCGCTGGAGGAAGCGGATTTCGTGTCGAGCTTCACCCGCGAGGAATATCACGGCATTGTGGAAAAAGCGAAAGAGTATATTCGCGCCGGCGATATTTTCCAGGTCGTGCCGTCGCAGCGCTTGAGCGTGCCCTTCCGCGCAAGACCCGTTGACGTGTACCGTGCCTTGCGCGCGTTGAATCCCTCGCCGTACATGTATTTCCTCGACCTCGGCGGTACGCAGATCGTCGGCTCGTCGCCGGAAATCCTGGTCCGGCTGAAGAAGGGCAAGGTCGTGCTGCGGCCCATCGCCGGCACGCGCCCGCGCGGCAAAACGCGCGAGGAAGATCTCGCACTCGAAGCCGAATTGCTCGCCGATCCCAAGGAGCGTGCCGAGCATCTGATGCTGATCGACCTCGGCCGCAACGACGTCGGCCGCGTCAGCAAAACCGGCAGCGTGCAGCTCACTGAAAGCTTCGTCATCGAACGCTACTCGCACGTCATGCACATCGTCAGCCAGGTCGAAGGCGACCTGCGCGATGGCTTGAGCTACATGGACGTACTCAAGGCCACCTTCCCCGCCGGCACTGTCTCCGGCGCACCGAAAATCCGCGCACTCGAAATCATCCAGGAACTGGAACCGCACAAACGCAACATCTACGCCGGCGCCATCGGCTACATCGGCTGGTGGGGCGACGCCGACACCGCCATCGCCATCCGCACCGCCGTCATCCAGGACGGCCGCCTCCACGTCCAGGCCGGCGGCGGCATCGTCTATGACTCCGATCCCGCGACGGAATGGGAAGAGACGATGAATAAGGGGCGGGCGCTGTTTCGCGCGGTGAAACAGGCGGCGGGGGGGCTGTGATGGCAGCTCGCCACATTTGGAAATGGTGCGCCCTGGTATTCTTGGTTACCGTCGTCAACGGCGCAAATGCGTTGGCCGACGACAAGGGCCTTGACCAAAGCTCATGTCAGGAGACAGCGAGCTCAGGATGGGCATCTTTCCAACGAGGCGACCCCACAACAAACCGAATCACCACTCGAGTAGACGAAGCGAGATCGAGTACATGGCCGCAGAGACTTGACGATCATCGGTGGATTCCGATGCCTAGCGGTAAGATTACAAAAGTTGCGGCGAGGGAGAAAGATGGCAGACTGCAATTCGTTTTGTTTAACCAGCCTGAGTCCGGTGCGTTCACCACAGTGGCTTGGCTGAGCGACACGCCGATAGGTAACGCTCTGCCACTGAAGGAGCGCAGTGCCAAGGACCTACCCGCCGACTTGTCGGAACTGGTACGCCGCGGTATTCGGCGAATCGGGACGACCCCGAATTGCCTCGAGATGACGGATCATGCGGTCGCTCTGGCTCTCGGTGAGATGGGCGCCGTGCAGATCGCTTTAACCGTCTCTGGCAATCCTATGGTGTTCTCACTTAACGAAAACATTGCCATTGCGGAAGAAACTCAACCAAGGAACAGTGATCTCCAAAAAAATTGGGAAACCGTTTTTCTTCCGCAATCCGATGCCTCGGATATTTTGCAAGTGCATTGGATGTTCCTGAAAGATGCATTGGCGACAGTCAAAGATGCGCCGTTGACGTTATTGACACAACCGAATCGACTCGCAAAAGCTCCGCCGTGGGCCGCACAACTAGCTGAAGTGCTGACGACGCGCAGCGCGGACAAGCTTAGAAAACTGGCAAGTCAAGCCGGGTGGCTTGTGCAATTTCCATTCGAAAAAAGTCCTTACGCAACCAAGATCGACAACCGAGTTCAGTAGCGCGCGGCCACGATGACCGCCGCTTTTCGGGCCCCTGTGCCGCGGCGAGCGCACGCAGGAAAGTCCGCAGGATGGCGCGCACGATGCGCGCCAGTTCGTTGCACGTACAGGGATGTGCGTTCAACGAACCCCGGAGTGTGATCGCGCACTCGCAGGGCAGGATGCCCGGAGAGCGCGGCACCGGGGTGTGCTTTCTTTCGGTTACCTTTCTTTGCACAAGCTAAAGAAAGGTGACTCGCTCGCAGGAAGCGAG
>JANWJJ010000121.1 GCA_025451955.1 Rudaea sp. | reverse complement strand
GGTCGCATTCTGGTGCGCGCCAAGGCCGACATCGAAACCGACAGCAATGGCCGCGAGACGATCATCGTCACCGAATTGCCGTATCAGGTGAACAAGGCGCGCTTGATCGAAAAAATCGCCGAGTTGCACAAGGAAAAGAAGATCGAAGGCATTGCCAGCGATGGTCTGCGCGACGAATCCGACAAGGACGGCATGCGGATCGTCATCGAAGTGCGCAAGGACACGATGGCCGACGTGCTGTTGAACAACCTGTTCCTGCAAACCCAACTGCAGGTGACATTCGGCATCAACATGGTGGCGCTGGTCGATGGCCAGCCGCGGCTGCTGAGCCTGAAGGAAATCCTGGAAGCCTTTATTCGCCATCGGCGCGAAGTGGTTACCCGGCGCACGATTTTCGATTTGCGCAAGGCGCGCGCGCGCGCGCATATCCTCGAGGGGCTGACGGTCGCGCTGGCCAATATCGACGCCATGATCGAGTTGATCAAGACCTCGCAAAGCCCGCAAGTCGCCAAAGAGCGCATGCTCGCGCGGCATTGGGAACCGGGTCCGGTGCACGCGCTGCTGGCAGCCGCGGGCTCGGGTGTGTCGCGGCCTGAAGATCTGCCGGCCGCCGCGGGATTGAGCGCCGGCGGTTACCAGTTGTCCGAGGCGCAGGCCAAGGAAATTCTCGAGATGCGCCTGAACCGCCTGACCGGGCTGGAGCAGGAAAAACTGTCCGACGAATACAAGGAATTGCTTACAAGCATCGTCGAGTTGATTTCCATTCTGGAAAGTCCCGACAAGTTGCTGCGCGTGATTCGCGACGAATTTGCGACATTGCGCGAGGATTTCGGCGATCCCCGCCGCACCGTGATCCAGCGCAGCCAGGAAGATCTCGATGTGCTCGATCTGATCGAGCCGGAAGATGTGGTGGTGACTCTGTCGCACGCCGGTTACGCGAAGCGTCAGCCGGTCAGCACGTATCGTGCGCAGCGCCGCGGCGGCAGGGGACGCTCGGCGACAAACATGAAGGAAGAGGATTTTGTTGAGCGCCTGTGGATTGCCAATACCCACGATACGCTGTTGGCATTCACCAGCAGCGGCCGCGTACTTTGGTTAAAAGTATACAAAATACCGGACGCCAGTCCCGGTGCGCGCGGCAAGCCGATCATCAATCTGTTGCCGCTGGAAGCCGACGAAACCGTGCAGGCGATCTTGCCGGTGAGAGAATTCCCGGATGATCGTTATGTGTTCTTTGCCACCCGCCGTGGCACGGTGAAGAAAACGCCGCTGTCGGATTACTCGCGTCCGCGTTCGACCGGCATCCGTGCGATCGACATCGACGATGGCGACGGCCTGGTTGACGTCGCACTCACCGACGGTTCGCGTGATGTCTTGCTGTTCGCCAGCAACGGCAAGGCCGTGCGTTTCTCCGAGGACGAAGTACGGCCGATGGGCCGCACCGCGCATGGTGTGCGCGGTATCCGTCTGGCTGCCGATGCGCATGTCGAATCGATGATCATTGCCGAAGGCGAGGGCGCAACGGATGCGGGCGGCGATATCCTCACTGCCACCGCACGCGGCTTCGGCAAACGCACGGAACTTTCCGAATATCCACGCAAGGGTCGCGGTACGCAGGGCGTGATCGCAATCCAGTGTTCGGATCGCAATGGCGCACTGGTCGGTGCGGTGCAACTCGATGACGCGCACGAGCTGATGCTGATATCCAATCAGGGCACCCTGGTGCGCACGCGCGCCGCGGAAATCGCGCGGGTCGGACGCAATACACAGGGCGTCACTCTGATCCGGCTGCCGGCAGACGAAGCGCTGGTGGGCGTGGTGCGCGTCGAGAGTCTGGGCGAGGACGAAGCGGAGTCGAGCGCGGCCGATGACGCAGTGACGGGCGGAAACGGTACGCCTGCCGATTGATGGTGTTCAGTCCGCGATCGGGCAGGGGCCTGCGAAGTGCTATCAAGGACTCGGGCGTCATGAAGATAGCTATCAACGGAGCCGGCATCGCCGGTACGACGCTCGCCTATTGGCTGCGCGAATTCGGCCACAAGGTATTGCTGATCGAGAAGGCGCCTCGTCCCCGTACCGGCGGCTACCTCCTTGACCTGTGGGGGCTTGGCTACGATGTCGCCGAAAAAATGGGCCTGCTGTCCCGACTTCAGGAATTGCAGTACCACGTCGAAGAGCTGCGCCTGGTGGACCGGCACGGTCGTGAATGCGGAGGTTATTCCGCAGATGTTTTATTGCGCCTGACCCATGACCGCCTCATGGCCTTGGCGCGTTCGGATATCGCCGCAACCATCTATGGCCTGCTGGACGGAAAAATTGAAACGATCTTCGGTGACGGCATTGCCGCGATCGAGGATGACGGCAGTCGCGTGACGCTGAACTTCGACCACGCACCCCCGCGCGAGGTCGATCTGGTCATCGGCGCCGACGGATTGCATTCCCGCGTTCGCGAACTCATGTTCGGTCCCGAAGCCAGGTTTGAGTTTCCACTTGGCTGTCACGTCGCCGCATTCGAGGTCAAAGATTATCGACCTCGAGACGAGCACGTCGCGGTCATCTACGGGGCTCCCGGGAAATATATTTCGCGCTTCCCGATACGCGACGATAAAACGCTCTTTTTTCTGCTTTTCCGCGACGAATATCTCAGCGGTGGGATTCCTGCGAATGGGCTGGGACGCAAATCGGTGCTGACCAGGGTCTTTGCCGATTCGGGCTGGGAATGCTCGCAGATTCTCGCGTCTCTGGATGACGTCGACGACGTCTATTTCGACAGCGTCAGCCAGATTCGAATGAATCACTGGACGAGAGGAAGGACAGCGCTGGTCGGCGACGCGGCGGCATGCCCTTCCCTGATCGCCGGCGAAGGCGCTGGCCTTGCCATGGCCGAAGCCTATGTACTGGCGGGTGAAATTCACCAGAGCCATGGCGATCATGGTGTGGCGTTTGCCTGCTATGAGGAGCGCATGAAGCCATTTCTCGCGCGCAAACAGCGGTTGGCGGCGAAACTCGTATCCTCATTCGTCCCGAAGACCGCCTTCGGCGTCACTGCCCGCAATTTCGCCACCCGGTTGATGCGGCTGCCTGTCTTTCCCGAAATCCTGATGGGGCGCTATCTGCGGGACGACATCGAGCTGCCCGGCTATTGAATTTGACAAACTGGTTCCACTATGGAATCACGCGATCGCCGCCAGCATCGCATCCGCGGCGGAAACCTTGAACTCGCCCGGCGCTTCGACATGCAGTTGCTTGACCACGCCGTCTTCGGCATAAAGGGCGAAACGCTTGCCGCGCATGCCCAAGCCGAATGCGGTGCCGTCCATCTCCAGACCGAGCGCCTTGGAGAATGTGCCATTGCCATCGGCCAGCATCCACAGGCCTTCGGGTACTTTCTGATCCTTGGCCCAGGCATTCATCACGAAGGCATCGTTGACGGCGATGCAGGCGACGTCCACATTTTTCTTTTTGAATTCTGCAAATTTTTCCACATATCCCGGCAAGTGCTTGGCCGAGCAGGTCGGAGTAAACGCTCCGGGCACGGAGAACAACACGACCTTCTTGCCTTTGAAAATCTCGTCAGTGTTGATGGCCTGCACGCCATCCTTGAGATAATTGAGCGTGGTGTTGGGAATGCGGTCGCCGATCTTGATTGTCATGGACTGTCCTCGCTAAGGTGTAGCGGCGCCCGCAGTGGGCGTCGACGGATGAATGATAAGCTGCGCGTCGCCGCCGTGCACTATTGAAAGCGCGGGCGCTGCCCATATTTCCCGGCAACCGGATCGAACGCATCGACATGCAATTCAAGGATTACTACGACATTCTCGGCGTGAAAGCCGACGCTGGCGAAGCGGAGATCAAATCCGCCTACCGCAAGCTCGCGCGCAAATATCACCCGGATGTGAGCAAGGAATCCGGCGCCGAGGAAAAATTCAAGGGCGTCAACGAGGCCTATGAGGCGCTCAAGGATCCGGCCAAGCGCCGCGCCTACGATCAACTTCGCGCCAGTGGCTATAAACCTGGCGACGATTTCCGTCCACCGCCGCACTTCGGTGAAGGTGCGGATTTCAATACCGCGGATTTCGGCGAAGAAGGCGCCTTCAGCGATTTCTTCGAATCGCTGTTTGGCCGTGGCGGACAGCGTGGCGGGCGGTCCGCCGGTCCGCGCCGCGGCCGCGACGTGCAGGCGCGCGTCGAGATTCCGCTGGCCACGGCTTTCAGCGGTGGCCGCGAACGCTTCAGTCTGCGCGATTCCACTGGCGGTGAGCGCACACTCGAAGTCAAAATTCCTGCCGGCATCTTGCCGGGACAGCAGATTCGCCTCGCTGGCCAGGGTTCGCCCGGGATGCAGGGTGCACCTGCGGGCGATCTGATGCTTGAAATCACGATCCGCGAAGACGCGCGTTTCCGTCTGGAAGGCCGCGACGTTCTGGCTACCTTGCCGATCGCGCCCTGGGAAGCCGCGCTCGGTGCCACGGTCACCGTGCCGACGCTGGGCGGCGATGTCGAACTGAAAATTCCTGCTGGCTCCGATTCCGGCAAACGCATGCGCCTGCGCGGACGCGGCATGCCCGGGCGCACGCCGGGCGATCAGTTCGTCACCCTGGAAATCCACGCGCCGCCAGCGCAAACGGACACACAGCGCAAGCTCTACGAGCAAATGGCAGAAGTGTTCACTTCGCGGCGCGCGACGGCCTAGGCCGCGCGGCGAAACTCAAGCAGCCGGCAGCAGTTTCTGAATGGTCTGCATCAGATCGCCTTCGTTCACCGGCTTGGTAACGTAGGCCTTGGCGCCTTGGCGCATGCCCCAGACGCGGTCGGTTTCCTGATCCTTGGTGGTGACCAGGACAATCGGGATATGGCTGGTCTTGGCATCCTTGGCGATGGTGCGCGTGGCCTGGAAACCGTTGAGGTTAGGCATGACCACGTCCATCAGGATCAAATCCGGGATTTCGCGTTTGGCGGCTTCAACGCCGGCGGAGCCGTCTTCGGCGGTGATGACTTGATGTCCCATCTTTTCAACGATGCGTTTCAGGCCGACCAGCTGCGACGGCGAATCGTCCACAATCAGAATGCGCGCCATAGAAATCCCGTAATCCCCTTTATGTCCGCTCGTGCGGACGCTGCATTCTAAGGCCCTTGAACGCGCAGGCCAACTGCTGGCGCGCGGTTACCGCGGGGAATTGTGATGCGCATCGAGAAATTCCTGTTACAGCATTGGATTAAGGGCTTTAATTCAGGTGAAATCGAGAAGATGCCGATGCGGATCAGAGCTTGACCACGCTACGCCCGAATGAGCCGCCAGCCAACATGAGGTCGAAAATATCCGGCAATCCGTCCAATCCGACTTCGCGGGTGGCGATGCGGTCCAGGTGTGCCGGTTTCCAGTCCGATGCCAGATGCGCCCAGATTTCATCGCGGATGTTGCGCGCGGTTCCCGCCGAGGCGATGCCGAGCAGGCTGACGCCGCGCAGGATGAACGGCATTACCGTGGTCTGCAATTCCGGCGCTGCAGCCAAGCCGCAACTGGCGATATTGCCGTAGGGATGAATGACGCGGGTCAGGCCCGAGAGCATATCGCCGCCGACGTTGTCGATCGCGCCGGCCCAATGCGCGGTTTCCAGCGGACGCTGGCCCCAATACAGTTCCTTGCGCGAGATGCACTGCTTGGCGCCAAGCGCGATCAAATCGTCGAAATGTTCAATCTTGCCGCTGATCGCATGCGCCTCAAAGCCGGCACGGGTAAGAATATCGATCGCCAGCGAGCCGACACCGCCGGTCGCGCCGGTGACAACGATCGGCCCCATTTCCGAAACCTGTCCATTTTGCTGCATTCTATACAACGACAACGCCGCGGTGAAACCGGCGGTGCCGAGGATCATGGATTCACGCAGGGTCAATCCGGCTGGCAGCGGAATCGTCCATTTCGATTCCAGTCGCGCATATTCGGCATAACCGCCGTCGCGGGTTTCGGACAATCCGCAACCGGTGCACAGCACTTGGTCGCCTTCGCGAAACGTCGGATCGGATGATGCGGCGACATAGCCAGCAACGTCGATACCACCGTTGAGCACCGGCTCACGCAGGATTTTTCCCTTACCGGTTCCGGCCAGTGCGTCCTTGAAGTTGACGGACGAGTACGCCACCTTGACCACGACTTCGCCGGGCGAAAGATCGTCCACGCGCATCTGTTCAATGCCGGCGTGATAGTTGTCGCGATCGGCGTGGATGCGGAAGGCGCGGAAGGGATTGGGAATGCTCATTCTTTTTGCTTGTCATTCCGGCAGGGAATGACGATCGGGCTAGTTCGCCTTGTGTATCGCCCGCTTGTCCACCGACAACGCCGCCTCATGCACCGCCTCGCTCAGGGTCGGATGCGCGTGGACGATGCGAGCGATATCCTCGGACGATCCGTGGAATTCCATCGCCACGACCGCTTCGGCGATCAGTTCGGACACCACCGGGCCGACCATGTGCACGCCGAGAATGCGATCGGTTTCGGCGTGGGCGATCACCTTGACCTGACCGGCGGTTTCGTTCATTGCCACGGCACGGCCGATGGCGGCAAATGGGAAAGTTCCACTTTTATACGGAATGCCGGCGGCCTTGAGCTCTTCTTCGGTCTTGCCGGCCCAGGCGATTTCCGGTTCGGTGTAGATCACCCAGGGAATCGTGTCGTAGTTGACGTGGCCGGCCTTGCCGGCGATCAGTTCGGCGACGGCGACGCCTTCTTCGGAACCTTTGTGCGCGAGCATCGGCCCGCGCACGCAATCGCCGACGGCCCAGACGCCTTCGACGCCGGTCCAGCAATGCTCATCGACGACGATGCGGCCGCGCTCATCGAGCTTCACACCCGTGCCTTCGGCAAGCAGACCTTGTGTCGCCGCGCGGCGGCCAACCGCGACCAGCAGTTTGTCGACGACGATTTTCTGTTCGCCTTTCGCGTCGGCGTAAGTCACCTCGATGGTATTGCCCTTGATTTCGGCCTTGCTGACTTTCGCGCCGAGCTTGATGTCGAGGCCTTGTTTGACGAATTCGCGTGCGGCAATCTTGGCGACATCGCGATCGGCCACACCGAGAAAATCCGGCAGCGCTTCGAGAATCGTGACTTCGGCACCGAGGCGGCGCCAGACACTGCCCAGTTCCAGACCGATCACGCCTGCGCCGATCACGCCGAGGCGTTTCGGCGTTTCGCTGAAATCCAGCGCGCCGGCATTGTCCACGATCAGCTTGTTGTCGAACTTCGCGAACGGCAGTTCGATGGATTTCGAGCCTGCGGCAAGAAGCACATTGGTCGCACTGATTTCCGTCACCGCGCCGTCGGCGCCTTTCACGGACACTACGCGGTTCGGTTTCAGGGTCGCGCTGCCGAAGTAGGGCGTCACTTTGTTGCCCTTGAACAGCATGGCGATGCCGCCGGTGAATTGCTTGACGATCTTGTCTTTGCGGCCGACCATTGTCTTGACGTCGATGGCGGGATTCGCGGCGGTGATGCCGTGATCCTTGAACGAATGCGTCAGATTATGGAATTGCTTTGACGAATCGAGCAGGGCCTTCGACGGAATGCAGCCGATATTCAAGCAGGTGCCGCCAAGCGCGGGTTTGCCTTCCTTGCCGATAAAGGCATCCACGCAGGCGGTTTTCAGACCCAGCTGCGCGGCGCGGATCGCGGCCACGTAGCCGGCCGGGCCGGCGCCGATAACGATGACGTCGAAGTTGTCCATTCCGGTATCCTTTTGTTCCGATGTACGAGTCACGCAATACGGGCTCGCGTGATTACATTCCCAGCAACATCCGCTGCGGATTTTCCAGTTGATTTTTGATATCGACCAGGAACAGCACTGCATCCTTGCCGTCGACGATGCGGTGGTCGTAACTGATCGCAACATACATCATCGGCGCGGCGACGACGGCGCCATTTTCCACAATGGCTCTCTCTTTGATCGTGTGCATTCCAAGAATAGCGCTTTGCGGCGGATTGACGATCGGCGTGGAAAACAGCGAACCGAAGGT
>JANWJJ010000120.1 GCA_025451955.1 Rudaea sp. | reverse complement strand
TGGATCGTGCATTGGCACGCGGATATTCCACTCGATAGCCGTCACCACGGTTTGCGTCTGGCGTATCGGCTATACCGGCCATGGGAGCAGGCCTTGCTGCGGCGCGCATCCGCGATAGTCGCGACGTCGCCGCCGTATCTGGAATCGAGCGCAGCGCTCAAGCCGTGGCGTGAAAAGACTCAGGTGATCGCTTTGGGATTGCCGCCCTCATCCGACCCTTCGGGCCACCTTCTCCCGGTGGGAGAAGGAAGAGATTTGTGGCCCGGATCGGGATTGCGCCTGCTGGCTGTGGGCCGACTGAGCTACTACAAGGGATTCGAAATCCTGTTGCACGCGATCGCATTGGTGCCGGAAGTGAGTCTGGTCCTGGTTGGCGATGGCGAACGGCGTGCGTCGCTCAGCAAACTCGCAAGCGAACTGGGCATCGACATTCGTGTGACTTTCGCCGGTCACGTTGATGACGACACGCTCGTCTCGCTCTATTTATACGCCGACCTTTTTTGTCTGCCATCGATCGAACGTACGGAAGCCTTCGGATTGGTATTGCTCGAAGCCATGCGCGCACGCCTGCCAGTCGTCGCCAGCGATATTCCCGGTTCGGGCGTGGGCTACGTTGTGCGCAACGGCGAGACGGGATTGTTGGTGCCTCCCGGCGACGTCGCCGCGCTGGCCGAGGCATTACGCAACATGGCGCAGGATGCCAATCTGCGCCAGCGCATGGGCCTTGCCGGCGAACAGCGCTGGCGTGAGGAATTCACGCTCGATCGAGCGGCGGAGCAGACGCTGACGTTGTATCGCGAAGTGCTGCAAAATCCACATTGCGGCAAAACAATGCCAGCATCGTGACCGTTATCGGCACGATATGCAGGATCAGGCGATTGACCGCGGTAAAACTTTCGGCCCAGCGCGCGGCATCGGTAAACACGAACAGGAACAGCAGAAAACCCAGTCCGAGCAGCAGCAGCGCGCCGAGCCGACGCAGCGATTCATGTTCGCGCAATTCCTGCCAACGCCAGACCACGATCAGCGGCAGCAGCCACCACAACAGATGCCAGTTCGGCTGGGCAAAGAGTGCGACCAGCACGCCACCGAACGCAGCACCATGCCAGGCGATTGCGAGTTTGCCGATCACCGGGATGTCGATCGTCGTGGCACCGATATGCACCCAGCCAAGACCCGGCAGTGGCAATGCGAGAACGCCGAACAGGCCGGCGACGATAGCGACCGCCGCGATCGTCGCCACGATGCGGCGACGAAACCGGCGCGACAGCAAACCGAATCCCGCCACGCCGACAAACAGCAGCAGCCAGACCGCACCTTCAAGCTTGATCAGCGGCAATGACAAAACGCAGATCGCGGCAAGTGCAAGTTGGCTGCGTTCGCGCCGTTCGATCCAGCGCAACCACGCGAGTACGCCGAAACCGAAGATCGTCGCGATCCACAAATCCGCATAGCCGGCCAAGGCGACATGCACCGCGATCAGCGGCAGCGATCCGAGAATGTATACAAATACTAAAGCGCGCACGCGGCTCAAGCCCAGCGCGCGCCACTGACCGTAATGGCCGAGCAACAATCCAACCCACAACGCAAACCAGGGTAGGTTGACCAGTGGCTCGATCCAGTCGCCGGCGGCGCTGGCGAACCAGACCTGCATCCAGCCCAAGGTGGCCGGATAACTCCACGCCGGGCCGGTGAAAAGATCGGCCGTGGGTCGCGCCAGCCAATCTTGCACGGATACAAACGGCGCGTAATGCCCGAGCAGAAACCAGGTCTTGGATTTCACCGCCCAGGCATCCCAGGCATCCCATGGAAACGTCGGCCGCAGCAGGATTTCGCGCAGTGCAAGCCAGCCGCGCCAGGTCAGCGAAGCCAGCGACAGGCCACAAAGTATACTTATCCATTTGTTTGCAATTTCAGCCTCGCCCGCTGCGGCCGGCCGTGGCGATCGGCGTATCCGCTTCCAGGCCAATGTGCCGGCGCACAACGCAAACAGCGCCAGCCACGGCACAACATGTGCCAGCGCGTGCTGCGTATCGGCGCGCGCGAACAGCGCCGTCGCCGCAGCCGCCAGCAGCAAACCGAAAACGATTCCTTGTCCGAGCGCCGCGACGCGCCATCCGGCGCCACGCTGCGGACACAATGCCAGATATGCCGCCACGCCCGCAGCGATCGGCAAAACCCAGGCCAGCCACTGGGTGACGGATAGCGTCATTGTGTGCTCCGCAAACGATACAGTTGCACACCGCCGCTTTGGTAAACCGGTTCGACCGGAAAACTCACCGCGCCGCTGGCAAGCATGCCGCGCTCGGTGTCGTAGTGCCATTGCGTGCTGTCGTAGAGCACGAACAGCGAATCCGGCGGCAACACAGACGCCGCGCCGATCATCTGCAACGGCGCCGCATCCAGCGGCAGCAGCAGATAGATCAGGCGAAGAAAGGTGTAATTGGAATCCGACGCCACCAGGATGCGCCGCACCGGCGGGTGGCCAGCGAGATAAGCCTCGATCTGCGTAGCAGCGAACGCGATGCCTTGATCCGGCAGCAACTGCGCACGCTCGCTCCAGGATTTGCCCGCATACAGGTTTTCGGTGAGTAGGTGCTTGGCGTGGAAATCGTGCAACCAGCGCAGATCGAGCAGTACCCATGCCGCCAACGCGACGACCACACCACCACGCAGCCAGCGCTGCCGCGACCAGCGCAGGATCAGGACACAGGCAAGCAGACTCAACACGGCGCCCGCGACCAGCAGTGGCATCAGGGCCGGCGCCTGTGCGGCTTCGCGCACCGGGCCAAGCGCACTGATCGATATCAATGCCCACGGCGACGGGTCGAACCAGGATGTATACAATGTCGCGAGGCCGCCGTGCCACGATGACGACCACAATTCGGCCCGATCGAAACGGAATGGCCGGAAGGCAACGCTCGGCGGCGCGATTTGCGGCGTTGCATATTCGGCGAATCCCAGTTCGGTGATTTCACCCTGCCAGCCCGGCAGCTTGCGCAAATCGAGACTGCGCCAGCCGTCGCCCGGCCACGGTATCGTCGCCACCTGAACGTCGGCGGGCGTGTCCGCGCGGCGAAACACCAGTGACAATTCCAGCGTCCGTGGAAAGCCGTCGAAGCGATAGCGCAGGGTGGAAAAATCCTTCGCGCGCAGATGCTCCAGCGGTATTGATTGCAAGGCATTGCCGTCGTCGCCGACTGCGCCCACGCGCAGCGCGGAGCCGTCTTCGACGCCCGCGCCCATGACGACATGGAAATCGCTGGCGTCCAGCGCGACCTGCGTTTGCGGCAGCAACGGCGTATTCCAGCGCAATCCCGCCGCCAGGCCGAGCAGAACGATCCAGATTGTCGCCACGGCCAGCGTGCAGCCGATCCGACGCTTCATGCGGCGGCCCCAAATCGCGCAAGCTCGTCGCGGCTGAATCCGGCGGCGAGCCGGGCCGGCATGTTGAACGGCGGCTTGACTGCGCCGGGTGCGAACCGCGCGATCAAGTCGGCGAAGGTCGCCTCGGGATCGCAGTCTTCGCACGCGCAACACCATGCGAACCAACGCGAACCGGCAGCGACATGCGCGACTTCCTCACGCAGGATGGTTTCCAGAATCGCCACGGTTTCGGTATCGCTGGCGCTGCGCAGACGCTCGATCATGCCCGGCGTCACATCCAGTCCGCGCGCTTCGAGCACCCGCGGCACCAGGGCCATGCGTGCCAGGCAGGAATCAGACGTCTTTACGGCCATTTTCCACAGCCCATCGTGCGCGTCGAAATCGCCATACGCGTGACCGAGTCCGATCAGGCGCGTTTGCAGCAGCGCAAAATGCCGCGCTTCATCGGCGGCGACGCCGATCCAATCGCGGTAATAATCGGCCGGCATGCCACGAAAACGGTATACCGCGTCCCAGGCCAGATTGATCGCGTTGAACTCGATATGCGCCACAGCGTGGATAAGCGCGGCGCGACCGTCCGGCGTGCCGAGTCCGCGCTGTGGCAGATCGCGCGGCGGTACCAGCCGTGGTCGCGGCGGGCGTCCGGGAATGCCGATCGATTGCGGCCCGCCATCGTCATTCGCGCTGAACAGATCACCCGCAGCGAATGCGGCGGCGACCGCCGCGGTAGCGGCGAGTTTGGCGACGGGATCAGCCAATTCCAGGCAATGCCGTGCGCGCACAAACAGATTCGTCTCACCGCCTCGCGTCGGGTTTCCTTGTGCTTTCACGTTCGCTCCCGGCGTCACACCGCGCCGCGCCAATGGGTATTCTGCCAGATGCGCGGCGGATTCGACGCGGAACCCGATCACACGCCGAATGGCAACAGCCTGCAGAAGTTATAACGCGAAAACGACCGCAATCACGACACCTGGCGGCGCTGACTCTTGGCCGCATCCGAGCGCGCAAATTCCAGTTCGCTCAGATAGGTTGGCTCGACACCAGTGACGTATTCGCCGGAAAAACACGAAGCATCGAAGCGGGTCAGCTTGTCGTTGCCTTCGGCGACGGCCGCGATCAGATCATCCAGATCCTGATACACCAGCCAGTCCGCGCCGATCAGGGTCTGCACCTGTTCCTCGCTGCGATCGTGCGCGACCAGTTCGCCAGGCGCCGGCATGTCAATGCCGTAAACATTCGGAAAACGCACCGGCGGCGCAGCCGAGGCGAAGTATACTTTTTTCGCACCAGCTTCGCGCGCCATCTGGATGATCTGCTTCGAGGTGGTGCCACGGACGATGGAATCGTCTACCAGCAGCACGTTCTTGTTGCGGAATTCCAGCTCGATCGCGTTCAATTTGCGGCGTACCGATTTCACCCGCTCGCTCTGCCCAGGCATGATGAAGGTGCGGCCGATGTAACGATTCTTGACGAAGCCCTCGCGCATCGGCAGGCCGAGTGCCGCGGCGAGCGAACTCGCAGCCGTGCGCGCAGTGTCGGGAATCGGGATCACCGAATCGATGTCGTGATCCGGACGCACGCGCGCAATCTTGGCCGCCAGGCGTTCGCCCATGCGCAAACGCGCCTTGTAAACCGAGACATCCTCGATCATCGAATCCGGTCGCGCCAAGTATACATATTCAAAAATGCACGGCGCGTGCGGATAGCCTTCAGAGCAGTGACGGCTGAACAATTGACCGTCGAGTGTGAGCAGCACCGCTTCGCCGGGTGCCACGTCGCGCAGGCGGCGGAAGCCGAGGATATCGAACGCCACCGATTCGGACGCCACCGCGTATTCCTTGCCCTCCGCGGTGTCGCGTTCGCCGAGTACCAGCGGACGGATACCCCAGGGATCGCGGAACGCGACGATGCCATAACCGAGCAGCAACGACACGATCGCGTAACCGCCGCGCGCGCGCGCATGCACGCCGGCGACGGCCTTGAAGATGTGGTCCGGGGTCAGCGCGTGACGTTCCTGGATCTGCAATTCGTGGGCGAAGATGTTGAGCAGGATTTCGGAATCCGAATCGGTGTTGATGTGACGGCGATCGTCGGCGTACAT
>JANWJJ010000119.1 GCA_025451955.1 Rudaea sp. | reverse complement strand
CGCGCGCGAAATCGATTTCGGCAAAGTAGAAAATCGCGATCTCGGTGACGATGCCAAGAATCATGGTCATGCCCATGATCGAGGACAGGTCGAGTTCCGTGTTTGTCAGCCACAATCCCGCGAAGACGCCGGCGAGCGAACAGAACGTCGCCACCAGGATGCTCGCGACCACAGCGATGTTTTCGTACAGGAACATGAGCAAGGCAACGATCATCAGCAAGGCACCGGTGAATACTACGGCCAAATCGCGGAACGAAGTCTGTTGTTGCCGGTACAGACCGCCGTACTCGATCTGCACCGACGCCGGCGGATGCAGCGCCAGCACCGTGGATTGTACCTGTTGCATGGCCGAACCCAGATCGCGGCCTTCAAGGCGGGCGGTGACGGCGACCAGCGGGCGCTGGTTTTCGCGGTCGGCTTGCGGCTGGCCGCCGGCGATCGTCAGCGTGGCCACGCGGTCCAGCGGCAGGATATGGCCGTCCGGCGCGCGCAGCGGCAGTTGTTCCAGTTGCTGGATCCGCTCGCGCAGGTCTGCCGGCGTCCACACACGGATGCCGATGAGCTTGCCGCCGCTCTGAATCGCGCCGGCGAGACTGCCGCCGAGCAGGGTTTCGACCTGGCGCGACACCGCATCCGGATCGAGTCCGTCGAGCGCGGCGCGGACGCGGTCGACGCGAATATCGATGGCATCGCCGGCGATCTTGACGCCGTCGAATACTTCCACCACGCCGGTAATCTTGCCGATGGCGGCGGCGATCTTCGCGGCCCAAACGCGATCGGTATCCACATCGTCGCCGAACACTTTCACCTCGATCGGTTGCGGCGTGGCGACCAGATCGCCGATCAGGTCTTCCATCAGTTGCGCGGTTTCGATGCGCAGTCCGGGAACCTGCGCGGCGATCTTCGCGCGCACATCGGCCATCACGTCTTCGATGCCGCGGCGCGGCGGCGGTTTCAGATGCACGAAGAAATCGCCTTCGTTGGCTTCGGTCAGACCGCCGCCGAGTTGCAGACCGGTGCGGCGCGAATAATTGTTCACTTCCGGCGTGGCGGCGATGATCGCTTCGACCTGGCGCAACAGCCGGTCGGTTTCGGTCAGCGAGGTGCCGGGCGCACTGGTGTAATCGAGCACGAAACCGCCTTCATCCATCTGCGGCATGAAACCCGAACCCAGCCGCGAATACGCGAGCAGGGCGATGACCGCGCAGCCGGCGATGACCAGGATTGCCCACCACGGCCGCGCAAGCCAACGGCCCATGCGTGCGGCGTAGACGGTGTGCGCGCGCTGCATGCTGCGATCGGCGTGCTCCATCGTTGCGGCATCGCGCGGACGCACCAGACGCGCGGCGAGCAGCGGCACGGCCAGCAGCGCCAGACCATACGACACGATCAATCCACAGGCCATCGTGATCGCCAGCGCCTTGAAGAATCCGCCGGCGACGCCGCCGAGAAACGCCAATGGTGCGAACACCACGATGGTCGCGAACGACGAGCCGGTCAGCGGCTGGCGCATTTCCTGCGCCGCGCTCATCACGATTTCCGCATCGGCATCACGCGCCGCACCGACGCGACGCATGATGTGCTCGACCATCACCACAGCATCGTCCACGATCAGACCCACCGCCGCGGCGATGCCGCCCAGGGTCATGATGTTGAAACTCATGTGCAGCGTGCGCAGCAGCAGGATCGTGATGGCAATGACGATCGGCAGGGTCAACGCGGTAATCAAGGTGATGCGCGGACTGCGCAGGAACACGAACAGCACCAGCGCCGCGAGCAGGGCGCCGATCAGGATCGCATCGCGCACGCTGGCAGCGGAGGCGACGATGAGCTCGGATTGATCGTAATAGGTGCCGATCTTGATGTCGGCGGGAATATTCTTGTGCAGTTCCGCCAGACGCGCGCGCACGTCATGCACCAGACTCACCGTGTTCGCGCCGCGCTGCTGGCGGATATTGATCAGTACGGCGTCGCCGCCGTTGGCAGTGACGCGCGTCCATTCCGGTTCCACAGCCAGGCGCACGCTGCCCAGATCCGCTACCTTGACCACGTTGCCGTCCGCGGTCTTGACGATGGTGTTGCGAATGTCGTCGATGCCGAGCAGGCGTGTGTCGGCGATGGTCAGATACAGCCGGTAATGATCTTCCAGGCGTCCGACCGCATTGACCGTATTGTTGTTCGTCAGCGCCTGCACCACATCGGCGGTGGCGATGCCGCGCGCCTGCAAACGCGCTGGATCGAGCAGTACCTGGTATTCGGCTTTGCGTCCGCCGAGTACTTCGATATCGGCGATGCCGGTCAAGCCGCTCAATGCCGGACTGAGTTGATAGACGGCGAAATCCCTGAGCGCGACCGCGTCGCGCGTGGCCGAGGTGAGGGTGAGACCAAGGCACGGAAACACGGTCGGATCGCGGCGCTGCGCGTTGAACGTGGTGCCGGCGGGCAGCAGCGGCAATTGTCCGCTCACTGCCGCCTGTGTCTGCAACAAGGCTGCGGTCATGTCCGAACCCCAGGCGAAGGTCAGCGCGAGCTCCGCGCTGCCGCGGCTGCTGGTGGTGCGAATATCCTGCACGCCAGGCACGCGGCGCAGCGCGCGTTCGAGCGGCCGCGTGACCTCGACCACCATGCGGTCGACCGGGCGGTCGCCGGCATCCACCGCGACAACCACACGCGGAAAATCGATCTGCGGAAACAATCCGACTGGCAAATACCAGGCCGACAGCGCGCCGCCGGCCGCCAGAATCAGGATCAGCAGCAGGATCGAACGCTGATGCTGCCGCAGCCAGGCGCCGGTCATTGTGCCTTGACCGCCATGCCGTCTTGCAATTCGTAATTGCCCAGCGTGACTACCGGAGTGTTGGCTTGCAGACCGGAACGGATTTCGACCCGCGTGCCATCGTCTTCGCCGGCGTCGATCCAGCGCAATGCGGCCTTGCCGGATTCCACCGCGAACACGTAGGCCTTGCCATCGCGATACAACACCGCACTGCGCGGCACGCTGAGCACGTTCGCGCGCGTGGCGATCTCGATCTTCGCCGCCACCGCTGCGCCGGACGACAAATCCTGCGGCGCGTCGGGCGTGGCGTAAACCTCGATCAGGCGCGTTTGCGGATCGAGCTGGCGCGCGACGCGCATCACTGTCGCCGTCATCGGTTTGGCGCCGTTTTCGAGCACGTTGAAACTCACGTTCTGGCCGGGTTTTATCTGCGCCGCGGCGGAGGCTTCGATGCCCAGGCGCAGTTGCAGGCCGTCACTGTCGCCGATCTGCGCGATCACGGTGTCGGCGGCGAGCACGTCGCCGCGGTGCGCGGCGAGACTGGCGACGACGCCATCACCATCGGCGCGCAGCGTGTGTTCGCCGCTGCCGCCGAAACGCGACTGCGCCGAGGCCAGTGCGGCATCGGCATTGCGCGCGGACTGTTCGGCGGCCGCGACTTCGCTGTTGGTCGCCAGATGCTGCGCGAACAGCGCGTGCACGCGCTGCAACTCCGATTGCGCGAATTGCGCATCGGTGGCGGCGCGTTGGCGCTCCAGATTCGCCGCGGCCGTGGCCTGCAGCACGACGATGGGATCGCCCTTGCGCAGCATTTGTCCGGCGACGACATCCACATTCGTCACGCGCGCCTGATACGGCACCGAGAGCGCGTGCAGATGCTCGGCGGAAAATTCAACCGTGCCGTAAGCGGTCAAGCTGCGGCTCATCGTTGCCAGCGTCGCCGGTGACATGGTCACCGTGGCGACGGCGGGCGCCTTGTCGTCGTCTTCACCGGCGTAGACATTAGTGAAAGCAGCGCTGATGACGATGATGCAGCCGAGCAGCAGCCAGGCGATGCGCCAGCGTTGCGATGTCATTGCCATACCAGACTCCCCACCGCGATATCGAGGGCGACCTCGCCTTCGGATTGTGCCTGCGCCAGAGCCACGCTGGCGATGCGTTTGTCGAGCAGGGCGGCGCGCGCGGTCTCGTAAGTCACCAGGGCCACGTCGCGGCGCTGCGCGGCAGCTTGCAGCGGTTGCATTTCTGCGTTCATCGCGTCGAGTTGGGCGTCAAGCAGTTTCCGTTGCGCGGCGATTTCCTGCAAGGATTCGATTTGTGCCGCGATCACCGCATGCGCATCGAATACGCGCGCGGTGTATTCCGCATGCAATTGTTCGCGCGTTGCATCGGCTACCGCGACGGCGCCGCGATTCCGATTCCATAACGGCAAGCTCAGACTCAGCGCCGCGCCCTTGGTATACACCGGCGTGGTATCGCGCGCGCGGGAAATGGTCAGATTGGGCAGGGGATATTGTTGCAGGATCGCCGTGCGCACGGCGGCTTCCTGCGAAGCGTAACCGGCGCGCAACGCGGCCAGATCCAGACGCTGGTCAATCGCGCGCGCATCGAGTGTTGCCGCATCCAGCGCCGCCGGATCGTGCAGCGCCGTGGTATCGCGCAAGGGAATCTGCGTTTGCGGATCGACGCCAACGGTCTGATTGAGTTGCAACCGTGTCGCTTCGGCATCGCGCTGCAAACTGCGTTCGCGATCGCGCGCATCCAGCACCGCAACCCGGCGCAGCACCAGTTCATCGAGCTTGGCATTGCCCTGATCGACGCTGGTTTGGGTCAGCGTCAGCAGCTTGTCGGCGGCATCCGCCGCGCTCGCCGCAATCGCGTGCTGGCGTTGCAGAAATTCATAGCGGCGCGCAAGCAGACGCACCTGATTGGCGACCAGCCATTCCTGCCACGCGACTTCATTGCGCACCTGCGCGGCCGCCGCGCGCGCGCCGGCGACGCGGCGATGGCGGGTGAACAGCGCGCCCAGATCGATGCCCGCACTCAATGAAAGCGCGCTGACCACGCCGGAACCGTCCGGTTTATCCACGCCGATGCCCAGCTGCGGATCGGGCAGCAAGCCTGCGCTGAAAACCTGCGCGTGGGCCACCTTGTTCTGCGCGCGCAGCGCTTGCAATTGCGGACTGACGACGATGGCCAGATCCGCCAATTGCAGATCGTCCCAGGGTCCGTTGGGATCGATCTTGAGCGGCGTCAGTCGCGGATGCTCGATTTTCTGCGCGGCCGCCGCGAGCGATGCGTGTTGGTCGCCAGCGTCGAGCGGCAGCGGACGATAGATCGCGCAGCCGCTCAGTGCGATCGCGGCGAGCAGCCAGACGCGGGATATTCTTCCGGCCTGGCGGCTGATGGTGCGTCCGCTTTCAGGTGCCATGCGCCGGTTTCGACTCGCCACGCAACTCATCGGCTTCCTGCGCGGCGGTTTCCGTTGTCGCCGAGAGCACCGTACCGGTACCTGCATCGATGGCGACTTCGTGCGTGACCTTCGAACCGGCAATGCCGATATCGAACGACCAGATCAAACACTGGTTCTCCGACTCAAGTTCGGCACTCTTGATTCTTTTTGTTCCCGGTTGTTTCACCGCATCCAAAGCAGTTCGTGTCGCGTTTGTCTTCGATACCTTCGCCAGTGCCGCGAGCTGTTGGTGGCTGGCGTGTTTGGGCGGCTGGATCGAGCAACCCGCCGCCACCGCCGTGCAGGAAACGCCCGGGACGATCATCAATACGAGTGCGGCTTGCAATAGGCGATTCATTTGCTGCTCCCGTCATCCACGACCAGTACGGTGAAACTTCCGTCGACCACGCTGCGGCGCGGATGCGGTTGCGTGGCGGTCGGGGCGGGCGCCGGCCCGAATTCCGCGGCGACGGTGTAGATGCGATGGTTGTCCGCATCCAGCGCCAGCGTGCGCGCGCTTTTCTGGGTCGGCACGTTGGTGACGACGCGATAGCTGTCGGGCGCGTCTTCGCGGACGATGGTCAGGGTGCCGTCCGCGCCGTTGGTGCTGAACACCAGGCCGCGCGCGGCGTCGAACGCGACGGCATCGGGGCCTTCACCGATGAGGATGCTGGCGACGTGCTTGCCGGTTTGCGCATCGGTCACGGCCATGCGTTTATTCTGGCAAACCGAGAACAGGCGATGATGTGCGGTGTCGATGGCTAGGCCGGAAGGCTCTTCGCAATCGTCGAGTTTCCACACCGCCGTGACCTTCGCCTTGGCCGCGTCGATGCGCGCCAATTGCGCGGTGTCTTCGATATTGACGTAGACATTGCCGGCGCTGTCGCTGGCGGCGAATTCGGGTTTTCCCGGCAGTGGAATTTTCGCCACCAGCTTGCCGGTGACCGGATCGATCACGCTGGCTTCGTGGCTGTGGCCGTCGAAGGCGAACAAGTGTTTGCTCGCCGAATCGTAGATCAGCGCGTCCGGATTTTTGCCATCGACCGGAATCGTGCGCACGACTTTCGATGTGGTCAGATCGAATTCGGTCAGGCTATCGGCGCGGCCGTTGCTGGTGAAACCGCGACCGAGTTCCGGAACGAGAGCGATGCCGTGCACACCGTCGGTGCCGGGAATCGTGGCAATGATCTTGCCGCTGTCGGCGGCCATCACGAGCACGCGGTCAAAGCGGCTGATGTACAGGCGCTTCGCGGCCGGATCGAAGGTGAGGTAATCCCAACCGCCGGTCTGACCGATGACGAAGCGTTTCGCCACGGTGTAATTCGGTGTGACATTGGGCGCGGG
>JANWJJ010000118.1 GCA_025451955.1 Rudaea sp. | reverse complement strand
GCGGTCTGCGCCGTGCCGCAACCGGCGCAGGCACAAGCTTATCCATCCGACGAATTGCTGCAGCAGTTGCGGCAACGCCTGACCGAAGCGCCGAAGTGCGCGCCGGCCTGCGCCAGCGTGGCGCAAGCACAAGTCACTGCAAGCGGCGACAGCATCGGCGTGGCGCTGGATGCGCAGGCTGGTGCGCGCATCGCCTTGCCACTGCCGGCAGGCGATGCCGCCACCGTGGTGAAAAGTGTAAAAGTGGACGGCGTCGCCGCAGATGACATCGCGCGCAATGCCGACGGCACGTTGTGGTTGGCGCTGGGCCGCGGCGTGCACCGGATCGAAATCGACTACGCCGCCACTGCCGACAAGGCGGCCTTGAGTTTTGCGCTGCGGCCCGAGCGCGTGCTGTTTCAAGGCAATGGCTGGGATGCTTCCGGCTTGGGCGACGATCGTCTGCTCACCGAAACCCTGAGCCTTGCGCGCACGCACGCCAGCGCACCCGGCCAGCCGGCTTCCGGCGTGCAGCAGTTTCCGCCGTATGTGCGCGTCGACCGCAGTCTTGCGCTGGGGCTGGACTGGAGCGTACTCACGGATGTCCAGCGCCTGTCGCCGCAGCAGGGCGGCTTCGCCGTCAGCGTGCCGATTCTGCAAGGCGAGCATGTCAGTACGCCAGGACTCAAGGTCGTCGACGGCAAGCTTACGGCGGCGATTGGTGATGGCGAGGATGCAACAAACTGGACAAGTATACTCGACAAGGCCGACACGCTGATGCTCACTGCACCGGCGCTGACCGATCGCACCGAAGTCTGGCACGTGCTGGTCGGCCCGACCTGGCATGTGGATTTCAGCGGCGTGCCCGGTGTAGGCCTGGCCGATGGCGACAATCCCAGTGCTCATCGCAACTTCGAGTTTCATCCGCTACCGGGCGAAACCTTGACCCTGAAAATCACGCGCCCGGCGCCGCTGCAGGGTGCGATGCGCGCGATTGACGCGGTGAGTTTCAGCAATGAAGCCGGACAGCATGCGTCGACACGCAAGCTCGATTTCACCCTGCGTGCGAGTCAGGGCGGCGAGCAGTCGATCACGCTGCCAACTGACGCAGAAGTGCTCGGCGTGGCGCGCGATGGGCAGAATCTCAACCTGCGTCCGCAGGCCGGCAAATTGAGCCTGCCGATCGTGCCGGGCACCCAGCATTTTGAAATTCGTTTCCGCGATCCGGCGGAAATGCGCTGGCTCGTGCGCACGCCGACGGTCGCGCTTGGATTGCCCGCCGCAAATATCTCGCTGGCCATGCAATTGCCACGCGACCGCTGGCTGCTGGCCGCGTTCGGTCCGCAAGTCGGGCCGGCCGTGCTTTATTGGGGCGAACTGATCGTGATGGTGCTGATCGCGTATGCGCTAGCGCGCACCCGGCGAACGCGCCTGAAATTCCGCGACTGGCTGCTGCTGGGCTTGGGATTCTCGACGTTTTCGTGGGGCGCCTTGCTCGCCGTCGTCGCCTGGTTGTTCGCGTTCGACTGGCGTGGGCGCAGCCCGCAGTCGAACAACGAGTCGATGTTCAACCTGAGCCAGATCGGTCTGGCGCTGCTGACCCTGATCGCGCTGATCTGCCTGGTTTCGGCGATTCCGCAGGGTTTGCTCGGCGAACCCGACATGCACGTGACCGGCAACGGTTCCAGCGCACAGTCGCTGCAATGGTTCGCCGATCGCAGCGCGGATGCCTTGCCAGCGGCGATCGCGATCAGTCTGCCGCTATGGGTATACAAAGTGCTGATGTTGGCGTGGGCGCTGTGGCTGGCGAACGCCCTGATCGGCTGGCTGCGCGACGGCTTTGCAGCATGGACGCAGGGCGGATATTGGCGGCAATCGCCCAAACCTGTCGTCGCGCCAGCCGTGGCAGCGCCGGTAGCGACGGAAGAACCTGGCACGGGAACGTCGTGAGCGTCGGTGCGATCACCGCACGCGGCCTGCTTGCTGCCACCGCCGACGAATCCGGCGGCAGCGCCGCGCCACGCGAAGTCGAACTGCTGCTGAGCCACGCGCTCGGTCACGACCGCGCCTGGCTGTACGCGCATGCGGACGATCCGCTGGTGGCGGCAGACGCGGTGCAATTTCATGCCTTGCTGCTGCGTCGCGCGACCGGCGAGCCCGTGGCGTATATCGTCGGCCGGCGCGAATTCTGGTCACTGGATTTTGCGGTCACGCCCGATGTACTGATCCCACGTCCGGAAACCGAATTGCTGGTCGAGTTGGCTTTACGGCGGATTGCGCAAAATACACAAGTGGAAATTGCGGACCTGGGTACCGGCTCTGGTGCCATTGCGCTTGCGCTCGCGCACGAACGTCCGCGTGCGCGCGTGACCGCCACCGATGCCAGCGTCGCGGCCTTGACGGTCGCGCGCGGCAATGCGCAGCGGTTGGGTTTCGGCAACGTCGAATTCGCTCAGGGCGACTGGTGCGCGGCGCTTGCCGATCGAAAGTTCGACCTGATCGTCTCGAATCCGCCGTATATCGCTGCAACCGATGCGCATCTCGGCCGAGGCGATCTGCGTTTCGAGCCACGCGCTGCACTGACCTCCGGTGCGGATGGGCTCGATGCTATCCGCGCCATCGTCCGCGCCGCGCCCGCGCATCTGCAACCCGGCGGCTGGCTGTTGCTCGAGCACGGCCACGATCAAGGCGCCGGCGTGCGCGCGCTGCTGGAGAAAAGTGGATTTGTGGAAGTTTCTACCGCGCGCGATCTGGAAGGACGAGAGCGGGTAAGCGGCGGGCGTTCGGCTTAAACTGCGCTGCGTATTTCTTCGATCTTTCGCGCCGCGAACTGCGGCCAGCGTTTGAATATCGCCTCGCGTATGCCCGCCGCGTCGATACCCGCTTCAGTCAGCAACTGCTCGCGGCTGGCGTGTTCGAGGAATCGGTCGGGCAGGCCGAGTTGCAAAAGTGACGTTTGTATATTTTTTAACGTAAGCAGTTCGGCGACCGCGCTGCCGGCGCCACCGGCAATAGAATTATCTTCAACGCTGACGAGCGCCGTGTGCGTTCGCGCCAGTTCGAGGATCAGCGCCGTGTCCAGGGGTTTGACAAAACGCATGTTGACGACGGTCGCGCCGAATTCATTGCCGATTTCAAGCGCGGCGGCGAGCGGGCTGCCGAAAGCGAGAATCGCGAGATTCGATCCGCGTCGCCGCACTTCCGCTTTGCCGATCGGCAACGGCTTCAATTCCGCTTCGATCTTCGCGCCCGGGCCGGTGCCGCGCGGGTAACGCACCGCGGCGGGACCGGTGTGCAGGAATCCTGTGGTCAGCAGTTGCCGGCATTCGTTTTCGTCGGCGGGCGCCGCGACGATCATGTTCGGAATGCAGCGCAGATAGGTCAGGTCGAAGCTGCCGGCATGGGTGGCGCCGTCCGGGCCGACGACGCCGCCGCGATCGATCGCGAAGGTGACGTCGAGGTTCTGGATCGCCACATCGTGAATTAGTTGATCGTAGCCGCGTTGTAAAAAAGTGGAATAAATCGCGACGACGGGCTTGGCGCCTTCGCAGGCCATGCCGGCGGCGAGCGTCACCGCGTGCTGTTCAGCGATGCCGACGTCGAGGTAACTTTGTGGGAATTCCTTCGAGAATCGAACGAGGCCGGAACCTTCGCGCATCGCCGGCGTGATCGCGCACAGGCGCGCATCGGCGCCGGCCATATCGCACAACCAGTCGCCGAACACGTCGGTATAGGCCTGTTTGCCCGCTGTTTTTTTCGCCACACCTTTCAGCGGATCGAACGGCCCGACCGCGTGGTATTCGATCTGTGCATGCTCCGCCGGCGGGTAGCCTTTGCCCTTGGTAGTGATGACGTGCAGCAGTTGCGGGCCCTTGAGATCCTTGAGCGTGCGCAAGGATTTGAGCAGCATCGGCAGATCATGGCCATCGATCGGGCCGAAGTAGTGGAAACCGAATTCCTCGAACAGCGTGCTTGGCACGAACATGCCCTTGGCGTGTTCTTCCCAGCGTTTGAGGAAGCGCCAGAGGAAACCGTCGCGGCGCAGGCGGCGCTTGGTGCCTTCGCGCACGGCATTGAGTGTGCGACTGGTCATCAGGCGCGCCAGCATCTTCGGCAGAGCGCCGACGTTTTCGCTGATCGACATCTGGTTGTCGTTGAGGATCACCAGCAGATCCGGGTCCAGGTCGCCGCCGTGATGCAGCGCTTCGTAGGCCATGCCGCCGGTCAGGCCGCCGTCGCCGATCACCGCCACGATTTTGCGCGTGTCGCCTTTGCGTTGCGCCGCGAGCGCCATGCCGAGCGCGGCGGAAATCGATGTGGACGAATGACCGACGCCAAACGTATCGAACGGACTCTCGTCGCGGCGCGGGAATGGCGCCAGTCCGTCCTTGTGTTTGATCGTGGCTATGCGATCGCGGCGGCCGGTCAGAATCTTGTGTGGATAGCACTGATGGCCGACATCCCAGACCAGACGATCTTCCGGCGTGGCGTAGAGGTAGTGCAGGGCCACGGTCAGTTCGATCACGCCCAGCCCGGCACCGAAATGACCGCCGGCGCTGGCGACCGATTCGATCAGATAGTCGCGCAATTCGTGCGCAATCGCCGGCAATTCGCCTTCGTCGAACTGGCGCAGGTCGGACGGCGAATCGATGCGGGACAGGCGCGGATAGCGCGTGGAGTCGATCATTACGAAGGTTTCTCTGGCAAGACTGCTATTTTCGGCCACTAATCCGGCGCGGGCAAGGTTCGCGGCGTGCGGCGACATGGCCATGTCGCTGCGCAATGGCGTGGACCGGGCTGCGCAAGGGTGGAATTCCGGCACGCCGTTGGGAATGGGCTGGCCTCAGATCTTCGCATCCGGAAGCGCGCCGGGCTTTTTCTTCAGGCGCTTGCGGATTTCCTGGCGGATGCGAATCTGGCGATTGGCATCGTGCGCCTCGCGCAGGCGGCGCGCGTGCGCGGCGAGCAGGTCGCCGCGGGTGAGGATGCCGCGCAGGCGGTGCGGCATTTCGCGAGTGACGACCACGAGGCGGCCGACGTTTTCCTCGACCATGTGATCGGCGGCCTCGCGCATGGAATTATCTTCGTGCACGACGATCGGTGGACGCGCGAGCAGTTCGCCGATATGGCGCAGTTCAGGCAGCGACGGATCGAGCAGGACGCGGCGCGTGACCACGCCGCGCACATTGCCGGCATCGTCGAGTACCGGATAGCCTTGATGTTGCGCCTCGGCCTTGCCGGAATTGAGCCAGTGCCGCACCTCGCCGAGTTCGTCCGAGGTTTTCAGCGTGATCACATCGTGGGTGGAACCGTCGCGCACCAATACCTGTTCCAGAAAATCGGCGGTGTATTCGGTCGGCACGCGCACTCCGCGGCGCTCGATCTTTTCGGTCATGATTGTGTGGCGCATGGTTAGGCAGGAAATCAGATACGCAGCGGCGCAGCCGCCGAGCAGGGGCAACAGGCCGTGCGGCTGCTGAGTGGTTTCGAACGCAAACACCACTGAGGTGAGCAGGGCGCGCGAGGCGCCGGCGAACATCGCGGCCATGCCGACCAGGCCGGCGATGCGCGGATCGATGCCAAAATGTGGAAAAATCCACAATGTAGCGTAAGCCACGACACCACCGAACGCGCCGCCGATGGTGAACAACGGCGCCAGCGTGCCGCCCGAGGTGCCGCTGCCGAGCGCGATCGACCACGACAGAAACTTCATCACGCACAGCGCCAGCAACGCGGTCATGGTGAAATTGCCGGACACGATCTGTTCGATATTGGTGTAGCCCACACCGAGCGTCAACGGCGCGAAATAACCGATCAGCCCGACCGCCAGGCCGCCGATCGCCGGCCACCACATCCAGTGGATCGGCAGATGGTCGAAGCCGTCTTCGATCGCGTAGACCAGCTTGGTGACGCCGACACTGATGAAACCGAGCAGGGCGCCGAGCGCGATGTAGAACACCAGGGCGTCGCCACCGGGTGCGGCGACATCGGGCATGGCGAATACGGCGGTGTGGCCGACCATCGTGTAGCGCATGCCGGTGGCGGTCACGGTGGCCAGCGCCACCGGAATCAGCGACCGCGGCTTGAGTTCGAACAACAGCAATTCCACGGCCAGAATCACGGCCGATACCGGCGATCCGAACACCGCGGCCATGCCCGCTGCAGCGCCGGCAGCAAGCAGGGTCTTGCGCTCGATCGCGGTGACTTTCAGCAACTGGCCGATCAGCGAACCCAATGCACCGCCGGTGGCAATGATCGGGCCTTCGGCGCCGAATGGGCCGCCGGTGCCGATGGCAATGGCCGACGATACCGGTTTGAGAAACGTGATCCGCGGTGCGATCTTGCTCTGATGCAGCAGCACCTGTTCCATCGCCTCGGGAATGCCGTGGCCGCGAATTGCCGCCGAACCCCAGCGCGCCATCGCACCGACGATCAGGCCGCCGATGGCGGGAATCAGAATCACCCACAGCCCCAGATGATTGTCCGCCGGTGACGAAAACGCCGTCGACCAGCGGCCGTAGAAACTGAAATTGGTGACCAGACCGATCAGCGCGGTGAGAAATTGCGCGATCAGAGCCGCGGCGACGGCCAGCACGATCGATACGACACAGATCAGCACGACGCGCTTGTCCACCAGAGTGGATTTGCGCGGCACCTTGGCCGCACTCAGGACGTCGTCCAGCGCGGGCGCAACCGGCAAGGCATCGGTGGTTCCGGCAGTAACGATGCTGGGTCGATCCGGTTGATCCGGCGAGTTTTGAGTCATGGCGATCGGGGGGCGAAATTATTTTAGTGCGGCGCAGCATAGCGCCGATCGCGAGTGCGGACAAATTCAACCGTCGCCAAAAGGCTGCGATACACTAGCGCGATGCAAAACGCCACTTGCCGTTGTCAATGACGACATTCGCCGATCGTGCCCTGCACATCTACAAGCGCTGGAAGCGCGACACGCTCCATCAGAGCGATTTTCGCCCCAGCTTCAGCATCATCAAACTGTCCTTCATTGCCATTTTCATCGGTGTGGCAGCGGCGCTGGTCGCTTTCATTCTTTATCGCCTGATCGGGCTGGTCACCAATCTGGCATTTCTGCAACGCTGGTCGTTCGCGTTTGTCTCGCCAGCACTGACCACCGCGAAATGGACGATTCTGGCGGCGCCGATCATCGGCGGCGTACTGGTCGGCTTGATGGCGCGCTACGGCTCCGATCGCATTCGCGGCCACGGTATTCCCGAGGCGCTGGAAGCGATCCTGTTCCGGCAGAGCAAGATGCTGTGGAAGGTGGCGATCCTCAAGCCGCTGTCAGCGGCGATTGCCATCGGCACCGGCGGCCCGTTCGGCGCCGAAGGCCCGATCATCATGACCGGCGGCGCAGTCGGTTCGTTGATCGGTCAGGTGTTTTATCTGTCTTCGATGGAGCGCCGCGTCTTGCTCGTCGCCGGCGCCACCGCCGGCATGGCGGCAACGTTCGGCACGCCCATCGCCTCGGTGTTGCTCGCGGTGGAACTGCTGCTGTTCGAGCTGCGACCGCGCAGCACCATTCCGGTCGCGATCGCCTGTTTCGTTGCTGCCGCGCTGCGTCCGTATCTGCTAGGCCCCGGCCCGTTGTTTCCGCTGCCGATCGAATTTCATCCGCATCTGGCCGAACTCGGAATGGCGGCGGTCTGCGGCGCGCTCGCGGCCTTGCTGGCGACCATGATGACCGCAGCCATCTACCGCACCGAGGATTTTTTCCACAAACTGCCGGTGCACTGGATGTGGTGGCCGACGCTCGGCGCGATCGCGGTCAGCATCGGCGGCTATATCGAACCGCAGGCGCTCGGTGTCGGCTACGATGTCATCGACAAACTGCTGACGGGGCAAATGGTCGGCACAGCCGTGCTGGTGTTCATGATCGTCAAATCGCTGATGTGGATCATCTATCTTGGCTCGGGCACCTCCGGCGGCGTGCTCGCTCCCTTGCTCGCGCTGGGTGCGGGATTGGGCGGGCTGGAATCGATGATTTTCCCCGGCAACGAGCCGTTGTTGTGGCCACTGCTCGGCATGGGCGCGATGCTCGCCGGCGTGATGCGCCTGCCGTTCACCTCGATCCTGTTTGCCCTGGAACTGACCCACAACGCCAGCGTTCTGCCGGCCTTGCTGATCGCCTGCACGATGGCCTACGGCGTCAGCATCTTCCTGATGAAACGTTCGATTCTCACCGAGAAAATCGCGCGTCGCGGGCTCGACATCTTTCGCGAATATTCGGTCGACCGGCTCGAACACACTTCGGTGGCCAGCGTGATGACGACCGCCGTGATGACGGTGCCGGGGTCGATGACGGTGCGCGAACTCGCGGACAAATACTTCGGCGTCAACCAGCAGTACCGCGCCTTCCCGGTGGTCGATCAGAACGGCATGTTGCTCAACGTCGTCAACCGTCAGGACTTGCAGA
Source organism: Rudaea sp. (assembly GCA_025451955.1). Lineage (GTDB taxonomy): Bacteria > Pseudomonadota > Gammaproteobacteria > Xanthomonadales > Rhodanobacteraceae > Rudaea. The sequence goes on along the minus strand of JANWJJ010000118.1, from coordinate 12,259 downwards.
AGTTTCTGGCCGCGGATGCGGCCGGCGCCTGCGCCCTCGCCGATGTGGTCGGGAAAGATCCGGTGGTGGCGCTGCCGCAGGAGAGTTGCCAGAGTGTGGCGATCCGCGCGGCCGTGGAGAAACTCGACCGGATTCCGGTCGTCGACGCCGGCGGACGCAAACTGCTCGGCATGGTGACCCGCTACGACTTGCTCAAGCCGTACACGCACTATCACCAGGAAGAAAAAGTCCGCGAGCGGGTATTTCGCGCCGAGAGGTAGCGACGGCGCATGGTGCGACGCTTGCCGCCATTCGCGCTGCGATCAGGCCACGCGCCGGTTCTTCGGCAGATGGTGGACGAGAAATTCCATCTGGTCGGCGAGAATGTTGCGGTTGGACAGGATCAGGTGTTCGACCCAGCTTGGCCGGTAGGGCACGGCGAGCAGCGGCATCGACGCTTGCTGCGGGGTGAAGCAACCCTTGTGCACATTGCACGACAAGCAGGCGGTGACGACGTTTTCCCAGCAATCCAGACCGCCCTTGGACAGGGGGACGACGTGATCTCGAGTCAGTTCGCCGCGGCTGAAGTGTTCGCCGCAATACAGGCAAAGCATGCGATCGCGCGCAAACAACGCGGCATTGGTCAACGCCGGCGCGGGATCGACCAGGCTGGGCCGCGCATGACCGCGGCTGGCGACGATGGGATGCAGGTCGATCAGACTTTGCTCACCACTGTCACGGTTGGTACCGCCGTGGATGGTCAGACAGGGATCACCGAGCGTCCAGGAAACGGCGCCACGCACGTACAGGCATACGGCGTCCTGCCACGACATCCAGTCCAGGATGCGACCGCTGGAATCCAGCGACAGGACGCGGGTGGTATGGATGTCGCTGCTAGTTTGAACATCGGCCAGCATTCGCCCCTCCTGTGTCAGTTGGTAACGTCATTGCTTACTACCCGTGCCGCAGCATAGAACATTTTTGTGCAATTTGTGCAGCCCGGAAAACGAAACGCCTCCGTGCGGAGGCGTTGTTCGGGCCAAATGCCGGTTCAAGGTTCGCAGCTAGACTTCGGCTGCAACCATCACCCGTTTGCCGTGACGCAATTGCTCGTAACCATCGTCCGGGACGGGCAAGACACGCACGTGCTTGAATCCCACCGCATGCAGAAGCCAGATGAGGCCTTCGGTACTCGGCGCCAGGCAAATCCCGGTGACGCTGGCTTCAGGTGCATGGGTTTCATCGATTTCGTCGATGATACCGAGACAACCCTTGAGCGGGCGCACATATTCATAGCTGCCCCAATCGACCATGCCGGACATGTGCGGAACAACTTGCGTTTCCAGGACGCAGGCCTTGCGCGTCAGTGCACGCGCGATACGCAAGGCTCCGATGGGATTTTCGAGGTGGTACAGCAAGCCGAACATCAACACCAGATCGCCGCTGGCCGCGGCAGTGAGATCAAAGATATCGGCACGTTGTGCGTGCAGATTGTCGAGGCCGTAGATTTGGCCAAGCAATTTGGCATCGTCGATATGCTCGTTGCGCACATCGAATGCCTGCACATGGCCAAACCCGGCATTCGCGAGTTGGATCGAGTAGTAGCCTTGGTGGCAAGCGAGGTCGATCGCGCGCAGGCCTGTTCGGGGAGGGGCAAATGCCTGTGCGAGATAGGCGTCGAGCATTCGCGCACGGGTGGTGTGAATGGCATCCACGCGGCCATCGTGCGAACTGGGAAGCTTGCGCCCATCAGGCAACACGTACGGATAAAACCAGGTCTTCCCCAACGCAAGCTCGATATTGCGTTCCGTTATTTTCTTGTCTGCGTACATGAACCAGCCCTGGATAATCGTGCAAAATATTTTAGCCGGATCGCGAACCGGCGTTTTGCAGCATAGAACATTTTCTTGCGCAATCTACGCAGGCTCAACGACGAACGCCCCGGGAGGGGCGTCGTTTGTATCGGGTACCGATTGCCGGAGGCGATTATTGCCCGGTGGGCACAGACAGCATCTGGATCGGAATCACGTTGCGGTTGAATCCACCGCCGCCGACGTAGCTTGCCTGGATTGTGGCCTTGCCGGTCGGGACACTCGTGCCCTTGATCGTATCGAAGGACAAGGTCATCGTTCCAATCTTGGGCCCCGTCACCGACGCCGGTGGCGTGCAAGTGCGGCAGTAGCCGTTGGTGATTTGATACAGATCGAGGTTGGTGGTGCTGCCCGCGAGCGTGCCGGACCCAGTGAGCCATGTCGTCGATCTGCCGTCCGCCGCCGGCAGATACATCAGCACGTTGATTGCCGGTGCGCTGCCTGAAATGGCAACATCGAGCAATTCGAAGCCCCAGCCGGAATCGCTCGGCGCATACCAAAGGCCATTGTAGTCAGGCGTGGCATGGGCACTGAGCGCGACGATGGGCTCTACGCACCAGGTTCCGGAATCGCCGCCAATGCTCCAACTCATTACGCCGAGTTGAGTGGCGGCGCTGCGATCCACATTGCGGCAGACCGGCGAATTTGTGGCCTGATTGAAATCAACGATAATGCTGCCATTGATGCTCGGATCGGCAACGTGACTGACGATGGCGGACGCGGTCGTGGTGTAGATCACGCGCGCCAGCGTATTGCCGTTCTGGTCCAGATCCGGAGTGAATACGCCGTCGACCAGATGGCCAGATGCCTCATACCACTCAGGCGTGCCGTTCGCGGTATAAGTATAGAATGTCAGGATGTATACATCACCATGAATCGGATCGTGGAATCCGAGCTGGAAATCGAAGCCATGACCACTGTGGCTGCGGTCATACCACGCGCTTGGAATCGGCTGGGTGAATGTCGGCATCGTTGCGGTCGCATCCGACCAGCCCTCCGCGGCCAGCATCGGCACGGCTAAGCCCATCGAACGCAGGTTCTGGCCGGAATCGTAGGCATTCATCATGTCGCCGGGCTGCACCGTATGCGACAAGGTCGAACCGTTCTGCATAGCGCAGGTGGCGGGAGCCGGCGTGGCCGACTTGTCGCAAGGTGCGTACAGGCTGGGAAAGTTCTGCGGTGCCGGCATGCCGTAGAAATTGTTGATGCCTTGCGCATTGTCGGCGGTTGCATCCGACCAGCGCAGTCCGGTGTAAGGACCATAGAAGCCACTGTACAGGCCGGGCGTATATTGTCCGGGCGAGGTGATCGTCGGTCCCGACACCAAAGCTGCCGCACGTGCGGCATCGTTGCTGCCGTTGACCTCGTATCCTGTAAAGGGCGTGTAGGTTCCGGCGCCGTTGTCGACGATGGCGACGTTGTCGTCGAAGATGTCGTTGAACGGCCCATCGCTCAGATTGGTGTAGGCAATCGAATTGCCGCTGACTCCGGCCTTGGCGCCGAGCGGTCCTTGTGTCGGATCCGTATTCACCAAACCGAGAAATCCCAGCCCGTGGGTCATCTCGTGCATGGCGATGTGCACGAAGTCGATCGAATTGCCGCCGCCGGCGTTAGGCGTGTAGCCGTAATAGAAATTCTCACCGCCGAGTACGGTCGATTTGCCGAGATCCATATTAAACGTGGCTTCGAGCGCCTCGCTATTGGTGCCGGCGCAGGGGCCGCCGACAAGACCACACAGGCTTGTTCCACCCAAGCGTGTCGCAATGGTGCTTGCGTACCAGGTATATTTTTTCGGCAGCATGTTCAGCGGCCCGGCAGGCTCATCTTCGAAATAGCTCAGTGGCGATGCATGCGCCAGCGTTGCCGAATGGGCGTCGCCGCCCAAGTGTGCGCCGCAGGCTTGCACGCTGATCGGAACCGGTATCTGCAATTGCTGCACGAGCTGTAGTGCGGCGTAGTTGAGCGCGTTTTGCCGTTGTTGACCCACGGTAATACCGGGATTGCCGCCAACCGGAGTGGCCGGTGTGGGATCGGTCCAGTAGGTGACGTCGCAATCGTTGGTGGGATCCTTGGGATCGGTGAACGGATTATTGAAGTCGATAGTGAAACTGGCAAGCGACGCCGTGGCCGATGCAGTTGCCGTCAGCGTACCATTGGCGGTACTCGTGCCGCCGTTGATGACGTCGATATACCAGCGTCCGGCCTGCAGCGGAATACGACTGGACGGCAGCACGAGAATGGATTCGTTCGAAGTCGAACTGGTCGAGTGATAGTGCGCGTAGCGGTTGAGCAGATCCTCACTCACCGTGGCGTAGCTCGCGCTCGGATTCTGAACCGGAAACGGCGTGCCGTAACGCAGGAACAGGTCGAGATCGCCACCGCTACCGGCAAGGTTTATCGCCAATTGCTTGGCAGTGGCGTCGACGTCGATATAGTAATTCGACAGGTAATTCGATGCCGGCAAGGTGGTCAGCGTCGCCGGTACGCCGTTTTGCAGCGCGGTGTCGGCAAACGCCGCATTGACGCCCAACGTGGCACAAGCAAGCAGGACAAATTGTGGAAGGGCACGGCTCATTGCTGATTCGCCTGTGGTTGCGGGTTGAGCGCGCGGCGTTGATTCAGCGCTTGCGCCTTGGGATTGGGCTTCTCCACGCAGTTCATGCTCAGGCTGCCGTCGGCGTTGCGCGTTACGCTGGTTACGCTGATCTTCGGCGACAGCATGCGGCGCAGTGTGCCGGGTTTTTCCGCGCCGGCCGTGGCCTTGAATCCGGGCGAGGGCGCCAGCGGCATGGGAACGGGGGCGGTCGATTCGGCGGCGATGGCGCTGCCGGTCAGTCCCAGGCAAAGCAAAAACAGTTTGGCGTTCATGATGGCATCCATGGTCTTGGTGATTGCGCGTCCGGCATGCATGCGCAACCGGCGAAGGAGAACGCATAGTTTAATCGCGACCGGCGCCAATGCGTAGTGTCCGGTTTAAACTTTTGCCGACGCGGTAACTGTCGTGTAGCGCGTTCTGCAGAAAAATCTGCGCGGCCTGCACGGCGGCCAGCCGTGAGCGACCCTGTGCAAGACCTGCCGCGACCGCTGCTGACAGCACACAGCCGGTGCCGTGCGCGCGGACAGGTATGCGCGGATGGCGGAATTCGTGCAATCCACGTGCGTCGACCAGATAGTCGCACACGACGTCGCCAGTGCCATGGCCGCCTTTGAGCAGAACTGCGTTCGCACCCAGTTCGAGCAGGTCGCGTGCGCCGCGGCGAACCGCAGCATCGGTGTTCAGTCGGCGTCCGAGCAGGGCTTCGGCTTCGGGCAGATTGGGCGTGAGAATTTCTGTCAGTGGAATCAATTCTGCACGCACAACGGCACGTCCACGCGTCGGTAGCAGATTCGTTCCGCTGCTGGAGACGAGTACCGGGTCGAGAACCAGCTTGCGCACACGCGCAGCACGCAGGGCATCGGCCACCACGGCAGCATTGGCGGCCGAGCCGAGCATGCCGATCTTGACGGCGAGAATGCGGAAATCGACGAACAGCGTCTGCAACTGGCGTTCGACTTCGCGCGGCGGCACGCGATGGATCGAAACGACCTGGCGCGTATTTTGTGCGGTGACGGCGGTGATCGCGCTCAATCCATGCAGGCCGAACGCGGCAAACGTGTGCAAATCGGCCTGAATCCCGGCGCCGCCGCCGGAGTCGGAACCGGCGATGGTCAGAACGCAGGCAGGCGGCTGGTTCGATCGTGCGTTCGTCATATCGATATAACGATGTTGTGATTTCGCGACAGTCGCGACGGGGTCTTGATGTGTTTTATGCAAAGGTAGCGAAATCTATTGAGAAATATACTGAGTCTGAAGCTCGTTTCGTACTTGACGCAGTGTTGCATTTTTGCCAATATGGACTTGGAGACAATCACACTCCTAACGCATTCAGGGCTATGCGTCGGTCAACAGCGAAGATAAACAAACTTGCGGGAGCGTTGGGGTTGATCCTCGCGCTCCCGCTTTCTTTCGCTGCGGCTGCGCCGGCGAGCTTGCGAACGGATGTTACTGTCCCCTCGTTTACCGAGCTTTCCCAATCCGGCAGTGTACTTGACGCTTGGCGCAATTATGCGTTGGCCGATCTGACGCCGGAATTCTCCTGGGCGCGCAGCAATGCACCAGTACTGTCGGCGCCTTCGTTGTTCGACCGCAGCAACGCACATTTTGCGCTGCCGGCGTCGCATTTTGCCGGAGCCGCAGTCAATCCCGCACCGTTGCAGGTTACTTTTCTCAAGTCCAAGACTGCCGACACTCCCGTGTTCGGCCCGACCGACAGTCTTGGCCTGATGCAGGATTTCACCCCGGGCCTGCAACGCTATATTGTTGCGCCGTCGTACTCGGAGCGCTGGGGCGAGAATAGCGCGCTGAGTTTCTCGGCGATCTTCGCCTACCAGCGTTTTGCCGGTCTGGGACTGGGCCTGGATAGTGTTCCAGTGCAGGACGGCGGCAGTTTTGTCACGCCGCTTTCGTCCCGCGATAGCGCGGGTTCGTATGGTAGCGGCATGCGCGTGGATTTCAACAGCGCATTGACCGACCGCTTGAGCTGGCAGGTCGGTTATCAATCGCGTGTAAACATGGATACGTTCAATAATTACCGCGGCGTGTATTCCGAACCCGGCAGTTTCGATATCCCGGCCAGTACCAATGCAGGTCTTGGTTTTGCGCTCACGCCGCAGTTGAAATTCGACATCGGCGTCGAGCGCGTGATGTACAGCGAAATCACGCCATTTGCCAGCGATGCCCTGCCAACCCGTTTCCTGGTGCTGCTCGGCAGTTCGATCAGTCCTACCTTCGCCTGGCAGAATCTGAGCGTGTACTCGGCGGGCTGGTCATGGCGCGATCCGCAAAATGGCGTCTGGTCGCTGCATTACAGTACGCGCGAACAGCCGCTGCCGACTTCGCGGTTGCTGCAAACGGCGCTGCAACCGTATCTGTCGTCGCACGATATCGAGTTCGGTTTCGCACGCATGTTCGGCCTTGGTTCCAGCCTGCATCTGGCAGCGACCTACGCACCGACCCAGTTCGTGCTCGGCCTGCCGACCAGCTACAGCCTGCGTAATGGCAATGGCGGCAACCAGATCGAATACGAAGCCACGTGGACGACGCGCTTTTGATTGGTGCGCGTCGCACAATGGTCGACTGAAAACGGGAGCAGATGCTCCCGTTTTTGTTTAGAGCATCTCCGACGCGTAGTCGGCCAGACGCGAGCGTTCGCCACGACGCAGGGTGATGTGCGCGGAATGACGCCAGTCCTTGAAGCGGTCCACGGCGTAAGTCAGGCCCGAGGTGGTTTCCGTCAGGTAGGGCGTATCGATCTGCTCGACGTTGCCCAGGCACACCATCTTGCTGCCGGGGCCGGCACGCGTGAGCAGGGTTTTCATCTGCTTCGGCGTGAGATTCTGCGCCTCGTCGATGATCACGTAGCGGCTCAGGAAGGTGCGCCCGCGCATGAAATTGAGCGAGCGGATCTTGATCCGCGACGCCAGCAGATCATTGGTCGCTGCGCGGCCCCAACCGCCGCCTTCCTGCGGTGTGGCCAGCACTTCGAGGTTGTCGGTCAGCGCGCCCATCCACGGCGTCATTTTTTCTTCTTCAGTACCGGGCAGGAAACCGATGTCTTCGCCGACCGATACTGTGGCACGGGTCATGATGATCTCGCGATAGCGCTGCTGATCCATCGTCTGCGCCAGGCCTGCGGCGAGCGCCAACAAGGTTTTGCCGGTGCCGGCGGTGCCGAGCAGGGTGACGAAATCCACTTCCGGATCCATCAGCGCGTTCAGTGCGAAGTTCTGTTCGCGATTGCGCGCGGAGATGCCCCACACCGTATGCGAACCGCCGCGGTAATCGTCGACGATCTGCAAGGTGACGCGCTTGTCGTGAAAGCTGAGCACGCGCAGTTCAACGTCATTGTCGCCAGGCAGATAAAGATATTGGTGCGGATACCAGTCTTCGTCCTTGCGCTGCTTTACTTCGTAAAAAGCATGGCCGCGTTCGGACCACGAACGCACTTCGGGGTGACGATCCCAGAAATCCTTCGGCAATTCGGCGTGGCCGGCGAACAACAGGCTGAAATCATCGAGCGCGCGATCGTTTTCGTAGTCCTCGGCGGTGATGGCATAGATCGACGCCTTGATGCGCAGGTTGATGTCCTTGGACACCAGCACGATCGGGGCATCGGGCTTTTGCTCGCGCAATGCCAGGATCGAGGCAAGGATCAGGTTATCGGGAAGTTGCCGCTTCTTGCCGGTACCGTTGGTTTCGAAGTTATGCGTTTGGAAGTATAAACGTCCGACTTGGGCCTTGCGGTCGAGTTGAATGCCCTGTGGCAGTTTCAGTTCGAGGCCTTGCTCGATCGGCTGCTTGTTGCCGCGTTCGATCAGCTCGTTGATGAAACGGCTGACCTGACGGGCGTTGCGGGATACTTCAGACATGCCTTTTTTGGCAGCGTCGAGTTCCTCCAGCACCGTCATCGGCAGAAACACGTCGTGTTCCTCGAAGCGAAACAGTGCAGTCGGATCGTGCATCAGCACGTTGGTGTCGAGAACGTAAGTACGCTTGCCTCGGGTCATGCGGAGGTTACCGTGAGAGGGAAGGGGATGGAAAAAGGATGGCGGCGCAGTGTGCGTGCGGGATGTGATACGGATATGACTTCACGCGGATTCCGCCTCAAGCGCGGCCAGTACGGCTGCCGCGTGACCAGGTACCTTGACCCCACGCCATTCGCTGCGCAGGCGGCCATCGGGCCCGATCAGGAAGGTGCTGCGCACCACGCCGAGATAATGTTTGCCGTACAGTGTTTTTTCGTGGATCACGTCGAACGCCGTGCACCAGGTTTCGTTGGTGTCGGCGACGAGGGCGAACGTCAACGCGTGTTTCGCCCGGAAGTTCTCGTGCGATTTGATCGAGTCGCGCGAAACGCCAAGCACGACGGCGTGGCGTTTATGGAATTCCTTGGCAAGATCGCGGAAATCCTGTGCTTCGCGCGTACATCCGGTCGTATTGTCTTTCGGGTAAAAATATACAACGACGAATTTGCCGCGCAGATCGCGCAGGCGGATATCGCCGGCGGTGCTCTGGCCGTGCAGATCGGGAACAAGATTTCCGGGCTTGAGCATCAGTATTTCATCGGGTCCATGATCGCGTCGAGATTGAGCCCGTCGCAGAATTCGAGAAAATCGTCGCGTAGCGCGGCGATATGCGTGTTCGTCGGGATGCCGACCGTGATCTGTGCCGAGAACATATCTGCTCCGGTCTGCATCGCGCGGTAGCGGGTGGATTGCAACTGTTCGATGCTGATGCTGTGATGCTGGAAGAATTCGGCGATCTGAAAAAGTATACCTGGTTTGTCGGCAGCGACCACTTCGACCACGTAGGGCAGCAGGTTGGTTTGCGGCGGCTTCGGCCCGCTGCGGAAATGCAGCAGGCGGATCTGTTCCTCGCGTTCCAGTCGCGACAGCGCGGATTCGAGCTTGGCGATCGCATCCCACGGCCCCATGGCGAGCACCAGTACCGAGATATCGCTGCCGAGCGCGGCGACGCGGGTTTCGGCGATATTACAGCCGCAATCGGCGATGCGTTTGGCAATGGCGACCAGCGGAGAGCGGACCTGCGCCGCAAATGCACTGATCAGCAGGTAGTTTTCGTTCGCGGCAGGGCGTGGTGCGGTCTCGGTCAAAGCGTGCGATCCCCGGTTACTCGGTGCGCCGGAGTCTGCCGGCAACGTTCCCGAGAATACTTGCCACGTCCGATACCCGCAAGTAACATCGCGGCCTCGCGTCGTTATCGGGTTTCGACTTGAAAAAGCTCATCGGCAGCCTGTGTGCGCTGGCGACCCCGTTCCGGGGCGATGCCCTCGATATGGATGCGTTCGCCGCTCTGATCGATTACCAGCTTGCCGGCGGAACGCAAGGTCTCGTGGTTGCCGGTTCGACCGGCGAGGCGCATGCGCTGGATGCTGCCGAATTCGACCGTTTGCTCGCCTTCGCCGTGACCCGTGTAAATGGCCGGGTGCCGGTGCTTGCAGGAACCGGCAAGGCGAATACGCGCAAGACCATCGAGGCCACGCGCCGCGCGCAGGCACAGGGCGCCGACGCCGCCCTGGTTGTCACGCCATATTATGTGCGTCCAACGCAGGCTGGGCTGCAGCAGCACTTCAGCGAAGTCGCAGATCACGGCGGTCTGCCCATCGTGCTCTACAACGTACCTTCGCGCACCGGTTGCGATCTGCTGCCGGAAACCGCAGCCCGGTTGGCTGCGCATGCCGGCATTGTCGGCATCAAGGAAGCCCGCGCGGATACCGAGCGCATGACCGCATTGCTGCGTTTGAAGACTCCGCATTTCAGCGTTCTCAGCGGCGATGACTCCACTTGCCTGCGCGCCATGCTCGCCGGAGCCGATGGCGTGATCTCGGTCGCGAACAATGTCGCGCCCGCAGCCATGCGCGCAGTGTGTGATGCGGCTCTGGCTGGCGATGCCGTACGGGCGCAGACGCTGGACGCGCAACTCACCGCTCTTTACAACTTGTTAGGCGTCGAACCCAATCCGATTCCGGTAAAATGGTGCCTGCAGCAGCTGGGCATTGGTCTGGCCGCGCCGCGCCTGCCTTTGCAGACGTTGATGGCGGTGCATCACGAGCAAGCGCGGCGCATACTTGACGGATTGCATCTCGACGCCGCGGTTCAGCCGCGGCACAGCAGTGCCGCCTGAGACTGCGCAAACCACTTCACCTTCCAGGAATCGATTCGTGAATCGCACCTTTCCACTTCGCTGGTCCGTAACACTACTTGCCGTCGCCACGGCGCTTGGCGGTTGCAGCTGGCTGCATCACCGCGACAATTACTACTCCAAAGCCACCGAAACCAAGCCGCTGGAAGTTCCACCGGATCTGGATACGCCGGTGGCGTCGAACGAGCTTGTCGTTCCGGATGCAAATACGACTGCCGCGAATGCACCTGCTACGACCAGTGCGGCGCCCGCCTCCGTCGGCAGCGCGCCGCCGGCCGCGGACAGCGGCGGCGGTTTGCATGTCGCCGACAGCGTCGAACACACCTGGCAGCGTGTCGGCCTGGCGCTCGATCGCGCCGAGGTAGGCAAGATCAGCGCACGCGATGAAACCACGCACAGCTACAGCATCGAGGTCAGCGGTCTGCGCGCAACACCCGCGCCCGCCGCGGAACATCATTGGTACAGCCGTGTGCTGCATCCGTTTGGCGGCGACAAGGGTAGCAATGCAACGTCGCAGCCAGTCAGCGGTCACCTCACCGTCAAAGTCAGTGCGGATGGCGACGGTGCGCGGGTCGATGTCGAGGGTGATTCAAGCGACAGCTCGGCCGCAGAAGCGGCCCGGCGCGTACTCGAAACCTTGCGCGAACGCTTGTCGTAAACGCCGCGGCGAAGTATACGCAGTCAGCGTTCCAGCAACGGCAGCTTGCCGGTCTTTCCGTCCCATTCCTTGGCGTCGGCCGGTGCGTCCTTGCGTTCGGTCAGCACCGGCCAGCCTTTGGCGAGATCGGCGTTGAGCGCAATGAAGTGTTCCTGACCGGCCGGGACGTCGTCTTCCGGGAAGATCGCATTGGCCGGACATTCCGGCTCGCACAGGGTGCAGTCGATGCATTCCTCGGGATCGATCGCAAGAAAGTTCGGGCCTTCGTGAAAACAATCGACCGGGCACACTTCCACGCAATCGGTGTATTTGCACTTGATGCAGTTTTCGGTGACGACGAAAGGCATGGATGTCTATTTTTAAAGTGCGATCACGGATGATCGCAGAACTAAAAGTGGCGCTCCCTACGAGGTTCGAACTCGTGTTCCAGCCTTGAGAGGGCCGTGTCCTGGACCACTAGACGAAGGGAGCGCGGATTGGGGAAATCGCAAGCGCGCGTTAGTATAGCGGTTTCGCGCTGGCGGATAAATTCCCGCAGCGTCCGCCGCATCGGCCAGATTCTCAACCGGCACACGGAATGAACCAGATCGACCAGAACCTCAGCACGCCATCGGTTGCAGTGCAGTTGCGCGTGATTGCGCGCGAGCAACACTGCATTTCGCGCAAGGATATTTCCAGTGGTGCGCTGCGCGTGCTGTATCGTCTTAACGAAGCCGGCTATGCCGCGTATCTGGTCGGTGGGGCGGTGCGCGATCTGCTGGTCGGCGGGCATCCGAAAGATTTCGACATTGCCACCGACGCCACACCGGAGCAGGTCAAGCGCCTGTTTCGCAACTGTCGTTTGATCGGGCGCCGCTTCCGCCTGGCGCATGTCGTGTTCGGTCAGGAAATCGTCGAAGTCGCGACGTTTCGCGGCAACAGTGACGATGGCAGCGGCGATCGTCATGTCGTCGACGGCCGCATCGTCCGCGACAACGTCTACGGCAGCAT
>JANWJJ010000117.1 GCA_025451955.1 Rudaea sp. | reverse complement strand
CGTCACCGAACCGGCGTGGCTCACGATTCCGCCGCCGCCTTTATCTGCCGTGTTTCCGCTGACGGTGGAATTCGTCAAGCTAATCGCATTGACGGCGTAGATCCCGCCACCATAACCGCCAGCGAAGTGGGTGTTATCGTACCTTGCCTTGTTGCCGCTGATGATGGAATTGCTCAGGGTAACCGTGCTGGTTTTGCCGGTCGCATAGATTCCGCCACCAAGGCCACCAATAATGCTGGTGCCCTTACTGGTGGTGATAGCGTATGGAACGGAGAGGCCATTACTCAGAGTGATTCCGCTCAAAGTCAAATCGGAGTTGGTTTCGATCAGGCGGAAATAGTTGTTGGCGAATTCGATCGTGCGCGCAATCGTCACCAGCGGCTTGCCTGTGCTGTCCAGGTTGCCGCTGATCGTCGCGGGTTTGGTAAGCGTCAGAGCGGAGTGGGTCGTGGGCGCAAGTTGCCCGAATTTAATCGCTGTCGGTGATGTGAATGCGGAAAGGTCGATCGTATCGTTGCTGCCATTACCAGCGATACAGTTGCTGCCTGGCGCAACTGCCGACGTGTTCAATGAAATCACCGCATCAACGATGGTGCAGCTTCCAGCTACGCTGCTTGCGGTGGCATTGTTCACTGTAATCGTGGCGGCGTGCGTCGCCCCCGCAAAACACAAGGCTACTGCAGCAGCCAGCGGCGCAAGTCGGCAAACCGGCGCATTGGACCGCGCCGAACGGCGGTTGCTGAGAGCATCGATCGACATCATTTTCCCCTGAATTTCCGGCGACTCCGGATTGTGAAGCCGCGCATCTTACACTAGGGTCAGCGTCACCTCGACATTGCCGCGCGTCGCATTCGAGTACGGACACACGATATGCGCCTTGTCGACCAACGATTTGGCCGCGGCACGATCCATTCCCGGCAGGGAAATCTTCAATTCCACTTGTATACCGAAACCATTCGGGATCGGACCGATGCCAACCAGGCCGGTGATCGAGGTGTCCGCAGGCATCGCGATCTTGTCGCGGCCGGCGACGAATTTCATCGCGCCGAGAAAGCATGCCGAATAGCCGCAGGCGAACAACTGTTCGGGATTGGTGCCCTCGCCCTTGCCGCCCATTTCCACCGGCGGGTTGAGTTTGAGATCGAGCTTGCCATCGGAGGTTTTCGCACGGCCATCGCGTCCGCCGGTGGCTGTGGCTTGCGCGGTGTAAACGATCTTTTCTGGCTTCATGGCGGATCTCCTGATGATGGATGACCTGCCAATTATGCACCGGACTGGCGGAAACTTCAGATCGAAAGCCGCCCGCCGCTCGCATCGAATGCGCCGCACACGCCTGCGATCATGCGCAGTGCGGAAGTGTCGCCGGCGCGGTCGGCACCAAGGTGCCGCGCGAATGCCCTTGCTCGGCCAGATATTCTAGCCAGCGATTGAGGAAACTCGCCATGCGCATGCGATGCTGGAACAGCGTCTGCGCCGGCGGAAACGGGCCGAGTTCATGCCACAGGCGCTTGCCGGGATGGCAATGCGTGGCTTCGGCCACATGCGCATCGCGGTACATGCGCAGCCACGCCGACGGAGCCAGACCGCCGGTGTCGCGATCAGCCATGCAGTAGGTCAGGTGCAGTTCCATCGTGTAGCGATGGCATTCGACCACGTCCAGACGCAAATCCAGACCATCGTCGACCGAGGAAAGATAACTGCCGCGTTGGAGTGATTGCGGTTCGAACTGGCGTGCCAGCCGATGGTAATTTTCCGCGTACAGCCCCATCAGGTACGCGAAGCGTCCCGGGAGCAGCGCATGGCGTTGTTCGAGCACCGATGACATGCCCGGATCATAGCATCCGCAACGCGCACGGCCAGACTGCCCGGCGACGGCGCGAAACGCTATAGTGGGATTCCCGCCCACCGTCGGCAGCGCCGGATTCGATCACCCGGCGCGTGACCGTGTCCGCAAAATCAATGACCGTGGTGATCGCCGCCGCCGTGCGAACCGGAATGTCCGCCCGAATGCGGAGTGCCGTGCCAGCCGCCATGGCCATACCCACCGCCGTGGCCGCCATGGTAATGACCGCCATAGTAATAATTGCCATAAAAACCCAGGCCAAACCACGGGCCGCCATAGCAGCACCACGGACCAGAATAATACCCGGGGCCGGCGTAATAGCCGCCGCCGTAGCCGTAGCCGACCGCAGCACCGTCATCGTAGTAACCGCCATCGTCGTAGACCACGCCCGGCCGCTGGTAATAACCCGGACCATAGACGCAGCCACCAAGCGCCAACAGCGCGCCGGAAAATACAATCAGGGTGAACAGACGTTTCATCGCGGGTCTCCTTCCGTTATTCCGGAATCAAGGCTAGTCCGACACGGTTGAATCGCGGCTGAGCAGGCATTCGCCCTACAGATATTTTCATTCATGCAGCAGCAATGCGCTCGATCCAGGCCGCGAACCTGTGCATGTATTTCGTCAGGAATTCGTGCGTGCCGGGATTGGTCAGTTTGCCGTCGGCATCGAGCAGCTTTTCGGCACCGCCGATATAAGCTTCCGGTTGCTGCATGGCGGGCATGTCGAGAAATACCAGCGACTGGCGCAGATGATGGTTCGCACCGAAGCCGCCAATCGCGCCCGGCGATACGCTCACGATGGCCGCAGGTTTGCCGCCCCACACGCTTTTGCCGTACGGACGCGAGCCGACATCAATCGCATTCTTCAGCGCCGCCGGCAGCGACCGGTTGTATTCCGGCGTGACGAACAGAACCGCTTCTGCGCGAGACATACGCTCGCGGAATTCCGTCCAGGGCGGCGGCATTTGCGCTTCCAGATCCGGGTTGTACAGCGGTAATGCGCCAATTTCCACAATGTCAGGCCGCAGCGAAGCGGGCGCGAGTTCACACAACACGTGGGCGAATTTGCGATTGATGGAATCCTTGCGCAGGCTTCCGATCAAAACCGCAACATCAGTGCTTGCCATGTTGTTCTCCATTGTGATCAAGGCAATATCCGGAAAGCCGGATGCGCAAGGGAGCGCAGGAATACGCCGATCACGCGCGGCTCCATCAGAATAGTGAATACGATGCCGTAAGCTGCACCCCACAGATGCGCGCCGTGGTTGATGTTGTCGACGCCGTGACGCTCCATGTAGAAGGTATAGACGACATACATCACGGCATACAGGATCGCCGGCAGCGGAATCACGAACACGATGATCGTTGCCCACGGCTGCAGCAGGATGAAAGCGAACAGCACGGCCGAAACCGCGCCGGAAGCGCCCAGGCTGCGATAACGCGAATTGTCACGATTGCGCAGATAGGTCGGCAGAATCGAGACGATCAGGCCGCCGACGTAGAAGATCGCGAAGCCAAACGGCCCCAGATATCCGTTGTACAGGCCTTCCATCGAGCGTCCGAAAAAATACAGCGTGATCATGTTGAACAGCAGATGCTGTGCATCGGCGTGGATCAGGCCGTAGGTGATCAAGCGATAATATTGTTTGTCGCGCGAAATCGCCGGTGGCCACAGGATCAACTGGCGGATCAGTTCGGCATTGTTGAAGGCGATGAAAGAAACGGCGCAGGTGATGGCAAGGATGACTAGCGTGCTGCTCACGAAAACTCCGGAAAAGCATCAATGACGGCGCGCATGGTAGCGCATCCGTGATCGTCGACCGGCGCGGACATGGCATCACGCCTGGCCGCGATTATTCCTCTCGCAACATCTGCGCGGCATCCTGGTCAGGCAATGTTTTCCCGCGCATCGCCGTTTTCCATCCGGTGCAGCTTGAGGTTCTGTTCCCTTACCCGGCAAGCCAGCGTATGCATCGATTTGCCCACAATGAACGGATAGACAATCAGCAAAGGCAGTGAAGCGACAATCTCCAGCATCTGCGTTTGCGGCGCAAAGGCAAAGCCATGAATGGCCAGGGTCAGCACACAAGCCGCCGCCTGCACCAGCAGGCCACGCCCGATCAGGCGCGCATCGCCGAGGTCGGTTTTGTCGATCGCCAACACTGCCGTGAGCAAGACGCAAGGCAGCAGGTTGAACTGCATCAGGGCGATCCAGACGCCACCCATCAACGAGTCGATCAAACGATTGCGGATCTCGGCAGTTTCCGCATCGCGGCTGCGCGAAGCCAATAAGCGAGCCAAGGGCGGCCAGGCACAGACATTGGCCATCAGCAACGCCCAAATCGCTGCGTGCGCATGGTTGTTGTACAGCACCGTGCCAACACAAATCGCGCCGAGACCCAGGCCGAGCATGCGCAGACGATAACAGCGATCGACGAATCGGCTGTGCGTCGTATCGAGTCCTTTGGGTACGGCGGTTTGAATCATCAGGAGCATGGTCGTTCGCATTCGCGGGCACATCTGCATTGCGCGAGGCACGCAGATACTCAAATCACAAGCAAATCGGATGCCAGAGCGCTCTGCAATGGGCATCACGCGCGGTGGATCTACTTTACTTGCGTTGCGCCGCGTGGAATGCTGCACGCCGATTTCATCACGGAGAATCCCATGATTGGTTACACGACTCTCGGCACCAATGATCTACCGCGCGCGGCCAAATTTTACGATGCCCTGCTCGGCAGCATCGGCGCGAAACGCTGGATGGAATCGGAAAAATTCATCGCCTGGACGGTATCTCCGACCACGCCGGGCTTCGGCGTAATCAAGCCGCATAACGGCAAGGCCGCGACCGTGGGCAATGGCACGATGGTGGCGTTGGTCGTCGACAGCCGCGCCAAGGTCGATGCCCTGCACAAGAAAGCCATGGAACTCGGCGGCACCGACGAGGGTGCACCCGGCCCTCGCGGCGAGGGTTTTTACGCCGGATATTTTCGTGACCTCGACGGCAACAAGCTCAATGCGTTTTTCATGGGCTGACCATCAGCGTCACCTCCTGGCCACGATTGGCACATGAAGACCGAGCGCAATCCGCAGGCCGAGCAAATGGGCGATGCGTCGATGGCGCGCACGCTTAGCTGGCAGGCACAGGCGATCTGGCCACAGGAACGCCCGCTGTTCGCGCGCTATGCACTGTCCGGCACCGTGAGGATTCTCGATCTGGGTTGCGGCACGGGTGAAATCACCCGCCGCCTGGCCCGGCATTATCCGCAAGCATCCATCGTCGGCATCGACATTCTCGAAGGCAACCTGGCGATTGCACGTGACGCCAGCACGGAGTTCGGCGGCCGGATTCATTACGCCACTGGCGACGCGTTTGCGTTGAGTGCGCCCGACGCGGATTTCGACCTGGTCGTCTGCCGTCATCTGTCGCAGGCGGTGCCGAATTTTCCCTTGGTACTCGACGAAATTGGGCGCGTGCTCAAATCCGGTGGATGGGTGCATCTGCTGTCGGAAGATTACGCGATGCTGCGCATGCCGCGCGGAGTTCGCGATCCCGACAAATTCTGGGTCGATACGGCCCTGCCCTATCTTGAAAGCATCGACTGCGACGGCCGCATCGGCCGGCATACGCCGCCGCTGCTCGAGCAACGCGGTTATCGCGAGCTGGCAGTCGATTACCTCATCGTCGATACCTTGCGCGTGCCGCGCGAAGTGTTCGCCGGCATCCTGCGTTCCTGGCGCGATGGTTATGTCGATCCCTTGGCGCAGGCCAGCGGCCGCGCCGCCGCCGACGTGCGCGCGGATTTCGACGCCATGATTGCGGCCATCGAAACGCCGCCGCAATACGCCGTCTGGCATGTGCCTGTCGTGTCGGCCAGACGCCGTTGACCGGCAGCGTATCCGGCATCACACACTGGAAAATTTGCGCCGACTCGTTTACAACATGCACGCGGCGCACGCTGCCGCAACCGTTAATCAACCACGCGAGGCTGTCATGAGCAAGGGCATGGATTCAAAGAAAGATCAGAAAAAGAAACCGGAAAAATCCCTGAAGGAAAAACGCGCCGCGAAAAACGAAAAGAAAAAGAACAAGTAACACCAATGCCAATCGAACCGGCGTTCACTGCGCCGGTTTGGATTGCTGTTCAACCTCCGCCAGTGCGAAAAATGCGGCAAGCCGTCAGCATTCCTGCGATCATGGCGGATGAATCCGTTTTCGCCATTGCCGCTGTCACCGCCGCTGTTGCACGCGCTCGATGCGCGCGGCTATACCACGATGACGCCGGTGCAGGCGCAGAGCCTGCCTGCGATTCTGGCTGGCCGCGACCTGATCGTGCAGGCGCCGACCGGCAGCGGCAAGACCGTCGCGTTCGGGCTGGGGCTGCTGCAACGTCTCGATCCCGCGCTGCTGCGCGCGCAGGCGCTGGTCTTGTGTCCGACGCGTGAATTGGCCGATCAGGTCGCCAAGGAAATCCGGCGACTGGCCATCGGCATTCCCAATCTGAAAGTATTGACCCTGACTGGCGGCATCGCACTGGCTCCGCAACTGGCGTCGCTGCGCAAGGATCCGCATGTCGTTGTCGGCACGCCGGGCCGCGTCCAGGAACTCTTGCGCAAGCACGTGTTGACCCTGGCCAAGGTGTGTACGTTGGTTCTGGACGAAGCCGATCGCATGCTCGATATGGGCTTCGAGGAACCGATCCGCGAAATCGTCCGCGCCACGCCGCCATCGCGCCAGAGTCTGCTGTTTTCGGCAACCTATCCGGAAACCATCCGCGCGATCGCGGCCAGCGTATTGCGTGACCCCCTCGAAGTCACCGTCACCGGCGCAGCCGAGCAGCCGCCAATAGAACAATGGTTTCATGAAGTCGATGCGGTCGCGGCCAAGCCCGCCGCGCTCACCAATTTGTTGATCGAACACCAACCCGAATCCAGCGTGGTGTTTTGCAATACGCGGCGCGATGTCGATGATCTGGTCGAGGCGCTCGCGGGTTTCGGCATCGCAGCACTGGCCCTGCACGGTGATATCGAACAGCGCGACCGCGACGAGGTTCTGGTGCGGTTCGCCAACCGCAGTTGCCGCGTGCTCGTGGCCAGCGATGTCGCGGCGCGCGGACTCGACATCAAGGAATTAGCGGCAGTGATCAATTACGAGCTGCCGCCCGATCTGGACATCTATCTGCATCGCATCGGCCGCACCGCTCGCGCCGGCCGCAGCGGCTTGAGCTTGAGTCTGTGCACTCCACGCGAAATGCCACGCGCACTGGCACTGGAAAAACAGCAAGGCGCGCCGCTGCGCTGGCGCACAATTACGGTGGCGAGTGTAAAAGTAAACAATGCATTGTTGCCGACAATGGCGACCTTGCGCATCGACGGCGGTCGCACCGACAAATTGCGACCCGGCGATATTCTTGGCGCCTTGACTGGCGACGCCGGTCTGGCAGCGGAGACGATCGGCAAGATCGATATCTTCGCTACGCGTTCTTACGTCGCGATCCGGCGGGACGTGTGCGACAAGGCCCTGCAACGATTGCGCGCAGGCAAGATCAAGGGGCGTAAATTCCGCGTCGAACGCGCGTGAGCTGCTAGCTTGATGAAACGTTTGTGTCCGGCATCGCCGTATCCGATCCAGTCACCGCGCTAGGATCGGAATTTTCCTTCTTCGCGTGTTTTTTCGCCCGCTTTTCTTCCTGTTGCTTCTTCTTGGCCAGATCACGCTGACGTTTGTCGTACTGATAATTTGGCTTGAGCATGCACATCGCCTTGAGGTGGGATGTGCCAGTGTGCCTGCAAACTGCGCGAATGAGTAGCGCCGCCGCGCGCGCCGGGAAAATCCGCGACGCGGACGCTGCGGCTAAACCGCTCCGGGCAGCGCGGCGTTGTGGTAAACCTCTTGCACATCGTCGAGTTCTTCCAGCCACGCAAGCAGATCAGTCAGGGTTTCCGCATCTTCGCCGGACACCGCAACGCGATTGGCCGGGCGCATCACGACCTCGGCATGCAGCGGCTCGAACCCCGCGATGCTAAGCGCGTGCTTCACCGCTTCGAAGTGATCCGGCGCGCACAGCACCGTACTTTTTCCGGATTCCGTCTGCACATCGTCGGCCCCGGCTTCGAGCGCGGCGTCGAGGATTTTTTCCTCAAATTGCGCAGTCGCCGCGGCGTACGCCAGCTCGCCCACGCGCGCGAACTGGAACGCCACCGAGCCGCTGGTGCCGAGATTGCCGCCGTGCTTGGACAAGGCATGGCGCACATCAGCCACCGTGCGCTGGGTATTGTCGGTCATCGCGTCGATGATCAAGGCTACGCCGGACGGGCCGTACCCTTCGTAGCGCAACTCCTGCATGTTGTCGGCGCCATCGGCACCGGAACCACGCTTGACCGCGCGTTCGATCGTGTCCTTGGTCATGTTGGCCGACAGCGCCTTGGCGATACCCAGGCGCAGCCGCGCATTGACCGCCGGATCGCTGCCGGTGCGTGCCGCGATGGTGATCTCGCGAATCAGCTTGGTGAACATCTTGCCGCGGCGCGCGTCCTCGGCGTTCTTGCGACCTTCGATACTCGGGCCTCTGCCCATGATGGTGCCTGCGATATCTGCTGAGTGATTGCACGGTGCCGCGATCGCCTTGGGTGCGCGATGCGAATGCCGGGCCGCGCATCCTAACAGCAACAAAACCGGAAGGTGAAATCAATCGTACGGTGCTTCAGCGACATCGTTGAGACAGAAATTATTCGCTGCGGGTTTCTGGTTTGGCATCGCACGAACCACAAGGCGGCCCACGCGGTGGGCCGCCTTCACCATGGGACGACCGTTACTTGGCCGGCGTGTAAGTCAGATCTGCATCGTAGCTGTCGACATGCGACGACACTTTCTTGATCACCTCGTCGAGCGACTTGCGCACCGCATCGGCATCGGCCTTGCCGTCGGCGGCCTCGAGCATCTTCCATACAGACGGATTGGCTCCCGCACCGTAGTCCGCCCAGCTCTTGTGAGGGCTTAGCAGCACATAGTCCGGAGCACCGTCACCAGCGGCCCGAGCCTGATACAACGTGTAATACCCGGACCAATTGGATTTCTCGGCAGCCGCTGTGATTTTCTTCACGGCAGCGGTGAACGCATCGTCCATGCCGTAGCCGTTTTTCAACGTGAAATAGGTGACGGTGACAAGCGCGGGCTTGTCGTCCTTGTTCTTGGGCATGTGGCTGAGTTCGGACATCTCAACCATGAAGGCGCTGGTTTCATCCTTCAGATGCGGATTTGCCTGCGTCATCCATGTGTTGTCACACGCCTTGCCGGCCGTGTGCATTGTGTCGAAATCCGCCCAGGTATGCGGCCCTGCGACATACGAATACATGTAGGTGTTGCCGGTTGCGTGCGTCAAAGCCGTCCATGCGAACTTGAATCCATGCTGGGCAAGGCATTTGTTGTAGGCCTTGACCGCATCCTCGTAGGCCACCTGATCCGTAGGCGCGACCGTGTCGTTGTATACCCGGATTACATTGGCTTTGTTCGCATCGGCCGAGTACGCACTGGTGGCAGCAAACAGTGCAATCGCCGACAGCACACAAGATGTCATGATTTTCACTGGAATCTCCCTCGTTGTATTTGGTTGGCTAACTACCCCTCTCTTCGCCCGGTGAACGGGCGAAGGCGGGGAAGTATGCGCGCAATGAATCGCACCTGGCATCGGTCACATAACATCATGATGTACATGAAAAATACTTCACAACCCAACACAGCGTTGGCGGATATTTCCCGCGCCGGATACGGTCAGGCGCGCGCTGCGTGCGCTTCCCCGGCCGTGGCAACCGGCTGTGCGGCCGCGCGCACAATCAGGCCGCGTGCGAGAAACAGTTCGACGTGCTCGAACGGAATGCGATCGCCGGCATCGCCGCCGTAATAGGCTTCGGCGATGTTCCCTTGTTCATCGATCAGGAAATCGGCCGGCATCAGATTGGTCGTGTTCAACCCGGCCAGGCCGACGATGCGCAGACTCTTGATCAAGGTCGGCACGCGCGTGACGATGCCCTTGAGCTTGCGCCAGAACGAACGCTCGATGCCGTAGGTGTCGTGCGCGTGCGAGGTCGCGTCGGCGACGACGCGAAACGGTCGACGCTGACGCGCGACGAAGCGCTGTACCGCTTCGGGCGTCGAGGTGAATACGGCGACGATATCCAGACCCAGCGCGGACAGTGCCGCATGATGGCCGTTTACTCGAAGATTTCCTGAATATCCGGCCCGCAAATGCGATCGCAACCTTCGGCCTTGGCGCGATACAGGGCTTCATCGGCGCGACGCACGACCAGATCCGGCGTCTGTGCAGCCGTCGGCACCAGCACGGCCACGCCGATGCTGATGCTGACATAGCTGGCCACATTCGAGGCGCGATGTTCGATCGCCAGCGTCCGCACCGCGTTCAACAGGTTCCGGGCCGCCATCGCCGCCTCGTCCGCAGCGCAATCGGCAAGCAGCAATACCAGTTCTTCGCCACCGTAGCGCGCGGCCAGATCGGACCTGGAACGCAGCAGCGGCACCAAGGTTGCGGCGACGCGGATCAAGGCCGCATCACCGGCGACGTGGCCGTAGCTGTCGTTGTAAGCCTTGAACATATCGATATCGCATAGCAGGACTGCCAGCGGTGCGGCACGTTGGCGATGCTCTTCCCATAATCCGGCGAGAGCCTGATCGAAGGCGCCACGATTGGCGATGCGAGTCAGACCGTCGAGCGATGCGAACCGGCGCAGTTCGGCATTCGCGGCGCGCAATTCATCGGTACGTAGCGCAACTTCGTGCGTCAGTGCACGCTCGTTCGCGCGCACACGCCAGAGTCTGAGCCGGTACAAACCGGCGACGCTGATCAGTGCAGCGAATGCCAGCAACAGACGAAACCAGGTTGTTTCCTGCAAGCGCGGCTGGATCGAAAATGCGATCTGCGCTCCGGTTTTATTCCACAAGCCATCATTGTTGCTCGCGATGGCGTGAAATACATAGTCCCCCGGCGGCAGATTGGTGTAATACGCCGCGCGTTGCGCACCTGCGTCGACCCAGTCGCGATCGTAGCCATCCAGGCGATAGCGATAGCGCACCTTTTCCGGTGCCATGTAGCTCATGCCTGCATAGTGGAATTCAAGCCGATTCACTCCCGGCCCGATGACCGCGGTTTGCCCGGAATCGATAAGCTTGCCATCGGCCAGGACACGCTCGATCGACACCAAGGGCGACAGCGTGTTCAGCGACAATCGCGTCGGATCAATCTGTATCACGCCGTCGGTGGTGCCGATCCACAGACGTCCATCCGAGGTGCGCCAGCCGGGAGTCTGCGATGCGCCATTGCCCTGCGCCGACAGCATGCCGTCGCTTTTGCCGAACCACGTCGGTTCGATGGTCTTCACGCTGCCGCGATCGAGCGCTTCGATATCGCGCTGTGCGATACGCGCGATGCCGCGGTTGGAACTGATCCAGAAATAACCCGCGCCATCGTCGAGTATCGTGAACACAGCATCGCCGTGCAGGCCGATCCGCTCGTCGTAACGCACCAGCTTGCCATCGCGCCAGAGTATCAGCCCCTCGCTGGTTCCAAGCCAGATTGCGCTGGTTG
>JANWJJ010000116.1 GCA_025451955.1 Rudaea sp. | reverse complement strand
TCAGCGCATTGATGCCGGATCGCGCCACGTTCGGTACGGCCTCGCCCGTGCCGGTTCTGGTCATCGGCATGCTGCTCAGCGTGCTCGTGCTGGCGGCATTTTTGCGCTGGCCCCGGCGGCGCGTGCTGCAAGGCGCCGGCATCGCAGCGTTGCTGCTGTGGCTGGCGCTGGATGCGCGCTGGTTGCGCGATTTCGATGCGCGGCACGGACTCACCGAGCGGCTGTATGCGGGCAAGACCTGGGACGAGCGCCTGCATCTGTTGCCGGATCAGGACCTGGCCTTCATGGCTGCGCAGATCGGCGCCTGGCTGGATTCGCAGCCGCCGGGCCAGCGCCTGCTCGTTGCGGCGGATTCGAACTACGCCTTCCTGCGTCTGATCTACCTGCTGCTGCCGCACAACGCCGCACTGCTGCAATTGGCCGGCGCCGCGCCGTTGCCGCCGGACAGCCTGGTGTTGCTGTATGCCAGCACGCAATGGCGCTACGACGAGGCGCGTGGCTCCATCGTCGGCGGCGCGCGCGCTTATCCGGCGGATCCGGTTTTCGAAAGTGGGCTGGCGCACGTGTATCGGCTGCGCAGCGACGCGCCATGAGTCTCGCATTCGCGCTCGCCTGGCTGCTGCCGCTCGCCGCGGGAATCGCGCTGTGGCTGGCGCTGGTGCCGCGACGCGGGCCGGGCTGGCTTGCCGCCGCAATGGGTCACGGCTGTGTTTTCGGCCTGCTGCTGGCCGCCGCCTGCGTGGACCTGTTCGCGCGCGCAGATACCGCGGATGCCTGGCAGCGCGCCGCACCGGCATTGGCTGTGCTGGCGGCGCTCGCGGCGTTCGTCGCGCGGCGGCGTTCGCGTTCGTCTATCCTGCCACGACAGTACAAAGTGGAAAATGCGAACAAGTGGACAATTGGATTTCTTGCCGTCGCGCTGGCCTCGCTGGTCCTGCGCGGCTGGCTGATGCTGCGCGAAATCTGGCTGCGCCCGACCTTTCCCTGGGACGCCTGGGACGCCTGGGCGGTCAAATCCAAGACTTGGTTCCTGCTCGGGCACTACGCGCCGTTCGTGTCCATGCCCGACTGGCTGGCGCAGCCGGGGCGGGAACTGTACACCGGCGTCGCCTGGGCGTACCCGGCCACGCTGGCGTGGATGCAGGTCTGGTTCGCCAGCGCCGCCGGCGGCTGGATCGAACCGCAGGTGAACCTGCCGTGGTTCGCGCTGTGGATCGGCTTGCTGCTCGGCCATTACGGACAATGGCGCGCGCTTGGGGTGTCGCGCGTCATCGCGCTGTCCGGCATGTACGCGCTCGGTTCGCTGCCGCTGCTCGACGTGCATGTCGCCCTGGCCGGTTATGCGGACCTGTGGCTGGCGACGATGCTCGGTTTCGCCGCTCTGGCGTGGTTGCGCTGGCGGCGCGAACGCGATGTGGGACAACTCGTTGTTGCCATCGTCTGCGCGGTTTTGCTTCCGGCGATCAAGCTCGAAGGCGCGATCTGGTTGCTGCTGTGCCTGGCGGTCGCCGTCTACGACATCTTGCCTCGGCGCTGGCGGCGATTGGCGCTGGGCGCCGTGGCGGCGGTCTTGCTGTTGCTGATCTTCGTCAGTCGCGTCGCTCTGCCGGTGCCGGGGCTTGGCTGGGTGCAGATCACGCACAGCAGCATCGTGGTGCCTGCGCTTGGCGAATACGCGCTGCGCTTCAACGCCGATGCGCTGCTGAGCCTGCTCAACAGTCTTTTCGTGCAGCCGAACTGGCACCTGCTGTGGTGGCTGGCGCCGGGCATCGTGTTGTGGCGCTGGCGCGCGCTGCGCGAAGACGCGGCGCTGCGCCATCTGGGAGCATTCGTGTTGCTCGGATTCGCGTTCCTGATCTTTTTGTTCACCTGCACCGACGCATCGCGCTGGGCGGAAAGCTATACCGCGATCAACCGCCTGATCCTGCAACTGGTGCCGGCGACGGTTACGATACTTGCGCTGGCATGCCGCGATTCGGAACACGTCGATACACGTCCGAAATCTGCGGTGCTACCCGATCCAGCGTGAATTCGCGCTGGAATCGTTCGCGGCCGGCAGCGCCGAATTTTTTTCTCAATGCGGCATCATTTGCCAAACGCCGGATTGCCGCAGCCAGCGCATCGACATGGTTGGGTGGAACCAGCAATCCGGTTTCGCCATCGCGCACCACGAAGCCCACGCCCGACCCCGGAATGTCGCTGGCGATGGCCGGTTTGCCCGCGCGCATGGCCTCGAGCAGCACCAGTCCGAACGATTCGGCGCGCTCGGTCGATGGCAGGCAGAACACATCTGCGCTGGTGTAAGCCGATTCGAGCAACGCCTGCCCGGTAGCGTCCATGTCCAGACGCCCGGCAAAATGCACGCGCGATTGGATACCCAGATCTTGCGCCAACGCACGTAGCGCCTCGCCGCATTCGCCATCGCCGATCAGCACGAGATTGGCATCGGGTACCTGCGCCAATGCGCGCAGCAATACGTCGAAGCCCTTGAAGTAGCTGAGCCGGCCCACGGCGATCAAACGCAGCTTTTCCCCCTCTCCCGCTTGCGGGAGAGGGCCAGAGTGAGGGGGAATACCGCGATGTCGCTCGGATTCATCCCCCCACCCTAACCCTTCCGCGCGCGCGGGGGAGGGGACATCTGCGATACCCAGAGGAATAACTCGCACCTTATTCCGCCACGGCGCCAGCGCGGCGCTGGAATCGGCATACGCCCGCGACGTCGCAATCACTGTGTGCGCACGCCGCAGCAACGCTTGTTCCCACGGACGATAAATTCGATACGCCAGGCGCAGCGCGCGGCGGCGCGAGTCGAGCGGAATGTCCGCGTGCCAGTGCACGATCCACGGCAGGCGCCTCGCGGCAGGCGAGAGCAGGGCCCAGAACGCGGATGTGTTCGGCACATGGATATGCAGCACATCCGGCTTGAAGTCGCCGATCGCGCGCGCGAGCAGGCGCGGAAAGGCCGGACTCACCGGCGCGTACACGAACTGGCCGTGACAGGCGGCGAGCTCCACTTCGACGCCGTTCGACTGGAAGCATCGGCTGCGCTGCGTACCCGGCTCGGCATGTGCGAGCACACGCACTGCCATGCCTTGCGCGATCTGCGCAGCGGCCAAGTCCGCCACGAAACGTTCGATACCGCCCGGATGCGGCGGAAAGAATTTGCCGAGGTGGAGGATGCGCATTGCAACCGTCATTCCGGCAGGGACTGCCGGAATCCAGATGCCACGGATGGCGATGTGAGTTCCATCCACATATCCCGCCAATCTGGGTTTTTGCGTTCAATCAGGCGAATTTTTGCTGAGCGTGGCCACTTCTTGATCTGCTTTTCGCGCAGGATCGCGGATGCCATTTCGTTGTGTAGTTCGTACCACGCTAATGCGTGCACACGAAATTTTTTCGTAAAGCCTTCTACGGCGTTACTTCGGTGCTGGTGCACGCGATTAATCAGATTGGATGTCACCCCGACATAAAGCGTGCCGTTGCGCCGACTAGCCATCATGTACACACATGGCTGCTTTTCACTCATGACGTAAACTTCGCATCCCTGCAAACTGGATTCCGGCAGTCCCTGCCGGAATGACGAGCTAATCGATTAGGCGCCTCAACCATCGCCCGACTTCGGCATCGGAATCACCTTGGCGCCCTTGCCGGAGAACTTGCGCGGCTTGTCGCGGCGCAGTTGTGCGAGTTCCTGTTCCAGGATCGCGAGCTTTTGCGTCAGTCGGCGCAATTGCCGCTCATTGCGCGAACGGCCGATGTCCATCGTCAGCAGACGCACCAGGATCATGCCGATGCCAATGATGATGGGGATTACCGGCGGATAGTGGATGCCGGTGACGTGGCCAAGCCAGTCGATGGCGGGCGGGAAGACGCCGAGGACGAGGATCGCACCGGCCACCGCGAACCACCACAGCGCGTAGCTGCCATGCAGGTGCGTGCGCCGCACCAGCAGCAGGATGGTGCCGGCGAGCAGGGCGCCGATGACTGCGGCGGTGACCTGCACCGCGTTCATGCGCGCGCTCCGCTGCGCACCGCGCCGATCTGCGCGAAACACAGCACCGAGGTGTGCAGCATGTAGCGCAGCACCGTGGGCCAGGACGAAAATACGCGCGAGGCGCCGTTGCGCCGCTGCGACATCGGCGTGGGCACTTCCGCCAGTTTCAGGCCGCGGCTGCGCAGCAGCATCAGCACGCCCAAGTCTTGATAATCGAGCAGGCTGGCCTCGCGTGCGGCCAGTGCGCGGATCGCGCGGCGGTCGTAGACGCGCAGGCCCGAAGTGAAATCCTGCACGCCGATGCCGGTGATGAGGTGAAAATAGCGGGCGGCCAGACGTTTGGCTCTCGACAGCCGTTGCGGATACGTGCCGATCGCCACGTTCGCGCCGCTGGCCAGCCACGCGGCGACCAGGCGCGGCAATTCCTCGGGATGGTGCTGGCCGTCGGCGTCGAGCGTCAACGCCACCGCGTAGCGGTTGCGCCGCGCATAGCGCAGGCCGGTCTGCGCTGCGCCCCAGGCGCCCAAGCGCAGCGGCAGGTCGAGCACGGTCGCGCCCGCGCTGCGCGCCTGCGCGGAAGTTTCGTCGTCGCTGGCGTCATTGACCACCAGCACGTCGCCGCCCACCGCCTCGCGCACGCGGCGCACGATCTCGCCCACGGTCGCAGCCTCGTTGCGCGCGGGGATGATGGTGAGCAGGTTGGCGGCGTAGTCGGGCACGGCAAAAATCCAGTTGTATACGCGCATTGTCGGGGGCTGCCGGGCCGCGGTCAATGCTGGCGTTCCGCGTAGGCCAACGCCTCAGAACCGGCTATCATTCCCGGCATGAAATTCGCCTGGGACCCGCGCAAAGCTTCGGCAAACCGGAAGAAACATGGCGTCTCCTTCGACGATGCGTCGACCGTTTTCGCCGATCTCCTGTCGGCCACCATTCCGGATCCCGATCATTCCGTCGGGGAGCATCGCTTTACCACGATGGGAGTATCATCGTCCGGCCAGCTTCTGATTGTCTGTCATACCGAGGAGCTGAATTTCATCCGCATCATCAGCGCTCGCCGCGCCACACGCCATGAAAAAGCCGGTTACGAAGGTTAAAAAAACCAGGGACACGATGCGTCCTGAGTACGATTTCAGCAACGCCGTTCGTGGCAAGTACGCTCGCGCTTTCCGCGAGAGCACGAACGTGGTCGTCCTGGAACCCGATGTCGCGGCGCGCTTCAAGAATTCCCGTGCGGTCAACGAGGCCCTTCGCGCGGTGCTCATGGCGGCCGAACAAGCGCAGGCCTGACGCCCCTGTCCGCTTTCCCCGCGCTTTTGCGTTCTTGTAGCCGAGTGCCCGATGAGGGCATGGGTTTAGGGTTCCGATAGCCGCATCACGGAAAACCTCAAATGTCCGGTGCAAGCTGTTGACCGGGCAGGAGCAATCCGCTAGATTCGGCATATTCGGGCGTCAGGCAGCGGGGCAGGGGCCACGGCCACCCCCGATCGAGACTGGGAGACAAGACAATGAAATCGTTCAAGATGAAGGCGCTGGCTCTGGCTACGCTCGGTTTGGGTGGTCTGGTGATGGCGGGTAGCGCGTTTGCGGTTTGCCCTGATCCGACGGCGAACACCAACCAGGGTTACGCCACGCCGAACGGGCCGTGGAGCGGTGAATTTGTTACCAATTCCACCATCGCCTCCGGCACGCCGGGTTTGGCTAGCACCAACTGCAAGATGGTGGTGGGGTTTAGTCCGATTAGTGGTGTATTGCCCGGCAACGCCACGTCGTTTGTACAAGATCAGTCGCCGAATAACGAGCAGCGTTATCGCGCGCGTTTCTATGTAGATTTTTCTGGTCTGAATTCTGCATTTTCGACGGTAGGTGGAGAGACTCTTTTGTTAATGTCTGCCAATGCCAGTACCGCCCCCGCAGGTCGAAATGCTGCGGTCGTCAGAGTGTATTTGATTAGCGGTAATCCATTGGCGTTGCGCTTCCTTGTCGCAGATTCCGGCGCTGGTGGACAAATTAAAAGTCTCACCGTAGCCGTACCAACGCCATCTGGCGCCAATCGCATTGAGTTTGATTACAATACATATCCCGGAGCGACTCAGCAAAGTGCTTGCGAATCTGGTAGCACCAACGGATCGTTCTGTGCTTGGGTAACTGGTGCTGCGGCTAGTTCGACTGAGACGTCGCCGACCTCGAAGTACAATCTATTGGGTAACAGCTTTGATCCGAACGGTGTTACGGGGTGGACGGGTGTCAAGTTTGCCAACCTTGGCATTTTTGGACCGAACAATACGCTTCAACTCGATTCGACAACTAATTCGTCCACCTTCGCCTTCGACGAATTCGATTCTCGTCGCCAAACCTTTATCGGCCAATAACAGGGATTCAATCGGAGTTTGACAATGAAAAATCTTGCCTTTCTTGCCTTGTCGTTGACCGCCTGTTGCTGGGCCGGCTCAGTAGTTGCACAGACCTGCGCTGCGGATGCGGTATCGACAATCAGCGCACCAGGAACGATCACCGGCAATACGTGCCCAGGGGGCGTCGCGGCCAGTACTGCAGTTCCTACTGTTTGTGGTGGCGGTACACCCTTGAATGGAGCAGGCGAAGTAGTTTACGCACTGCAATTGGGTGCAACGAATAGCGTATCCTTCTCATTGCAGTCCACGGGTTCGGGCGCAACGAGTGCGTGCGATCCGACGACCAACAATTGCCCGTTTGAGCCGGGATTGTACGTACTTAATTCTACGCCAACTACCGGAACATGCGGTAATACTCAGGCTTGCTTGGTTTCGCAACAAGCTGTAGCGCAGGGCGCAACCGTGAGTGGCAGCCTTACTGCGAATAAGGCGGCTGGCACTTATTACATTGTCGTGGGTGATAGTGGAGCGGATAACATCGCCAACCCCGGTTGCGGCCCGTACTCCTTGGTAGTTTCCGGCACCCTTCCGGTCAAGCTGCAAAAGTTCTCCGTGAACTAAGTAACACCAACAGCAACACCTTCCAAACCCCGCCGCGTGCGGGGTTTGTTTTTTTGGGGGGTGTTGAGCAGGGCGTCAAAGTTCTGGCGCTTTACTCTTCGCCATGAAAAAGAATAAGCGAGATGAATGCACGCTTCGCCCGAGTACAAACTCGGCGATTTTCCACGCAGTCTGGTTCAAGGCAAAATACGCGAAGCTGACCGTTGGGGTCGCACGGCAATTGGATGCGGGCTATGTGAATCAAACATCCGGCCTTGATGCCGTCCTGAGCGAAGCGCAGGCGCGAGGCATGTGCACCGACGCGGAATGGGTCGAGCCCGGAATTGACATTGCGGTTTCGCCCCCATAGTATCTACGATGTAGATACAGTGCATTGAGGCGACTGACATGCGTACCGAAATCAGGAAGTGGGGCAACAGTGCATCCTTGCGCATCCCTGCTGCGGTTCTCGCGGCGGCCAATCTGCGCGTGGATGCGCCGGTGGATATACGCGAAGAAGGCGGCCGCATCGTGATCGATCCGGTTCGCGACGAAGCGGTTTCGCTGGATTCGCTGCTCGCGCGCATCGTGCCCGACAACCTCCACGATGAAGCGGACTTCGGCGCGCCGGTTGGCAGGGAAATGCTGTAAGCATGCCCCGTTTTGTGCCTGATGCCGGCGACGTGGTGTGGCTGCGTTTTGACCCGCAAAGTGGGCGCGAGCAAGCCGGGCACAGACCTGCCTTGGTGTTGAGTCCGGCTGCATACAACGGCAAGACAAGTCTGATGCTATGTTGCCCGATGACGACAAAGATCAAGGGCTATCCTTTCGAAGTTCCTATTGCCGGTGTGCGCAACGGCGTGGTGCTGGCGGATCAAGTGAAAAGTCTCGATTGGCGTACCCGCGCTGCGTCGCGCAAAGGTCGGGCTACCGCGGCGGAATTGGCGACCGTACGTCGACTGGCCATCGCCTTGATCGGCCAACCTTAAAAATTCCGCAAAAGCTCAGGAGTCCTGTCATGCTGAAAGCCGTATTGGCCGTTTCGTTGTCCCTGATCGCCGCATCCGCATTCGCGCAGGTTTCGTTCGAGGCGCAGGACGTGGGCGAGATCTACCAGACCAATACCGGCCATTCCACGATCCTGTTCACCAACGTCGGCGACAAGCCGGTGAAGATTTTTGCCGTGACGCCGGCCTACGACAAGGATGGCGTGGGCGAATTCAAGCTGCCTGCGACGGTCGTGCCGAAATCCAGCGTCAACATTCCGGTGACGGTGTTCAGCGGCATGGACGCCGGCGATCATCGCCACATCTTCAACATCGATACCGACATCGCCAAGCGCCCACGCGTGCAGGCGCTGGTACACCTGTTCGGATTGTCGGTGCTGGACGATTCCGAACCCAAAGCGGAGTTGGGCACAGTCAACACCAATGCCGCGGCGCCCGTGAAGACGGTGAAACTATCCAGCCGCGAGGTGCC
This sequence comes from Rudaea sp., assembly GCA_025451955.1. Taxonomy (GTDB): domain Bacteria; phylum Pseudomonadota; class Gammaproteobacteria; order Xanthomonadales; family Rhodanobacteraceae; genus Rudaea. Next base: position 3,782 of record JANWJJ010000116.1, on the reverse strand, counting down.
GGATTTCCACATCGCGCGCATCGTCGAGGTACCGGATTTCGCCACGGCGAAAATCCTGCCTGACGGGCACACGGTTTCCATCGCCGGCAATCCTGCCGCGAGCTGGGGCCGTCACGACGGTTTCGTCAAGGTGGCGCTGAATTCCGCGGTGCAGCCTCAGGCGTGGATCGCGGTCACCGCCGACATCCACGGCGAGGTGATTCCTTCAGCCAATCCGGTCGAAATGGGCGTGTTCCGCACGACCAAGTTGCCGTTCGTGGTGCAGTTGAAAAGCCGCGACGGAAAGCCGGTGAAGCTCGGCAAGGTCTCGCTTGAAGGCATCAAGGCGACGGTGACGAAAGAGGCTTGCGTCGGCGGTGCGACGGGATGCGCGCAGGTCAGCGTGAAAGTGGCGGACGATCAGCCCGGCGGCCGCGTGCAGGGCAAGCTGCTGGTCGAGTTGCCGGACTTTCATCATGAGTTGCCCATCGACCTGGGCGGCTTGTATCTGCCGGAAAGCGTGAAGGTGCATTCGCTCGACGAGGCGATGCAGAACAACGGTAAGTCCAGTACGGAACCCGCACCGCTGGATCTGAAATCGGCGTTGCAAAAATCCACAACAGCCGCGCCGCCGCCGGCCTCCGATCCACCCGGCCACGGTCCGCTGCTCAAGTGGCAGGTATCCAACGAAAACAATATGTACGGTTATCTGATCTATCGCGGCGACGGCGAAAACGGGCCGTTCCTGCGCGTGAACAAGGACATCGTGCGCGTCGGCGAGAACAAGGGCGACGGCGTGACCTCGACCTATGCCTGGCGCGACGATTCGGCGACCGCGGGCAAGACCTACTGGTACTACATCGGCATGCTCAATCGCGACGGCACCAAGCAGCAGTTGAGCGGGCCGCAGCCGGTCAAGGCCAGGTAAGCGTTCTGGTTAAAGCTAACGCGTTCGTGCAGGCCAATGCCATGACCGCCGGGGCCTTGTATTCGATCCGCCGGGGTAGGACGATAGTGGCCCACAAATCCAAAGGGGACGGTCATGCGCACAGAACGGCTCATTCGATATTTCGTGGCAGGATTGTTGATCCTGTTCGCAAGCTCCACGGCGTTTGCCCAGGCGACACGGACATGGGTGTCCGGGGTCGGCGACGATGTCAACCCGTGCAGCCGGACCGCTCCGTGCAAGACCTTTGCCGGTGCGATTTCCAAGACCGCGCCCGGGGGCACCATCGATGCGCTCGACCCAGGCGGCTTCGGTGCCGTTACGATCACCAAATCCATCACGATCGAGGCGGTCGGCACGGTAGCCAGCGTGCTCGTGTCCGGAACCAATGGCATCATCGTCGCCGCACAACCGACGGATCAGGTCATTCTCCGTGGTCTGACCATCGAGGGACTGGGAACCGGCATCAATGGCATCAATTTCACCAGTGGCGGAAAATTGGTGGTTGAGCGTTGCGTGATTCAGGCGTTCACAACCAGCGGCATCAATATGGCGACTCCCGCGCCATCGCAACTCGTGGTTACGGATACAACGATAGACAAGAACACCTCCGCGGGGCCGGCAGTCTTTGTAGCACCCACCGGATCCGCGCCAAGCGTTACCTTGGACCGCGTGCGCATTGTCGAAAACGGTGGCATGGGAGTATTGGTGACCAACGGTATTGTCTCCATTCGGAACTCGACGGTGGCCTACAACTATTACGGGGTAAGAGCCATTAGTTCATCGGCGACAGCACAGATAGCTTTGGACGACTCCATTGTTTCCGGCAATTCGGTAACGGGTGTTTCGACCGCCGGAGCCGTTGCGTCGATTGTGATTTCCCGATCGACAATTACCGGAAACGGCTCTGGCATAAGCGGTTCGGTTAGTTCGTTTGGGGACAACCGCATTTTCAACAATAACGGCAACGACGGTACGCCGGTCGGCACGGTACCGCTGAAATAGGCACTCCCGGAGGATGATTGGGACGTAGCAGCAGTTATGTCCCTATCACCGTCACAGAACTTTGCTCGTACCAATCGCCGAGCACGATGCGCTCGGCGTTCATCCCGTCCACATCGAAGTGATGTGTGGTGGGGCGGTGGGTGTGGCCGTGGATCAGTCGGTGCACGCCGTGCGCGCGCATGGCCGCTTCGACTGCGGACTGATTGACGTCCATGATTTCCGGTTTGGCCATCGCAGTATGTTTGCGGCTTTCCCCGCGCGCCTGCGCGGCAAAGGCGCGGCGCTCGGCCAATGGCCTGGCGAGAAACGCGCGTTGCCATGCCGGGTCGCGCACCAGCGCACGGAATTTCAGATACGCCGCATCGTCGGTGCACAGGGTGTCGCCGTGCATCAGCAGTACGCGCTCGCCCGCGAGTTCGATGACTACAGGATCGGCGAGCAAGGTCATGCCGGCGCGCGCGGCGTAATCTTCGCCGAGCAGAAAATCGCGGTTGCCGTGCATGAAGTACACCGGCACGCCTGCGTCGCGTAGCTTGCGTGTGGCGTGCGCCACGCGCGCGTTCAGCGGCGCGTCGTCGTCATCGCCGATGTAGCTTTCGAACAGGTCGCCGAGGATGTACAGCGCCTGCGCGCCGCGCGCCTCAAAGGCGAACAATTCCTCGAACGCGTCGACGAGATGCGGCCGCGATTCGTCCAGATGCAGGTCGGAGATGAAGAGCGTAGGCATGCCCAGTGGAACCGGCGCGCGGTTTGCGCACGCCGGAACGCGATTACTGCACCACGCTGACCTTCTCGATCACGATCGGCGTTTTCGGCACGTCGCTGACGAACGGGCCCTGCGGGCCGGTTTCCACGGCCTTGATCTTGTCCACCACGTCCATGCCAGCGACGACCTTGCCGAACACGGCATAACCCCACGACACCGGGCCGTTCGCGTCGGCGACGTAATCCAGACGCTTGTTGTCGACGACGTTGATGAAGAACTCCGCCGCCGCCGAATTCGGATCGGCGGTGCGCGCCATCGCGACCGTGCCGAGCAGGTTGGACAGTCCGTTGTTGGCTTCGTTGCGGATCGGCGCGTGCGGATGCTTGCGCTGCAAATCCTTCGTCCAGCCGCCGCCCTGGATCATGAAGTTGTTGATGACGCGGTGGAACACGGTGCCGTCGTAGAAACCTTCCTTGACGTATTGCAGGAAGTTCTCGACCGTTTTCGGCGCCTTGTCCGGATACAGCTCCAGCGTGATATCGCCCATGCTGGTGTGCAGCAGCACCTTGGGATTGGCGGCGTGGGCAGGCGCCGCCGCATCGATCTTGGCCGGTTCGGCGGATTTTGCGGCCGGTTTCGCGGCAGGCGCGACGGCGAACGCGGCAGCAGGAACGATCAGGGCGAGTGCACAGATCAGGTGTTTGAGCATGGCTGGCTCCGATGGCTGAAAAATGGAAATCGCATGATACGCAAACAGGCGCGCAAGTGCGCGAATTTCGCGTTAGGCCGCGGCGATATGCAGTTTGATGTCCAGCGATTTCAGGTAGCTGCGTTCCTGCTCCAGGTCCGCACCGGTCAGTGGATGCGCGTCCAGCCAGGCGCGGGGCAAGGCAAGCTGCAGGGTCTGGTCATCGGCGCGCAGCGTCGCCGGTGGCGATGCCGCCAGTTCGCGCGAGCGTTGCAACAGCACCGCCAGACGCAGCAGGGCGATGATGTGCGCTGCCGGCAGGCGCAGGCGTTCGGGCAGCGCGCGCACGGCGGCCACATCGGGCTTGCGCCGCTGGCAGCGCAGCAGCACCGCCAGCACTTGCTGTTCGTGGCGCGCGAACCCGGCCAGATCCGAATGCCCGGCGATGTAGGCGCCGT
>JANWJJ010000115.1 GCA_025451955.1 Rudaea sp. | reverse complement strand
GCAAATTATTTGCACTCAAGGATCGCCCCACCGCCATCTTCGGATCCAACGACGAGATCGCCGCTGGCGTGCTCGCGGCCGCGAAAGCGAGTGGCATGGACATACCCTACGACCTGTCGATCGCCGGTTTCGAGGACAGCCCATTCTCGAAGCAGTCCTGGCCGGCCTTGACCACGGCCAAGCAGGCCACCGAGGAAATCGCGCGCCACGCTACCCTGCTGTTGATCGCCACGCTCGAGCATGGCGCCGACGCTGGCGCCGCGCCGGTGCACAACAAGGGTTTCAGCCCGCAACTCGTGATCCGCGATTCCACCGCGCGCCTGCGTCCGCCGGCGGCCTGAAATCATCTGCCATTGCGTGGCAAGGCCGCCGCGACGCGCGCCAGTGCCGTGATCGCCGGCCAGTCCGCTGCGCGCAGCATTTCAGGCGGACTCAACCACGAACCGCCAACGCACACCACGTTCGGCAAGGCCAGATACGCCGCCGCATTTGCCGCACGAATACCGCCGGTCGGACAAAAGCCGACATCGGCCAAGGGTCCGGCAAGCGCACGCAGATAGTCCGCGCCGCCGGCTTGCGCTGCCGGAAAAAACTTTTGCAGCTTGAATCCGCGTTCGCGCAATGTCATCGCTTCGCTCGCCGAAGATGCGCCGGGCAAAAACGGCAAAGTGGATTTTTCCACTGCGTCGAGTAGTGTCGGCGATGCGCCAGGCGAGACACCAAATTTCGCGCCGGCGTCCTCGGCAACGCGCAGGTCGTCTGCGCCGAGCACGGTACCGGCGCCGATCGCGACATCCTCGACCTCGGCGGCGATCCTGCGTATCGCGTCGAGCGCCGCCGGCGTGCGTAGGGTGATCTCGATCGCACGGATGCCGCCGGCGACCAAGGCGCGCGCCAGCGGCGCGGCGTGCCGCGCGTCGTCGATCGTGACCACGGCCACCACCGGCGCCAGCCGCAGAATTGTTTCCAGCGTTCTCTGCCGTTGCAACATCGTTGCGCTCATGAAAAATCTCCGAATACGCTGGCGCCGGTATCGGCACTACCGACGACGTCGCGGAAGCGTGCGAACAACTCGCGACCCAGACCGACGTGATGACTTTCAAGATTGGCGACGGCAGGCTCGCGCGCCTGCAAGATCGCGTCGTCCACTTTTATACTCAGCGTGCCGGCAATGGCATCGACGCGGATGATGTCGCCATCGTGGATCTGCGCAATCGCGCCGCCGGCGATGGCCTCCGGGGTGACGTGGATCGCCGCCGGCACGCGCCCGGAAGCGCCCGACATGCGCCCGTCCGTGACCAGGGCGACGCGACGACCGCGGTTCTGCAGCACGCTCAGCACCGGCGTGAGCTTGTGCAATTCCGGCATGCCGTTCGCGCGCGGTCCCTGGAAACGCACGACGGCAATGAAATCGCGGTCCAGCTCGCCGCGCGCGAACGCCGCCTGCACCTGTTGCTGTTCATCGAACACGATGGCCGGCGCTTCGACGACCATGCGATCTTCCGGTACCGAGGATACCTTGATCGTGGCGCGGCCGAGATTGCCGGTGAGCAGACGCAGGCCGCCATCGGTACGGAACGGATCGGACACCGGCCGCAGCACCGATACGTCGCGGCTTTGCGCCGGTGCGCGCACGCGCTCGACGCCACTGTCCGCGCCAAGATGTGCGTCGATACAATAGGCGTCCAACCCCGATCCGTAGATGGTGTTCACGTCGGCATGCAGCAAGCCGGCATCGAGCAATTGCGCGATCAGGAAACCCATGCCGCCCGCGGCGTGGACCTGATTCACGTCGGCGCTGCCATTCGGATAGACACGTGCCAGCAGCGGGACGACGCCCGAGAGCGCCTCGAAATCCTCCCAGCGCAGGTCGATACCGGCGGCGCGCGCAATCGCCACCATGTGCAATAGATGATTGGTCGAACCGCCGGTCGCATGCAGACCGATCACGCCGTTGACGATTGCACGTTCGTCGATGATGCGTCCGACCGGACGATAGTCCCGGCCGAGCGTGGTGATCGCCGCAGCATGCCGCACCGCCTCGGCAGTCAACGCGTCGCGCAGCGGCGTGTTCGGATTGACGAAGCTCGCGCCGGGCAGATGCAGGCCCATGATCTCCATCAGCATCTGATTGGAATTGGCCGTACCGTAAAACGTGCAGGTGCCGGGCGCGTGATACGCCTTGGCCTCGACGTCGAGCAACTCGGCACGAGTGGTTTTGCCCTCGGCGTATAATTGTCTGATTCTGGATTTTTCCTCATTGCTGATACCGCTGGGCATCGGACCCGCGGGCACGAACACCGCCGGCAGATGGCCGAATGTCAGCGCCGCAATCAGCAGGCCGGGCACGATCTTGTCGCAGATGCCGAGGTACAGCGCGGCGTCGAACATGTCGTGCGACAGCGCAACCACGGCCGACAGCGCGATCACGTCGCGCGAAAACAGCGACAACTCCATGCCACCGCGACCCTGGGTGACGCCATCGCACATGGCGGCGACGCCGCCGGCAACTTGCGCGGTGGCGCCGACCTGCCGCGCCGCTTCACGGATCAAGGGCGGAAACCGCTCGTAGGGCTGATGCGCCGAGAGCATGTCGTTGTAGGCGGTGACGATACCGAGATTCGGCACGCCGCCGCCGCGGATCGCGGCCTTGTCCGCACTGCCGCAGGCCGCGAAGCCATGCGCCAGATTGCTGCACGACAGATGCCGGCGATGCGCGCCGTCGCCGCGCGCGGCGTCAATCTTCGCCAGATAACGTGAGCGCGATGCGCGGCTGCGTTCGATGATGCGCGCCGTGACGGTGGCGATGGCAGGATTCAGTTTCATGGCGTTCTCCGCGGCGATGCTCGTTTTCTCATGGACACCAGAACCGCACCGGGGTCACGGCGCTCTGGCTCAGCACCGCCGCAATCGGCGCGCTCGTGAACGGTGCTTCGCCGCGGACGATGCGGGTCAGCAGATTTCGTTTCGTGTCGCCTTCGATATGCAGATACAGCGCGCGCGTAGCCAAGAGCGCGCTCAGGCTCAGCGTCACACGCGGCTCGCCCGCACTGGGCGAGTACATCGGCACGATGCGCTCGATGCCATCGGACCGCAAGGCCGCATCGATACGATCACCATCGGCGAACAATGAAGCACAATGGCCGTCCGTGCCCATGCCGAGCACGACCGCGTCGAATGGCAAAGGCAACTTTGCGACATTTGCCGCAATTGTCGCGAATGCTATTTCCCGGTTCGGTGCCGCGGTATCGAGTGGCACGAAACGCGCCGCCGCTGCCGCGCCACGCAACAGGGTTTCGCGCAACAGACGTTGATTGGATCGCGCATCGCCCGGCGGTACGCAGCGTTCGTCGGTCAACGTGATCGTCACTCGCGCCCAGTCGACTGTCTGACGCCCCAGCCTGTCGAGAAATCGGCGTGGCGTAGTGCCGCCAGAAAGCGCCAACAAAGCGCCGCCGCGCGCCGCGATGCCGGCGCGCAAATCGCCGGCAACGGCCTGCGCCAACGCCCGCGCCAGCGCATCGGCATCGGCATAGTCGCGCTCGATCAACGCGATGCCCACGTCAATCTTCGTCCTCGTGCCAGGTGCGGCCGTCGCGTTCGATCAGGGCCACCGCCGCACTCGGCCCCCAGGTGCCGGCGGTATAGGCTTTCGGCAGATCGTCGCTGGCAGTCCAGGCGGCGAGGATCGGATCGATCCACTGCCACGCGGCTTCGACTTCGTCGCGGCGCATGAACAGGGTCGGATTGCCGCGCACCACGTCCATCAGCAGGCGTTCGTAGGCGTCGGAATTGCGTACGCCGAACGCTTGCGCAAAGCTCATGTCCAGCGGCACGCGGCGCAAGCGCAGGCCGCCGGGACCGGGATACTTGATCATCAGCCACAGCTTCACGCCTTCGTCTGGCTGCAGGCGCAGCACCAGTTTGTTCGGCGCGATCGGCCCCGCGACGGATGCGAAGATCGAATGCGGGATGGCGCGGAACGCTATCACGATTTCGGAAACGCGCTGCGCCAGACGCTTGCCCGTGCGCAGATAGAACGGCACACCGGCCCAACGCCAGTTGGCGACTTCGGCCTTGAGCGCAACGAAGGTGTCGGTATGCGCGTCGCCGCGTCCGGATTCTTCGAGATAACCCGGCACCGGGCCGTTTTCCGAAGCACCCGCGCGATATTGTCCGCGCACACTGAACTGATCCGCGTTATGCGCATCGATCGGCCGCAACGCACGCAGGACTTTGAGTTTTTCGTCGCGGACGGCATCGGGTTCCAGCGATGCCGGCGGTTCCATCGCCACCATGCACAGCAATTGCAGCAGATGATTCTGCACCATGTCGCGCAATGCACCGGCGCCGGCATAGTAGGCGGCGCGGCGCTCGACGCCGATGGTTTCGGCAACCGTGATCTGTACGTGATCGATATGCTCGGCGCGCCATAGCGGCTCGAACAGCGCGTTGCCGAAACGCAGCGCGAGCAGATTCTGCACAGTCTCCTTGCCGAGGTAGTGATCGATGCGAAAGGTCTGACGCTCGGCAAAGGAACGGCCGACCGCATCGGTGATCGCCGCGGCGGTGCGCAGATCGCTGCCGATCGGTTTCTCGATCACCACGCGCACCTTGCCTTGGGTCAATCCCAGCGCGCGCAGGCGTTCGCAGATTGGAATGAATACATCGGCGCCGGTGGCCAGATAAAACACGCGCACACGTTCGCTGCCGCCGGCGAAAAGCGCCGAGAGATCGCTCCATCCGGCATCGCGCGTGGCATCCAGTGCGCGATAGGCAACGAGTTCGAGGAAACGATTGATATCTGCCGCTGCATGCGCCTCGCCGGTCAGCGATCGTTCCAGCGCCGCACGCACGCGTTCGCGATAATCACCATCGTCGAGCGCATCGCGCGCAATGCCGATGACCCGGCTGCCCGGTGCAATCTGGCCGTCCGCGAAACGGTGGAACAGCGCCGGCAGCAGCTTGCGCAACGCCAGATCGCCGGTGCCGCCGAAAATCACCAGGTCGAATACCTCAACTGGCTGTACCTGTGCGCTCACGTTCACCTCATCGAATCTGCCACGCGGACGGTGGCAAGATACCACTTGCATACCAAAATACGCCAGCACTCGATAGTTTCGCGGGCTTACAAGGATTTATGCAGAATATCTTGTCTGACTGGTATTTAATTGGTATCTTTCAAACATGGACGCCGAATTGCTCAAGGAATACCGCAGGCTTGGCCGCGACGACCGTGGCAAACGCACGCTGGCATATGTCCGCCTGCGCCACGCGTTGCAAAAAGTGATCGAGACCGGCAGTCTCGAACCAGGTCACGCCCTGCCGAGCGAGCGCGAGTTGGCCCAATTGCTGTCGTTGTCGCGCGTCACGATACGCAAGGCCATCGCCGGACTTGCCGATGACGGCTTGCTCACGCAACGCCACGGCGCAGGCACATTTGTCGCCGAACGCATCGTGAAATCGTTTTCCAAACTGACCGGATTCACCGAAGACCTGCGCGTACGCGGGCTCAAACCTCGGGTGAAATTTCTCGAGCGCGGCACCGGCGAAGTTTCGCCGGAAGAAGCGCTGGCCTTGCACCTGTCGCCCGGCGCGCGTGTCGTGCGCCTGCGCCGCCTGCGTTTTGCCGCCGACAAACCGCTGGCGCTGGAAGACACCGTGGTGCCGCTGTCGCTGCTGCGCGACCCGCGCGCAGTCAAGCTGTCGCTGTACGCGACCCTCGAACGCCTCGGTTGCCGGCCGACGCGCGCGCTGCAACGCCTGCGTGCAGTCGCACTCGATGCCGAACAGGCGAAGTTGCTGCATCTACCGATCGGCAGTCCCGCGCTGGCGATCGAACGTCGCGCCTTTCTGGACGACGGCCGCGTGGTCGAATTCACCCGCTCCCTCTACCGCGGCGACGCCTACGATTTCGTCGCCGAACTCCATGACGACTGAGTCCACCATGCAAGCCGATACCCGGATCGAACCTGAAACAACATTGATGTATCGGGAGGCGCACGAGGCCGAGGCCGCGGTCGCGCGCCAGCTCGCGGCGAACGATGCGGCGATCACACAATTGACGCTGGCGCTGCGCCGACGTCCGCCGCGCTTCATCGTCACCAGTGCGCGTGGCAGCTCCGACCACGCGGCGACCTTCGCCAAATACGTACTCGAAACCCAGATCGGACTGTTTACCGCGTCGGCATCGCCATCGGTAAGCTCGGTGTACGCCGCGCGCCAGAACTTCGACGGCGCATTGTTTCTGGCGATATCACAATCCGGCCGCAGCCCTGATCTGGTCGCTCAGGCCGCCGCCGCGAAGGCCGCCGGCGCTCATGTGGTCGCGTTGGTGAACGTCGCCGATTCGCCGCTCGCGTCGGTCGCCGACAACGTGATTGCGCTGCACGCGGGATCCGAACTGAGCGTCGCTGCAACCAAAAGCTATATTTGTGCGCTTTCTGCCATTCTCCACATTGCTGCACGTTGGCGCGAGGATACGGCCCTTCTTGATGCGCTGTTTGCCGTGCCGGAAGCGCTGCATGCGGGTTGGCCACTGGACTGGACGCCGCTGACCGAAGGCCTGGTCGATGCGCGCAACCTGTTCGTGATCGGTCGCGGCTTCGGCTTCGGCGCGGCACTGGAAGCGGCGCTCAAGTTCAAGGAAACCTGCGGTCTGCATGCCGAAGCCTTCAGCGCCGCCGAGGTCAGGCACGGCCCGATGGCACTGGTCGACGTGGATTTTCCGGTACTGTTTTTTGCCCAGCGCGACGACACCAGGGATGGCACGCTCGCATTGGCGCAGGAATTCCGCCAACGCGGCGCACGCGTCTGGTTTGCCGCGCCCGACGGTGGGGCGGACATGCTTCCGGTCGCGGCAACGTCGCATCCCGCCTGCACGCCATTGCTCGCGATCCAGAGTTTCTACCGCGCCGCGAATGCGCTGGCGCTCAAGCGCGGACGCAATCCAGACGTGCCGCCGCATTTGCGCAAAGTCACGGAAACCCTATGACCATCACGGCCCTGGTCAACGGCCGCGTGCTGACCGACAACGGATTTTCCGATGACCTGACGGTGTTGATCGATGGCCCGCGAATCGCCGCTGTCGTCCCGCGCACCGATGCGCGTGCGCGCGCGGCGCGCGAATACGACCTCGGCGGAAAAATGCTCGCTCCCGGTTTTATCGACTGCCAGGTCAATGGCGGCGGCGGCGTGCTGTTCAACGACGCGCCCAATGTGGAAACGATCCGCTGCATCGCCGCGGCGCACCGCCGCTTCGGCACGACTGGGCTGCTGCCGACGCTGATCAGCGACGACCGTGAAACGATGCGCGCGGCAATCGACGCGACAACCGCGGCGATTGCGCAAGGCGTTCCCGGCGTGCTCGGCATCCATCTGGAAGGTCCGTTTCTTTCGCCGCAACGCAAAGGCATCCACGATGCGGAAAAATTTTGCTCGCCCGAAGCAGCGGACATCGAACACATTGCTTCGCTTGGTGCGGGAAAAACCCTGCTCACGCTTGCCCCCGAAGTCGTCGCACCGGAAATTCTGCGCAAACTCGCCGCACGCGGCATCGTGCTTGCTGCCGGACACACGACCGCGAATTACGCGCAGACACGCGCCGCGCTCGATGCCGGCCTGCGCGGTTTTACCCATTTATACAATGCGATGTCGCCGCTGGGCAGCCGCGAGCCGGGCGTCGTCGGCGCCGCGCTCGAAGACGTTGTGAGTTGGTGCGGCATCATCGTCGACGGCCATCACGTGCATCCGGCCGCGCTGCGCATCGCGCTCGCGGCCAAACCGCAAGGCAAGATTTTCCTGGTCACCGACGCGATGCCGCCGGTGGGTTCCACGCAGACGGAGTTTTTGCTCAACAACGAAGTCATCACCTGCCGCGACGGCGTCTGCACGAACGCGCAAGGCACTCTGGCAGGTTCCGCACTCGACATGGCCACCGCCGTGCGCAATGCCGTGGCGATGCTGCATATTCCCCTTGCGGAAGCGCTGCGCATGGCGTCGGCCTACCCCGCGGCATTTCTCGGGATTGACGATCATCACGGCCGCATCGCTCCCGGCTACGCAGCCGATCTGGTCGAACTGGACGACGATTTGAATGTCCACGCGACCTGGATCGGCGGCGCTGCGATGACTCACGACATTGCATCGCCGGGGAACCGCTGAATAAGCCGTCATCCCGCGCAGACAGAATCCGTTGCTCCGCAATCCACGGTTACCGTGACTGTATCGCGGCGTAAAAGCAAAGGGTTCGCAGCGCCTTCGGCGAATGCAGAGCGGTGGCAAGCTCAGACAGTCTCTCCCTCTAGGGGCGTCACACGTGCCATGCCGCGCTATCGTTCCTGGTGATTCGGCATCGCCTGCAGGTAGTCGGCTACATTCACGATGTTCTCGTGAGAGAGGTCGTGTGCCACGGTCTTCATTAAGGTGGCCGATGGGCGATCGTTGGTTCGTTGAAAGCCGGCCAGCTGCTTGACCAGATAGTCGACGTGCTGACCTGCGAGGCGCGGGAAAGTCGCGTTGCCTTTGCCCTCGGGACCGTGACAACTGGCGCACGGAGGAATGCCTTTGTCCGGGATACCGCCGGTGAAAATAGCTTTGCCCGCTTCAATGCGCTCGGGCCTGCCCTCGACGAGTTGGCGCTCGGGCTTCTGAGCGGCAAAATGCGAAGCCAATTCCTGAATCTGCTTTTCGGTGAGACTGCGACTCAGGCCCCACATGTACTCTGGACCCGGTGGGTCCTGACGGCTGTGTGCCTTGAACGCACCGAGTTGCGCGACGATATACGCTTCCTGCTGTGCGGCGAGGTTTGGAAATTGGGGCGAAGTTGAATTTCCGGTCGCACCGTGACAATTCGAGCAAACCTGCAGCGCGAGTGTCTCGCCGGACACGTTGGGATTGGCGGTATCACGCGAGCGCGGTTCGTTTGCGCAACCTGTCGCCAGGCTTGCCATCAGCGCCAACATTGTCACTCGTACTTTGTACATACCGTTCTCCAAAGACCGCCAACCATCAGATGCTCGATCCACTGCAGCGCAAGCTCAATACGCTCCCCAAACGTAGAAGAACAGCGAGTTGTTGTCGCTGGCATTGCGCCCAGATCCGTCGTAGTTGTGCGATGCGCCGTTGTACTTGTCATATGCGGTGAATTGCAGACCAATGCGCACATTTTGCACCGGAGTCCAGAACACTTCGGAGGTCCAGCCGCGCACCGCCGGGTTACCCGAAATATTGCCGTACACGCGGGTGGGATCGTACAGCGCCGAGTCGGTGGTTCCGGTCTGGTTGAAAAAACCTAGGCTGGTTCCGTACTTGGCCTCGTAGATATAGCTCGCCTTGGCACGAAACACGTTCGTCGTGTCGGTCGAATTGGTGTTGGGCAAGGGATTCCCGTTGGCATCCTGGACCGGTTGATTTGCCAGAAAGGCCGGAATACGCTGATTGTCGCGCGTGTATGCGAACTGCACCGTGACCGTGTGTGGATCAAGCAGGTACTGATACTGCGAGTCGACGCCGATATTCCGAAAATGGTGGATTGTCGTCGGATCCGAGGTATCGAGCGGATCGTCGTAAATATCAGCGACCATGCCCGACGTGCCGACCATGATGCTGTTTGGCCCCCACTCGTGGGACAGCGCGGCACGCCAATACGGATTGGTCCCTTGCAGCTTGGTCTTGTCGGCGTCGGCGATACCCGCGCTCATAAAGGACGCGACGCCACTGGCGCTACGGTAGCCACCCGCTTCCAGATACAAGGTTTGATTCCAGAACGCGTACGCGGTGACGCCCGCGATATTGCTACCCGCGGCAAAACCCGGATACGGCGCGCTTCCGTCGATGAAGCTGCTACTTGTGGGACTCGGCACCGGCACGTATTGCATCCACGCTGCGGCGGTGTTCCATACGTCCGACACGGAAGGATTGCTATTGGCACTGACGCCCCAGATCCAGTCGTGACTGTTATCGATTGAGCGATCCGCATAGCGGATGTCCATATTGTCCGCATTGGTATGCCCATGGAATTGGCCGTCCGCTGACTGGCTGGCATAGTTGTCGTAGGTTACCTGCAGAAATGCACCAAGGTTGTCCGTGATCTTGCCTGCGGCGAATACGCTCCCCGTGGCGAATATAAGCGAATTGTTCTTTTGAAAATCCTCCTTCGGATCGTCGCTCTTGGATCTGTTGCTCACACTGGAATCGCTCACAACCGCCATCCCCGCGAATGGCAGCGTGCGTTCGCCGATCGTGTAGCCTGTGAGCTTGAACAGACGACCGTAAGGCGTGAGCTCCGGAAACTGCCCGCCGGCATGGCAGGCTTGGCAGTTCTGCCCGGTTTGACGAGCGAATGTCGGTAAGGCAGCAGCGTCGTCGGGACAAAGCGTAACCGCGACGATGATCAGCGCCATTGCGCGCAGCAACATACGCGTCAGCATACTTGGGAAGTTGGCGGGAGTCGTACGCACGTGCTTACTCTCCGAAAGTGATTTATAAAACCCTATGCCGGTTTGTGCTTAGCCAAATCTGACTCGGCCCGCTTCACTGCCGCTACAAAGTAACCGAAGAATGGAGACCCCTTCTTGATTTGGATCAATTGCGATCGAAGTTTGTTACGCAGCAAGCGGTCGCGCTGCGTCGTGGTCACGCATGTGCGGACGCACCGATCGGGTTTTTGTTGACTCGGTAGACGGCTCCGCCATCGCGTTCGCGTTTCTCGACGGTCGCCATGCCCATGCTCTTCAGAATTGCCAATTATTGAGAGCGATTGCCCCTGCAGTGTCCTTACGGCGCAGGCGTGGACATGGCAGAACTAGATAAGTTCATGATTTAACTGGTGCCGGCAACAGGAGTCGAACCCGTGACCTACTGATTACAAATCAGTTGCTCTACCAACTGAGCTATGCCGGCAAGGTGGGGATTTTCGCACGAACACGGCGTCAGCGGAAATCGTTTTCGAGTGCGCCGGGTGCGCAGTCGATGGCGGCGAGTACGGCCCTGGGCGTGGACGCGGCATAAGTGCGGACTTGTTCAGTCATGGCAATCTCCGGGTTACCATCGATTGTATAAACGTGGACTTTGCCGCGTTTATCAAAAACACGTCACCGCCTGCTGGCGCAGATCGGGCTGATTGGCGATGCGGCTACGCCAGTTCACCGGGCTGTGCGAATCCTGGGCAAAATCCACCCAGTACACCGGCAATTCCTCGGTACGCGCGATCAGCTCGGGCTTGAATCCGAGTGCGGCGATTTCGTTGCGGCGTTTTTCGGCATTGCCCTGATCGTGGAACAAACCGAGCGAGATCGTGTTCTGCTGATCGCCGGCGGTAACGACGTAGTAATCGCGCACGCCCTTGGACGACAATTGCCGCGCGGCCGACAGCGCCTGTTCGCGACTGGAAAGCGCCGGCAGATAGACCCAGTAACCGCGCGTTTCCGTGGCGTGCGCTTCGCGATACTGGATGCGCGACACGACCGGCGTCAGCGCATTGAGTGCAGCGCGCATGTCGGCCTGGGTTGGGAACGGGCCGATGCTCACGCAAGTGTCGTTGCGCAGATCGGACGTGGCTTCTGGCGCAGCGGCAAGCTCGGCGGCATTGGCTTCGCCTGCGTGTTCGCGCTCGGACAGCAACACCAGCTTGGTCACGCCCGGGTCGGTGGCGGCGAATGCCTGCGCCTGCGGATGCGGCGCGAAATACAGCCAGCAACCGACGCCGATATTCAGCGCCAGCAACAGCAGGAACAACACCCGAGCGAGCATGCGCAATCGTTTTGGTGGCGGCGGAGAATCGCCGGTTCGGCAAGCGGCAATTCTAGCCGAGCCGGCGTGCCTGCGCGCAGTTCAGGTGCTCGATTCGGCAAACCGCGCCAGACCGCGCAATACGAGATCGGTGTCGACACGATGCGGTAATCCGAGCAATCCCGTCAGCCGCACCGCGCCGCCGCCGGTCAGAATCAGTGCAGGCGCGGTGCCAAGACGCTGCGCGGCGCGTGTGTTGAAGCGCTCGACCAGCGCTGTGGCGGCGAGCCAGGAGCCGGATTCGACCGCGTCGGCCGTGTTATCGGCCAGTTCGACGATACGCGCGGCGTCCGCCTCGCCAAGCCGCGCGGTATTGCCACGCAACGCGGCCTGCATCAGGCCCGGACTCGGCGCGATCAAGCCGCCGAGATGGATGCCGTCCGCGTCCAGCGCATCGAGCGTCAAGGCGGTACCGCAACCGGCAATCACGGCCGGCGCACGCGCGTGCGCGTGCGCAGCGATCAAGCCAAGGAAACGATCCACGCCGAGGCGCTCGGGTTGCGCATAAGCATTGCGCACACCACAGGCCTGCGCGCGGCTATGCACGAAGTTCGGATCCATGCCGAAATGCGTACGCACGGCGTCCGCCAAGGCCGCGTCCAGTGTCGGTTGCGCCACCGAGGCGATCCAGACCGCATCGATGTTCGGTATATTTTTCCACAATGCAGCGGGACTGTGCGCGTTTCCGCCGCCGTGGATCAAGGGCGGCCGTGAATCCAGCCGTGTGCCATCCCACAACGCCGATTTCAGGCGCGTATTGCCGAGATCGATCAACAGTTTCATGCGCTGCGCACCTTGACTTCGGCGCTGTCGTAGAGCGCAATGTCGGCGCCGTGCCGCACGCGCAATGCGCCGCGCGCATCGACGCCATCGGCAATGCCTTCGCGGATTGCGTCAGCCGTCTGCACACGCACGCTGCGGCCACGCAGCAGATCGTGCTGCGCGTATTCTTCCTGGAACGCACCGAATCCTGCTTCGGCAAAGCGATCCAGCGCAGCGACCAGATGTGTCAGCAAACGGCTGATCAGGCGATGCCGCGATGGCGACGACCCCGCGCACAACTCGGCCAGCGCCGCATAAGGTTGTTCGATCGGCAGATCGGGTGGCAGTCGCAGATTAATGCCGATGCCGATCACGGCATGACAGGGGCCAAGAAATTCGCCGCCGAGTTCAACCAGGATGCCGGCCAGCTTGCGCCCATCGGCGAGCACATCGTTCGGCCATTTCAGGCCGATGCCGGCAACGCCGCAGTCCGCGAGCGCTTCAACCAGGGCGACGGCCACCGCCAGACTCAGGCCTGACAGCGATCCCATGCCGTGCGTGAATCGCTTGAGCAGGGAAAAATATACATTTCCACCCAGCGGCGACCGCCAATCGCGACCGCGTCGACCGCGGCCGGCGCTCTGGGTTTCGGCAACACAAATGGACAGATCGCACGCACCTTCAGCGGCGCGGCGCAGCAGGGTAGCGTTGGTGGAATCGACTTGCCAGCGCACATCGATTTCGCCGAGGCGGCGACGCAGATCCGGCTCGATCTCCGCGCACAGACGTACGGCATCCAGCGGTTCCAGGGGCCAGCTCAGCCGATAGCCGCGCCCGGCCGTCGCTTCGATCGGCGCCCCAAGGGCACGCAACGCCTCGACTTGCTTCCACACCGCCGCACGAGTCACTCCGAGGCGGCGTGCCAGTTCGCTACCGGAAATCGCACGCTGCGCCGATAGCTCGGCAAGCAAGCCGGCAGGCTGGATGCTCACGACACACCGCCTCCGGCCGGTGCGGACAAGCTGCGCAAAAACCCGTATGCCATCGTCATGCAGCGCCTGCGTTGCGAAGACCGCAGTGTAGCCGGGTGCAATGGCGACCGCAGCCGTGTCCGCGCACTGGCCGCCGAGTGTCCGCGGACAGATGCCGGCAGCAAGCGGATGGCGCATCCGCAGGGCCATTGCACATGGCACGAATACTGCTGCCCTCGGTTGCTGGCGGTGATTGTACAGACGTGCGACTATGCACGGCCCGCTGAGCTTTTGCGTTGCGCCCGGGAGTTCCCATGCTCAAACTTCTCGCCATTGTTGTGCTCGTTTCCGGTGCCGCGGTCTACAGCGTGGCCGCTGCGGCGGCGCCCGCCATGTCGATGCCGGAAGACAGCGCGCCGACAGCCAGTCACCCCAGTGCCGATGTCGCCAGCGAGGCGATTCAGGATGACTCCGGCAGCACCGGCCCGCTGCGTGAAACCGTAACCGTGCATGACAGCCGTCCGGAAATCGCCACGCACGCGGAAGGCATGCATGCGACCAATGCACGTACCGACCACGCCCACCCGGCAATCGGTACCGACGCCGCGGCAGCACACAAGAATCATACCGGCGCGAGTTGGCAATCGTTGTTGCCGGGCGTGATGAAATAAACCGTAATGAAGTAGAAACCGTGCGGTCTATCCGGCGCGCGGCGCAGTCCCCAACGCCGCGCTGAATTCTTCGATCCAGGCCTGCCGAAATGTGGCGTAGTTGTAGCTTGTGGCAGTCTGGCGGCCACTGCGTGCAAGCTCTGCACTATGCGCAGGATTGTCTACGGCAGCAATCAGCAACTCGGCCACCCGTTCGATCTGCGGATACGGCACGGTGAGGCAATTCTCGTTTGGCCGCATATACTGCCGTCCGCCGAAACCGTCATAACCGACCACCGTGCAACCCAGCGCCATCGCCTCGAGCGGCACCAGACCGAAACCTTCGGCTGCCGACAAGGTAAGGAAATACCGTGCCGCGCCGATTTGCGCATGCAACTGCGGCTGCGGAATCCCGCTGCCCGGAATCGGCTCGGCCAGGACGATATGCGGTGCGCGCGCCGCCAAAATCTCGCGCAGACGCTGAAAGGACAAATCCCAGATTTCCGCCATGCCCTTGCGATACGGCTGAACCAGGTTTTGCGGCCGCTGCGTCCAGCCAGTAGTGACCGGAAGGCTATCGAGGTTGATGAAGGGCGGGATAACGGCGACATCGAGATCGTACACGGTGCGCAGAAAGCGGCCGACGAAATCGCCAACCGCGACATAATGATCGAACTTGCGATCGAGCAAGGCAAACGTCTTGAAATCCTGCACATAGCAAACCTTGAAACCCGGCAATCGCCAGCCGAATTGATGCGACGAAAAACTCGGATTGACGATCAGGATATCGTCAGCGCGGATGTCGTTTTCCATTTGCGCCAGCGACACCTGCGGCATCGCCACGTCGTAATCGTGGATGCCATGATCGGGCGTCTCCTCGCCCACACGCACCGCGACGGCGGCAATGCCGAAATCGCGTTCGAGAATGCGGCCGAGATGGTAGGCCATCCATGTGCCACCGTTCGGCAGATACGCCCCGATGACGAAAACGCGATGGAAGCGCCGCTCTGACATGGCTGGATTACGGCGACCCGGCCGGCGGTAACGGTTTCGCCGCAGGCTCCTCGAAATCCATGCTGGCGATGGTGTCGTGAGCATCGCGCGGCGGATTACTAATGCGCGGCCTCGACGGTGCGGTGACCACGGTTTTGGGCTTGGGTGGCGCAACCGGCTTCGGCGGATCGAGCAGGCTCACGCCGCCGGCAGCGGTGTAACCGTTACGGCCATCAACGACATACGCGCTTAGAGTCACAGCCTTGTCCACTGGCGTCAGCGCGAAGCGGTTGTTGCGCGCCTGATAGTGCTGCGTCGACAGAATCCGGTTTTGCGCGTCGATCCAGTTCACGTAAACGTCGCCGCCGAAATCGCTTTCGGGAATGCGCACCAGCACCTGCGGATTCCAGCGATCGCGCGTGCGCATGAAATGCAGTTCGCCGCGCGGACGCGCCAGCACCAGGGCCGGATCGCCGAGCAGATTATACATTTCCACAAAATCCTGATCAGCGATCCTGGCCTTGGCCGCGACGATGGCGTCGCCGATGGCGTTGCCGGGTTTGAGCAATTGCGTGATCAGATCTTTCGAGTATTCCGGATTCGGCGAATTCTTCCACGACGCCGCGAATACCGCGATCGCGCCGCGATTGGCCTCGCGCAGGAAGCGCTCGCCGATCGAATCGTCGGAAGGATTGTCGAACGGCGCGGAAAAACAAGTCATCGCCAGCACCATCGGATAGCGCCCGGCATTGGTCAGTTTGCTCACGTCGTCGAGCGAGAACAAGTCGCCCATCGGCCCGACCCGCCAGATATATGATCCACCGTGACCAAGGAAATGCACCAGCAGGTTGCCGGCATCCAGGTCGTTGCGCAACGTGGTGCGCGCCTGCTCGTAATGCGCCTTGTCCTTGTCGTTGAAATCGGTGTAGACGTTGTTCGTGGCGAATCCCTGACGATCGAGGCTGGCGGCGATCTTGTCGGATTCCTGCTTGAACGAGGCCACCTCGCTGGTGCTGATAAAAGTCACGTCGCGCCGCCACGAACCCGGTTCCGGATTCGACAGATAGGCGATGGTCTTGTCGACAATCGCCTTGACCTCGTCGGGTGAGACTACGGGGAAACGCCCGACCGCCAGCGTCGGATGGAAGTCGCCCGGTTTCATCGTGACGAAATCGTTGTCGCTCGCGGATTGACCTTCGGTGCTGGGGAATTGCCAGGTGGGAATCAGGTTACGGTTGGGTACCCGGTTCTCCGATTGCGGATAGGCGTAGCTCAGCATTTCCTGGAAACCAGGGCCGGACAGTACTTGGCTCGGCTGCGGTTCCGTCGAGAGCGAATACGAGAATCCGTTCAGCGCACCATTGCGCACATCGTGATGAATATCCGTGCTGGCGTCGCCGACCAGCAGCAGATAACGCGGCTTGATCTTCCAATGTTGCGTACCCCAGGCGACCAGATCGCGGATGGCGCGCGGATGCGCAATGCCATGGTTGAATTGATCGTAGACAGCGTCGACATTCACCACCTCGACGCGATGGCCGTGTTCGCGGTGATACTTCGCCAGCGGCTGGATCGCATCGAGCAGGCTCGGATGCGCGACGATCAGATAATCGTAACCGGGATCGGCAGCGCGCAGATCGCGATCGGTGACGGCTCGCACCAGCGCCGGAGTGGACGCATGTCCGGCGGCGACAGTATATAAATCCACATTGTCTGCCACGCCGGCGGCAAGATAGCGGCTTTTGCCGATCGCCGTCAGAGCGCGATAGCTGCCATCCGCGGCGTACAGTTCCGGTGTGCCGGCGGCATCATTGAGTTCGATTGGCAGCTCCGGCGTGGCCGTGAAGGCCGCCGCGCTGGCGGCAACCTCGCCGTGAATCGGGTACGCAATCTCCATCCAGTTGAACATCACCACGTCGACAATGAAGTTGTTCGGGTCGTCGGGTGCATCCCGCCGCGGCACGCGCAGACTCAACGCATTCGCCTTGTCCTTTAGCAGCGCCGTGGGCAAGCTCAGCGTCTTGCGGAATTCGCTGCGGCCATCCCACTCCAGAGTCTGCAGCAGCTTGCCGTTGATCGACACTTCGACGCGATGATCGGCGGGCTTGGTCTGGCCTTTCGTCGCGATCACGTTGGATACGCCACGAAAGTTCAGGGTGAGCGCAACCGTGGAATCCTTGCCCGCACGCAGGTTTGCATCCGGCAGATCGAAAGCGAAGGCGAAAGGCTGCGGGTCGATCGGCGTGAGTTTGGCCCATTGCCAGACGTCGGGTTCGTCGCCGGGCTTCATCTCGCTGCCATTGAGCCGCAGCATCAGGTTTTCCTGCTCGAAATGCAGGCGCCGATGCAAGGTCGCGGATTTTGCCGCGGTCGCGGCCGGCGCCGGCAGGTCACGCATGCGCGCGTGCGCACCGGGCGCCGCGGCGAGAATGTATACATTTACCGTCGAGTACGGATCGTACCAGCCTTGCGGGCCGTGCAAGGCCTGGCCGACCCACACGATGCGGCTGCCGGGGCCGAATCGGCCGTCACTCGTCTGGCTGATCCGGATCGGCACTTCCTTGCCGTGATTGAACAGCACGAGATCGCTGCCCGGGCAATCCTTCATCTGCGGTTGCGTGGCGACGATCGCGCCGTAATCCAGCGTGTAAACGGCGGAATTCTGCACCTCGATATGCAGGCGTCCAGAACACGCCAAGGCATCGGTCGACGCCAACAGCAGCAGGCAGAGGTGACAAAATGTGGGGCGCGCGAAACGATGCAGCATCATGATCCGATCGGGTGGGTGCCGGACGCGAAATTGCGCGCAGCGAGGTTCGAGGAAACAACTGGACGAAACAACCGGGCACGAATTGCGCAAACGCAGCGGCTACACCGGTACCGCAGCCGATGGTACAAAACCGCTGGAATCCACGCAATGATGCGGATTTTCCGGATCGCTGCGCGCCTCACTCCGACGCAGCCATCGCTGCGGCCCTGGCGAAGCCCGCGTGCACCTGCCAGCAATCGCGATAGCGGCCGGCCAGCACGGCGGCCGCATCTGCGGGCGCGGCCAGTACCGGCACGCCGACCGAGTCCGCCTGACGCCGCAGAGCATCCTGCGCAGCGCCGGCATCGAGCACGTGTACCAGTTCGATCGCACGCCGTACCAGCCACACGCGCCAGTGATCCGCAGCGTTTTCGTCGACGGCTTCGACCAAGCAATCGAAGTGCACGCTCAAGGCAGCGGCGAGCGCCATCGCTTCGGCGCGACGCCCTGCGGCACAGGCCAGCAGCACGCGTGGACGCGGTGGGAACGTCGCGTAAACACCGTCGCGATCGGCATAGACCCGGCGCACGCGATAATCGAGCACGCGCCGGGAAAAACTATACAAGGTCGCGCCGACCTTGGCTTCATAGTCGGGATAGCGCGCGCGCAGCACGGTCATGCCCTGTGCGCCGAGTGCGGCGCGGCGTGCATCGCCGAAACTCGCGCTGCGTTCGTGATGCACGAACACATCACCGGCGATGACGTGACGGAACCCGACGCGTTCGGCGCGCTGGCACAGATCGTTCTCTTCGCCGTAGCCGGACGGAAAGGCCGCGGCGTCGAGGATGCCGATGCGATCGAGCATGGCACGCTTGATATGCATGCAGAAGCCGTTGCCGGTAGGCAGTTCCGGCAGGCAACCGCCAACCTGCTGCAACAGCGCGCGCTGTGCCTGCGTCAGCGTCCAGCGCGATGGAATCGGACAATAGCGCTCCAGCTCCGGCACGCTGAACGCGCCGGCGTTGTCGGACACGGCCGTCACCGTGCCGATCGCAGGATCGGCATAGGCCGTAAGCCGCAGTCGATCGAGCCAGCGCGGCCCAACTTCGGTGTCGGCATTGAGCAGAACGACATCGGCGCCACCGGCCAGTTCGATGCCGAGATTGCTGGTGCGCGTGTAGCCGAGATTGCGTGGATTGCGCAGCACCGTAACGCCTGGCAGTCCGGCGTATTGCGCCAGCAGCGGCGCGATGCCGGGGTCGTCGCTGGCGTCGTCGATCAGGATCAGGCGCGCCGGCCCCTGTGTCCAGCGCAGCACGGCGGCGATGCAGCGTTGTACACATTGCGCCGCGTTGTAGATCGGTACGACGATGGCAGCGACGGGAACTTCGGCCAAGTTGGCAAACACCGGCAGCGGCGCATCCGCCAACGTTTGCATTCGCGGCGGCGCGCCGGACCATTGATCTTCGCTCGTCGGCGCGGCATGGCCGAAGCGGACACGCCAGGGCGGCGCCAGCATGTGCGCGCCGACGGCCCGCAACGAAAACTCGATTTGCTCGCAACCGCTTGGGGAATACGCGAACTCGCGCTCGAACTCGCCGACCGCAAAGGCACTGCGTTCGAATGCATCGCCATCAATGCACAATTCCACTTCTATACGATTATCCAGTACCGCATCGACGCGCCAACGCAGCCGGTGGCCATTCCAGCCGAGCCAGACGGCGGCGTAGTGCTGCGCCTCGCTGATCCGTGTCATCGGCGTCAAGCCGACTTGGCGACAGGCGCGGCGTGATAGGCGCGCAGCACGTCGTCGACGCCGCCCTGCATCACGCTGCGACCATGCTCGATCCACAGTGCGCTGTCGCAAACATCTTGTATTTGCTTGTCGCCATGCGACACGAATACCACCGTCGTGCCACTATGGATGCGTTCGCGCAGCGCGGCGCCGGATTTTTCCTGGAAATCGGCGTCGCCGACCGCGAGCACTTCGTCGATTAGCAGCACGTCGGGCTCGACCTGCATCGCCACCGAAAAACCCAGGCGCATAAGCATGCCGGTGGAATAGCTGGAAATCGGCTGGGTGAAGAAATCGCCGAGTTCGGAAAATTCCAGGATCGCCGGCAGGCGTCGCACGATTTCACGGCGGCGCAGGCCAAGCATCAGGCCCGACAGGATCGCGTTGTCGCGCCCGGAAAGATGCGGCACGAAGCCGAGCGTCAGCGACAGCAATTGGCACGATACCGGCGCACGCATCACCCGTCCGCGATCCGGCGTGATGATGCCGGCAATCGTGCGTAAAAGTGTACTTTTACCGGCACCGTTACGGCCGATCACGCCCAGGCGCATGCCGCGCACGAGCTTCAGGCTGACATCTTCCAGCGCCCAGAAGCGCGGACTGCCCATGCGCAGTTGTGCGTTGAACGCGACGCCGACGTTTTCCAGATTGACGATCGTATCGCTCATGTCACGTCGGCAACTTCACGTAGCGTGGGGTCAGGTGCTGGATCAGCCAGGCACCGAAGGCGTAGAGTGCCAGCGAAATCAGGGCAACGCGGCCCAGCGCGGACCAGTCCGGCCAGCGCGCGTGCATGAGGATTCCGCGGCCCGCATCCACCAGATCGACGATCGGGTTCAACGCGAACCAGCGACGCATCGATTCGGGCACGCTGTCGAGCGAAAACACCACACCGGACAGGAACATCATGACCTGCAGAATCTGCTCGATCACGAAACGCAGATCCGGCACCAGCGGCATGACCGCGCCAACGACGTAGGCCGCGCCCGCGGCGAACACGAGTTCCAGCAACAGCACCGGCAGCAGCGCGAGATACGTGATATTGGGCGGGTAGCCGGTGCACCACAGGATGACGAACAGCAGCAGGAGTATAAAAATAAACTTTACCGTATCGGCAAGAATCTGCACGCTCGGGAACACCTGCGATGGCAGCTTGACCTGGCGGATCAGCGGCAACTGCCCCCAGATCGCATGACCACCGTGACTGATACAGGATTTGAACCACTGCCAGAACGTCAGGCCGACAAGCAGGAACGGCACATAATCGTGTTGCGCGGTCTTCAGCACGACGGCAAACACGAAATAGTACGTAGCCATGTTCATCGCCGGCTCGATGATCCACCACAGCAGGCCAAGATACGAACGCGCACGCTCGGCGCGCAGCTCGGCATAGGTGGAAAACAGGATCAGTTCGAGGTAATGCAGACGCATGGCTTTAAGTCACGCCAGTTCGTGTTTCGCGGAAATAGCTTGCATCAATGTGCGGCGGACTTCGCGACGGCACTCGCGGCTTTGTCCGCCACATGTCGCTTGGCCGGCGCATGAAACACCGGCGTGAATTTCTCGCGTGTGCCGTCGGTGGCAATGGACTCGACGTAGTACCAGTAGTCCTTGCAGGGATCGATGCCGGCATCGACGTACTTGTACTGATGCGTTTCCTCGGTGGTGCCGTTGCCGAGGATCGGCTGCCTGGTCAGCTTGACGAACGGCCCGTTTTCGGCATCGCCGCGATAAACGTCGTAGCCGAAATTTTCTTCCTCGCTCGCGGTAGTCCAGTGCGCGGTATTGCTCAGACGTTGCGCGGCGGGAATCTTGTCCTGGCTGCCGCAAGCGCCGGCGGGCGTTGCAGCGGCGACCGGGACGACACCCCACAGAGAAAGGAAAAACACGAGCATCGGCAGCAAACGATTGAATGGCACGGGGCGACTCCGGAACCTGGCAGCACACGTATCGGCGCAGGCGCACGATAGCGGCAGCGTGGGCAAGGCGCAATTGGCGCGAGCGGTTGACTTTGCCGCAGCGGCATGCGCGACAATGCCGCATGCGACTCTGCTTTGCAGCCTGCCTGCTGTTGTTCTTGCGCGTAGCGTTGGCCGGTTCGCCGGCGGCGACGGACTGGAACGTGCGGGTCACGCCGTTCAATCAGGTTTTCCCGGCACTCGAACTGTCACAAGCGCGCCGGCACGACACCTCGCCGGCACGCGATCACATCCTCGGCAACGGCAGCGGCCTGATCGCGGTGCGCGTGCGTGCGCATCGCGCCGGCGAGCACGTGATCCTGCGCATCAGCACGCCTGCGCTGGGCGCACCGCAACGCTTCGCGGCGACGCTCGCCGAAGCCGGTGTCGATTATGAACTGCGCCCGCCGCTGGATTGGAATGTAGCGCGCTTGTCCGCGCTCGCCACGCCGCTGACGACGCCGCTGGATTTCGCTCTGCAACGCGACGGCGGCGACGCCGAAAGCCGTGAAGTCAAGGTCAGTCTGCGGCCGCTCGACGAAGCCCTGTACTTTGTCCGCGACGGCCGCGACGGCGTGGATCTGTCGTGGATTTTCGCCGCGTACGTCGACGAACACGATGTCGCGGTCAACGCCATTCTCGATGCCGCGCAAAAAAGCGGCATTGTGGATAAATTCACCGGTTACGCCGATGCCGATCCGCGGGCGGCGTATCGGCAAATCTGGGCCATCTGGCAGGCGCTGGCCGAACATGGCATTCATTATTCCAGCGCTGACCCTGCGATCGAGCGTGGGCCGCATATTTTCAGCCAGCACGTACGCTTTCTCTCGAAAACCTGGGTCGATCGTTCGGCCAATTGCATCGACGGCAGCGTGCTACTCGCTTCGTTATTGCAGCGCATCGGTCTGCGCAGCTTCATCGTGCTCGTGCCCGGCCACGCCTTCGTCGGCTTCTACACCGATGCCGATGCACAGCACGCCGCGTATCTGGAAACCACCCTGCTCGGCGCCAGTGTCGCGGCTCCGGCGAAACTTCCGGCGTTCGCCACCGGCATGACGTTGACGCAGGCAAACCGCAGCAGTCTCGCCGGTTTCGCGGCCGCACTCGCGGCCGGCCGCGCGCATCACGCGCGCGTCGCGCGCAAGCTCGATGGCCGCCATCGCCCCGACTATGCCGTGATCGACATCAGCGCCGCGCGCGCATTCGGAATACAGCCAATCGAGGCGGTTACCGGCAACTAGGCCGCGCCAAAAAGCAACGTGAATTTCGCGCCGCCCAGTGTGGCGGAACCGGTCACTTCGAGCGTACCGCGATACGCCTTGACCAGATCCTGCACGATGGCCAGACCGATGCCGTGGCCTTGCACGCGCTCGTCGCCACGCACGCCGCGTTGCAGCAGGTGTTCGACCTGATCCTCGGCAATGCCGGGGCCATCGTCCTCGATGACGAGTTCCAGCCCGTTGCGGCGCGCGCCCGGCGCGATTTGCGAGCGTGCCGTCAGCAAGACGCGGTGCTGCGCCCACTTGAACGCGTTTTCCAGCAGGTTGCCGAGCAGTTCGAGCAGATCGCCTTGCTCGCCGTGGAAGCGCGCCTGCGGGTCGATCTCGAATTCGCAAAGTATCTTTTTGGAAGCGTATACTTTTTCCAGACTGGCGACGATCTCCTCGGCGTGCGGCGCAATCGGGATCGGCGCGGCAAACGTGCTGTGCCCGGACGCGGCAGCCCGTGAGAGCTGATAGGCAACGATCTGATCCATGCGCCCGACCTGTTCGAGCACGGTCCAGCGCAGATCTTCGCCACTGGTGTCGGATTCGAGCTGGCTGCGCATCACCGCCAGCGGCGTCTTCAGGCTGTGGGCAAGATCGGACAAGGTATTGCGATTGCGTTGCAGACGCTCGCGTTCGCTGTCGATGAACTCGTTGAGGTTGGTGGCCAGGCCGGACAACTCCAGCGGATAGTCGCTGGACAGGCGTTCGCGTTCGCCACGTTCGACCCGAGTCAGGTCCGCGGCGACGCTGCGCAGCGGGCGCAGACTCCAGCGCAGGGTCGCCAGCAACAGCAAGAGCAGCAGCACGCCGAGGCCGCCAAGATAGGTCAACAGGCTGCGCCGGAACACATCACGCTGTTCATTGAGCAGGCGCGCATCCTCAGCGACATGCAGGGTCAGATTCACGCTGCCGCGGTTCGGCACTTCCCAGGATATGCCCTGACTGAACAAGTATACATTTCCACCCGCGCCTGCAACCGGGCCGGAAAATGTCGCCGTGCCCGGCGGCAGCGTGCCGGCAAATGGCAGATCCGCACCCATGGCTGATGGCGAACGCCAGCGCTCGGCGCGAGCGCCATCCAATTCCACCGGCCCGGCAACGCCCGCGTAAAGGCCGCCGTCAGGGCGATCGAAGCGTGGGTCGGGGCCGACATCCGGCGGCAGCCAGCGCTTGGATCGGGCCACATCGGACGCCGCCAGATAGCCATAGACATAGCTTTGCAGACGGTCGCGCAGCGCACTGCGCAGGGTGTCGTAGATCGCCTGATCGAGTGCGAACCCGGCCAGACCGAGAAACGCGGCCAGCGCAAAACCGGCCGCCAGCAGCGAGCGCGCTTGAAGCGAAAGCGGGCGCCGCGCCATTGTGGATTATTATACTTATTCGTCGGCAGCGGGCGCGGGCGGCAATTCGGTGCCCGCCTCGGTACGTGCGATGGCGAAGCGGTAGCCGCGACCACGCACGGTTTCGATCGGCTTGAGCGCGTTTTCCGGATCGAGCTTGCGGCGCAGGCGGCCGATGAATACCTCGAGCACATTGGAATCGCGGTCGAAATCCTGCTGATAGATGTGTTCGGTGAGATCGGCCTTGGACACCAGCTCGCCGGCGTGCAGCATCAGGTACTCCAGCACCTTGTATTCGTAACTGGTCAGATCCGCCGACTGGCCATCGACCCGCACGGTCTGCGCGGTCGTGTCGAGTACGATCGGGCCGCATTCGAGCGTCGGCCGGGTCCAGCCACTGGCGCGGCGCACGAGTGCGTTCAAACGCGCGAGCAGTTCCTCGACGTGAAAGGGTTTGACCAGATAGTCGTCGGCGCCATGCTTGAGTCCCTGCACCTTGTCCTGCCAGCTGGTACGCGCGGTCAGGATCAGGATCGGGCAACGCTGGCCGGCGGCGCGCAATTCCTGGATCAGTTCCATGCCGGATTTTTTCGGCAGGCCCAAGTCGATGATGGCGACATCGAACGGCACTTCACGACCCATGTACAGGCCTTCTTCGCCATCGGCCGCGGTATCCACGGCAAAGCCTTCACGCTTCAGCCGTGCGGCCAGGGTTTCCCGCAGCGGAGCCTCATCTTCGACCAGCAATATGCGCATGGCTTTTCCCTTTTATACTTTGTGCAATCTTACCTCGACCGGCCATCATCCGCCGGCACCTCGATCACTCGCACTTGACCGTCGTGGGTCAACACCTTGATCCGATATATCGTCCGCTTGCCGTTGTGCTTGGTTTCCGCCGACAACGCCTTGCCATGGGTTTCGCGCTCGACCTTGGCGATCGCCTGCTGCATGGTCAAGACCGCCGCATCGGCTGTTGTACACAGCAGAACCAGCGACAGGCAGGCAATGGCTAAACCCGGTTTCATTCGCATCATCATAGCTCGCGTGACCGGCATCCGCCGCGCATCAGCTACATACTATGATGGTGATGATTTAATCGGGCCTGAATCGATCACCTCATGGCTGCGTAGTACTCGGCACAGGGATACGCCGACGAATTGGCAGGATTACCTGACGATTCGACAAGCGTGGCGCGGCTTGGCCGCGACCGCTTGGTTGAAAACCGCGGCAGGAAGCCCGGTTTTTCAACCATCAAAAGATCTCGCCGACACAGCAACGCAGGCTGCCGCCGGCTTTCTCGATTTCGCCCAGTTCCACGCTGCGCAGGGCAAAACCCCAGTCCGCCAAGGCTGCGCATTGTTCCGGCCGCAGCGATTCCGCCGCACGCGCACTCATCCACACCGTATCGGGCGACAGTGCGATCGCATTGCCGGCGAACGCGGCTTTTTGCGCCGCATCGAGACGCAATACGTGCGGCGCATAGACTTGCGCGATCGCCTCGGCCGCTGCCGGATCGGCAAACCCTTCCGGAGCAATGATTGCCGCACGCGAGGCCAACGGCGCGAACACGACATTGGTATGGTATTCGCCGCGCGCCAGCGGAAAGCAGAAGGTGAGTTTGAGGCCAAACGCCTCGTGCATCGCCCGCGCACCCTCCATGTCGCAGCGCTCGGACAGACCGCAGAAACCGATGCCGCGCGCACGATCGACCGCCAGCGCGCCGGTCAGTTCGGCAACCAGGGCCTGTGTGGATAAATCCACAATGTCGCAGCCCAGCAGGTCGCGGAAAAAACCGCGGATGTCGGCGCGCATGGCCTCGCGCCGGCGCACCGCATGCCGCATCGCGCCGACGATCAGGCGGCCCGGCGCACTCGCGAATACGTTATTCGGGAATACCGCATCGGGCGTCGCGGCATCGCCGGGAAAAACAATCGTCGGCACGCAACTGCGCAGCGCCGCCGCCAGCGCGGCGTGCTGGGTCAGTGCACGCGCCGGATCGGTTTCGCCGCTCATCTGCATATAGCGATTGTCGGTCGCCGATTCGGCCGCCAGCGCAAAGCCGTGTGGCGCAACAAGAAACACCGCCCGCGCCGTCGCGGCCGCCTGCAACGGATAGCGCTCCGGTGTATACGCGGCAAGAAATTCCGCGGGCGAAGTGACGATCATCGACAAGCATCCCCAGGTATTGGATCACGCCGCTCGCGCGTGTTCGCGCATCACCGCTGCCGCATCGGCAAGAACACCGAAACCCGCACCGGCGGCGCGCATATGTTCGCTCAAGTAACGGCGGAAAGCACGCGCGCCTGGCTCGCCCAGATACAACCCCAGCACGTGCCGCGCTATGTGATGCAGCGCTTCGCCACCGGCAATCTGATCGGCGACATACGGCGCGAGCCGCGCGAGGATTTCTGCGCGCGCCGGCAGCGGTGCGCCGAACAACGCCTGCTCGACCCGCGCCAACACATAGGGATCGTGATACGCCGCGCGCCCGAGCATGACGCCGTCCACATGTCCACAATGGGATTTTGCCGCATCCGTGGCGGCGATGCCGCCATTGATGATCACGGTCAATTGCGGAAATTCCTGTTTCAGACGGTAGACGCGAGGGTAATCCAGCGGCGGGATTTCGCGATTTTCCTTGGGACTCAGACCGTGCAGCCAGGCCTTGCGCGCGTGCACGATCAACACCTCGAGTCCGGCGCCGATCAAGGTTTCGGCAAAGCGATGCAAATCGGCGTATTCATCCTGATCGTCCACGCCGATACGGCATTTGACCGTCACCGGCACGCGCACCGCCGCACGCATCGCCGCAACGCAATCGGCGACCAGGGCCGGCTCGCGCATCAGGCAGGCGCCAAAGCGGCCCGACTGCACTCGATCCGACGGGCAACCGACATTGAGATTGATCTCGTCGTAACCGAAATCCACGCCGATGCGCGCCGCCGCTGCCAGATCTATCGGCTCGTGACCACCCAATTGCAGCGCCAGCGGATGCTCGGCCGGATCGAAACCGAGCAGACGTGCACGATCGCCGTGCAGCACCGCGCCGGTCGTCACCATCTCGGTATACAAACGCGCATGTGGGCTGAGCAGACGATGGAAAAACCGACAATGGCGGTCGGTCCAATCCATCATAGGTGCTATACAAATGGAATATGCACTATTTTCCATAAAGCTACAAAGTAGATAAAGAAAAATACAAACCTATATTAGTATACTATATTGATGCGAACGTTTGGTGCGCTGCAGAGTGAGATCCTTGTGCTTCCTTCGCAACTAGCCTGCGAATCCATCAGTCGTCTCGTTTCTCTGTTGCGCCGGGTGTCCAATTGGCTCGG
>JANWJJ010000114.1 GCA_025451955.1 Rudaea sp. | reverse complement strand
TTCAGCACCATCTCGCCTTCGATCTGGTAGAAGAATTCCGGGCCTTCGTCCCAGTGATAATCACTGCGCACGTTCGGGCCGCCGACGATCATGACGATGAAATCGCCGTCAACGATGCACTTGTTGCCCACCGGCGGCTTGAGCAGGTGGCGATGTTCATTAATCCACTTGTGGAAATCGATCGGCGGCACAAGCATTTCAGCGTCCTTCCGGAATCATGGCAATGCACTTGAGCTCGATCGCGATTGGCGTCGGCAGGGCGGTGATGCCGAGCGTGGTGCGGCAGGGCTGCACAGTGCCGAAGTATTCGGCGTAGATGCGATTGTAGGCGGCGAAATCGCGTGCCATGTCGGTGAGGAACACGGTCACGTCGATCAGGTCTTCCCAGTGCGCGCCGCCGGCCTCCAGGACGGCGCGCACATTGGCGAACACGGCGCGGCACTGGGCTTCGATGTCGTAACTGAGCAAGCGTCCTTCGGCATTGTATACATTGCCGATGACGGCATTGGTGGATGCATCGCGCGGGCCGACGCCGGACAGGAACAGCAAGTTTCCGGCGCGGCGTGCGTGCGGATAGGCGCCGACTGGCTTGGGCGCATGACTGGCGTGGACGATGTTCGTCATGGGTTCGCCTGCCTGGCCGCTTCGACGACGATGTCGCTGGCGGAAACGGTGTGGTTTTCGCGATCGGTCGCGCGCAACCGGTATTTGCCAGGGCGCAGGAACAGCCGGCTATGCACGTCCTCATGTCCGGACACAATGCGCTGATTGGCTGGCGCATTGAGATCGATGACATCGAGTATCGCGCGATCCGCGGCCACGGCATCGTCGCCTTCACCGGCATATTGCGCTTCGACGAGGCAGGGGAATTTGCGGTTGCACAGGTCGCCGCTGATCGGATAGGCCACGCGCAAGCCGCCGAGCGACAGCCAGTCCGGGCGCACCCTGGAATCTTCCGTTTGCGGGAACACCACGCTCATGTCGTATTTGTCCGGCTTGAGCGTCCACGCTTTGCCGCCAGTGCTGACGAACACGATCGGCTTGCGCGGATGCAGCGCCTGCATCGCCGCCAGATAATACGGATGATCCTGATCGCGGCGCGCATGCTGGATCAGCATGGTCTGCTCGATGGTCAGCGGATCGATGCCGGAAATCTTGCGGAAGAATTCGCCCATGCTGGAACCACCGAGATACTTGCCGCTCTTTTGCACGTGCGCGAAGCCGGCGTCGACGATCAATCGCGCATTCGCATCGCGCTTGAAAACCTGTGCGAGCCGTTCCGCACCCGCGCGTTCGCGCGCATCGCCGGCGCCAGCGTTTTCGACATCATAGGCGATAACCTTGTAGCCGAGCTTGAGCGCGGTGCGCACCATTTCCCCATACAGCGGCTCGTCAATGTAGAAACCGCTCTTGGGCGTGGGATAGCCGCGTTGCTGCAAGTCGGGATCGTTGCTGTACAGAGTTTCGGCGGCGAAATAATCGAAGCCTTGGGCGCGCAGTTTTGCCAGCAGTTCGATCGTCAACGTACGCGTGATCGGCGCGCTGTGCGCCTCGTTGAAAAACACCGCCTTGCGCGACTTGGCCATTTCCAGAATCACGTCGGCGGCGGGGCGTGCGCGATAGTCGCCGGTCGAGGGCGATGGCCCGTCGTCGGGTTGCGGCGGTTGTGCGATCGAAAAACTCGCTGCCGCGCCGGTGTAATCGCCGACGAAAGTTTGATACCAGGACAGATATTGGCCGAAGATCAACTGAAAAGCGCGTTCGTGATTGGTGTCGTAATGCGACTTCATGTGCACATATTGCGCGAGCAGGCCGGGCTGTTTTTCCGCATCGTGCATGATGCGGTCGGACTGATCGGCGGCTATCAGTTGCAGTCGGCGCCATTCCGCCGGCGACATTTCGTTGGCGCTGGGCGTGGTATGCACTTCGTCGTTGGCGCTGGCCGGAGCGCCGGCGCTCGCGGCGACTATCGCGATTGCGCCAGCGAAGAGAATCGGGATCAGGATTTGACGCGGCATTGCCGACTCCTCTTCATGCGATGGCTGCGCGTGCCACTATGCGCGCACGCCGGCGGCGCACCAGTCGCTTTAGTCATGCCCCGCAGGGACCAGACTCGTCAGGGCACGATGATAATTTTCGACGACGTCACTGCGCGCGCTCGCATCCAGACCCAGATCACGCAAGCAGCCGTCGTTGAGACCATAGACCAGTCCGTGCACAGTGAGCGTCTGACCGCGATCCCAGGCATCCTGCACGATGGTGGTGTGGCAAACATTGACCGCCTGCTCGATTACATTGAGTTCGCACAGGCGCGCGTGCCGCAGGGATTCGAGTTCGATGCCGGCGAGTTCGGTCGTGTGCTTTTGCGCCACATCGACCACATGCCGCAGCCAGTTGTCGACCAGACCAAGACGTGCGCCGGTCAGCGCCGCCTGCACGCCGCCGCAGCCGTAGTGACCGACTACCATGACGTGTTCGACCTTGAGCACGTCGACGGCGAATTGCAGGGCCGAAAGGCAGTTCAGGTCGGCGTGCACGACGACGTTGGCGACATTGCGGTGCACGAACACTTCGCCCGGCGCCACGTTCACGATCTGGTTGGCGGGCACGCGTGAATCCGAGCAGCCGATCCACAGATACTTCGGCGCCTGCTGTTGCGACAGGCGCTTGAAGAATTGCGGATTCTCGGCGCGTATACCTTCTGCCCAGGCGCGATTGCTGTGCAGCAGGTCGGTCAGTGTTGCCATCGGTTCAGCCTATTCGTATGCAAATATTTTTTGCTTCGGTGAAGAAGCGCAGCGCTTCGATGCCGCCTTCGCGGCCGACGCCGGAGTTCTTGATTCCGCCGAATGGGGTGCGCAGGTCGCGCTGCATCCAGCAGTTGATCCAGACGATACCCGATTCCAGCCGCGCCGCCACGCGATGCGCGCGCGACAAACCCGCCGTCCATACTGACGCGGCAAGGCCGTATTCCGTCGCATTCGCCAGTGCGACCGCTTCGTCGTCAGTGTCGAATGGCATCAGAGTGACGACGGGGCCGAAGATTTCTTCCTGATTGGTGCGGCAACGCGCATCGAGGCCTTCGATCACGGTCGGCGCGATAAACCAGCCGCCGGCGCAGCGCCCGGCAAGTTTTACCGCGTCGCCGCCGCACAGGATTTTTCCGCCTTCCTCGCGCGCCAGGGCGATGTGACCCATCACCTTGCCGAAATGCGCCTGCGAAACCACGGCGCCCAGATCGCTGGCGGCGTCGTTCGGATCGCCAACGCGCAAGCCGCGGACTTTTTCCACAAAAGTATTTGTGAACGTTTCGTAGATGCTGCGCTCGATCAGCAGGCGCGAGCCGCACAGGCAAATCTGGCCCTGATTGGAAAACGCCGAACGCACCAGGGTGGCCCAGTTCGCTTCGCTCGCCTCCCAGTCGGCGAAGATGAGCGTTGGATTCTTGCCGCCCATTTCCAGCGACAGCTTCTTGAATTTCGGTCCTGCCGCGGCGGCGATCGCCGCGCCAGTACGCGTGCTGCCGGTGAACGAAATGGCCTTGATGCCGGCGTGTTCGATCAAGGCCCGGCCGGCGTTCGGACCATTGCCTTGCACGATGTTGAGCACGCCCGGCGGCAGGCCGGCGTCGATGCAGGCTTGCGCAAACATCCACGCGGTGAACGGCGTGACTTCCGATGGTTTGGCCACGACCGCGTTGCCAGCAGCGAGCGCCGGCGCGATCTTCCAGGTGAACAGATACAGCGGCAGATTCCACGGCGAGATGCAGCCGACCACGCCCAGCGCCTGGCGCAAGGTGTAATTGATTGCATCGTCGGCGCTGTGCGCCTCGCTGGAAAATTGCGTGATCGCCGCGGCAAAGAAGCGCAGGTTGGAAACGGCGCGTGGAATATCCAGACTGCGCGCCAGCGCCACGGGTTTGCCACTGTCGCGGGATTCGACCTGGGCGAATTCGTCCAGGCGCGATTCGACGAGATCGGCTATGCGGTTCATTATCTGCGCGCGTTGCGCCACTGGCGTCGCCGACCAGGCCGGGAATGCGCGTGTCGCGGCGGCAACGGCGGTATCGATATCGTCTGCGCCGGAATCCGGACAATCGGCATAGCGTCCGCCGGTCGCCGGCTCGAATACATCGAGATAGCGCCCGCTGCGCGGTGCGCACAGACGGCCGTCGATGTAGTTGGCAAGCACGACGTGGTGGCTCATGCGCCAAGCTTAGCCGCTTTGCGCGCGCGCGGGCAGGGGCGGGTGATTAAAGCGAGCGTGTGCGCCCACCGTCGACCGGCAGGTTGATGCCAGTGATGTAACTTGCGGCGGGCGAGGCGAGGAACGCCACCGCGGCGGCGATCTCGGCCGGATCGGCGAAGCGTTGCATCGGTACCTCGGCTTCCATCGCGCGTTGCACATCGTCGCGGCTGCGATTGGATTTTTCCGCGCGCGTGGCGACGATCTGCTCGATGCGCGGCGTGTGTGTGGAGCCGGGCAGCACGTTGTTGACGGTAATGCCGAACGGCGCCAGTTCCGTCGCCAGCGTTTTCGCCCAGCTCGCCACCGCCCAGCGCGTGGTGTTGGATACACCCAGTCCGACGATTGGCTCCTTCACCGACGTCGAGATGATATTGACGATGCGGCCGTAGGTCGCGGCGCGCATGCCGGGAATGACGGTTTCAGCGAGTATGTGATTGGCGATCAGATGTTTGCGATACGCATCCACGAACGCTTCGGGCGGGGTGCCGTGCACCGTTCCGGGCGGCGGCCCGCCGCTGTTATTGATCAGGATATGCACCGGGTTTGTTGCGACCAGCGCTTGTACTTGCGTGCGCAAGGCGTCGGTGTCGCCGCTGTCGACGGCGACAAATCCGTGCTTCTGCGCCGCGTGTATGCGCGGCAATTCGCCGGCGACTTGCTCGAGCACATCCGCGCGCCGCGCCATCAGCGTGACATTCGCGCCGAGAGCGGCCAGTTCGATTGCGCTGGCCCGGCCGATGCCCTGCGAGCCGCCACAGACCAGCGCGTGTTTACCGACAAGATCGAGCTTCATCAACCGTCTCCGCGCTGGAATTTTTCGGTCATGAAGGGCAACAGTTCTTCGTCGCTGCGCCCGTCGGGCGGTTCGATGTCGTTGAGGTCGAAGCCGAACATCGCCGCGTCGTCGTCGTCGATCCCGTCGAAGGCACGAAACTCCGCATCAAGCAACGCGGCGCGCGCCGCATCCTCATCGTCGTAACGCAGGGTTTCGCCCTGCGCATCGAACACTTCGGCGATGCCGGAATCGAGCACACGCAGTCGCGCCCAAACCAGGGTCTCGCCGAGTGCGGCGAGCCACCATTGTTCGCCGGAAAAATCCTCAGGTTCGTTCATGTAGCGATCTGCTAGTCGGATGGATGCGTGCATCCTAGCCGTTGGCGTCGGCGCTTGTCACGGACGTGGCGGCCACACGGCCACGGCCACGCGCGTAGAACCCCAGGCCGATGCCGATCAGCAGGCAGCAACCGCCGCCGACCTTGAGGAAAAACAAACCAGGATGCGCATCGTGTTCCGGCGGCA
>JANWJJ010000113.1 GCA_025451955.1 Rudaea sp. | reverse complement strand
GTTTTTCCCGAGCTGCGCCAGCGGCGCCATATCAGCGCCTGCGAACGCTTCCGCGAAATTGAACGGCTCGCGGCGCTCGGCCTTGATCCCGATATTGAGTTCGGTCTTGCCGCCATCGCGCTGCACGGTCAGCTTCACTTCCTGGCCGATCTTGAGATCGTGCAGACGATCGAGCGCGGCGTCGCGGTTCTTGTCGTCGCTGCCGTGCTGCAGATTCTTGCCGTCGATCGCCACAAGCACGTCGCCATCATGGATGCCGGCTTTCTCGGCCGGTCCGCCGGGCGTGACCGCGCTGATGTGCACGCCATCTTTTCCGGGTGCCAGCACCACACCGAGCATGCCACGATCAGGGTCGCCGAGATAGCGATAAGCGTAGGCACGCGGGCCGACATCGCCTAGCCTGAGCGACAGGTCGCCCATCTTGCGCGACAGTTCGCGCATTTGTCCGCGCAGTTGTTCCAGTTCACGCTGCGCATCGGCGCGCGCCGTTTCGGCCTGCGCGCGCGCGGCTTCGGCTTCGCTGCGTGTGTGTTCGGCCGATTTGCGTGCCACTTCGGCGTTGAGTTGCGCCTGTGCGGCGTCGTCCGGCGGCGCGGCGGCGAACGCGGGCAGTGCCAGCACGCAGGCAAACAGTGGAAGTGTATACAAAGTGCGATACATGACGTGATCCTCTCAGTCGATACGGTTGGCCGCGGCGATGGCAGTGCCGCCCGCGGCCAGTTGGTAATTGGAATAACGCAGCGTGGTCAGGTCGTCGAGCAGGGCGACGCGGCGCTGCCACAACGGCAGTGGATTCGCGTGCCCCGGCGCGGCCAGTTCGACATCGACCAGACCGATCAGGTTTTCGATCTCGATCGCCGCAGCCAGGTCCTGACCTTGCAGCGGCGAGCCGGCCTTGCCAGTCCGGCGCAGCCAGCCTTCCAGTGCGCGCGAACGCGATTGCAAGACAGCCAGTTGCGCGTCCCGGTTTGCGGTCGCGTTTGCATTTGTGGAATTTGCAGCATTCATGGCGGCGATTACAGTTGTGTCATTCGCTTTGGAAGATGCGCGCGAATCGGCAACGGTCGCACTGGCCGAGATTGCCGCGACTGGGTCTTTCGGCGCGTGGCGCACGAATTGCATCGCGATGACCGCCAGCGCGATGCTCGCGGCCAGCGCCGCAGGTAGAAAATAACGTCGGCGCGAAGTGCGTGCGTGCGCGGCCAATTGCGCCGCCAGTTTCGGCCAGACATCGCGTGTTGGCGCCGCTGCCGGCAAGGCGCGCAAGGCGTCGGCGAGCGTCATCCGATTTGTGGGGTTTGCAGCAGACATGGCGATGACTCCGATTGCGGATCGAGCAGTGTGCGCAGACGCGCGGTGCCGCGCGCGACCTGCGATTTGGAAAAACTTGTGGTCTTGCCGACGAGTTCGGCAATTTCCGGGTGCGAATAACCTTCAACGTGATATAGCCAAAGCACGCTGCGGGTGAGCGCCGGCAGTTCGCCGAGTGCGCGCTCCAGCGCCAGCGAATCGGCGCGCACCCACGGCGGCGCAACTTCGTCGATGATCGTGTCGACGGCATCCACATCTGCATCGAAGTGTCGCGCACCGCGCAGCCGCATCAGTGCTTCGTTCAACGCAATCTTGCGCAGCCACGCCCAGAACGGCGCATCGCTGCGGTATTGGCCGATGCACACAAACACCTTGAGCATGGCATCGTGCAGCACGTCGCGCGCGGCCTCGGCGTCGCCGAGCATGCGCAGCGCCAGTGTGTATACCGGCCGCTCGAAGTGCCGGTAGATTTCCTCGAACGCGGCCACGTCGCCGCCGCGTGCACGCACGAGCAACGTCAGTGAAAGTTCGATCTGGAACGACGAGCCACTCATCATCCCTAGTTTGATGCACACCGAAGGCAAAGAGTCGCAAGGGCATTTGCGGCGGCGTTCGCGCCGTTGTCCGCGCGTTGTCCGCGGACACGATGGCAAGTTGACGCGCGCGCGCAAACGCCTGATTTGCCGCGGTTTCGCTGCGCGCGCGCGCATGGCACAGCACTTGCTCTATGCAACGCGACACCGCATCTGCGGTTACGGAGCCAGCATGGCCATTCGGGATACATCGTCGCAGGATCGCCTCATCGTGTCGCAGGTGGATCGCAAGCGTCGCGCATTGCAAATCGGCGCGGGCGTCGTCGCGCTGCTAGTGCTGGCGTGGCTGTTGCCGTCGGCGTGGCGGCTGATGACTGCCGGTCGTTCGGTCAGCGCCGCGCGTTTGCAGATCGCCACGGTGGAACGCGGACCGTTCGTGCGCGACATCGCCGCCGAAGGCAGCGTGGTCGCCGCGGTCAGTCCCACCTTGTATGCCAGCGCGCCCGGCGCGGTCACGCTGAAGGTGCACGCGGGCGATGCCGTGACCAAGGGCGAAGTCATCGCCGTGATCGACAGTCCGGAACTGGCCAGCAAGCTGGCGCAGGAACAATCCAACGCCGATGCACTGAATGTCGACTACAAACGCGCGCAGATCGATTCGCGCAAGCAGCGTCTGGAACTGCACAAGAATCTGGACAACGCCACGATCGACGAGAAAACCGCGCAAACCGATTTGCAGCGCAACCAGAAGGGATTCGCCGAAGGTGCGGTGGCGCAATTGCAAGTGGCGCACGCGCAGGACACGCTGGACAAGGCGCGCATCGAGCTCAAGCACGCGCGCGAAGATCTGGGGCTGGACAACGACAGTCTCACCTTCAACGTGCAGTCGAAAAAACTCGCCTGGGAACGCCAGGTGCTGCTGGTCAAGGATTTGCAGCGTCAGGTCGACGATTTGAACGTACGCTCGCCGGTGAACGGCCAGATCGGCCAG
Organism: Rudaea sp.; assembly: GCA_025451955.1. Lineage (GTDB taxonomy): Bacteria > Pseudomonadota > Gammaproteobacteria > Xanthomonadales > Rhodanobacteraceae > Rudaea. Next base: position 2,344 of record JANWJJ010000113.1, on the reverse strand, counting down.
TTGTTCATCGCGCCCAGCGCAACCGTGGCCAAGGATGCGCAATTGCTCAGCGTCATTGATCTGTCCGCGCTCGAAGTCGAAGTGAAAGTTCCGGAAAGTTTCGCGCGCGATCTGGCCATCGGCATGAGCGCGCAGATCAGCGGCAACGGCAACCAGTGGCCGGGCACGGTCGGCGCAATTTCGCCGGAAGTGGTCAACGGTGAAGTCGCCGCGCGCGTGCGCTTTGGCGGCGATCAGCCAGCGCATCTGCGCCAGAATCAGCGTCTATCGGTGCGCATTCTGCTCGACCAGCGCGACAACGTGCTCACCGTCGCGCGTGGTTCGTTCGTCGACGAATCCGGCGGCAACTACGCCTATGTGGTGCGCGATGGCATCGCAGTGAAAACGCCGATCCGCGTCGGCGCCAGTTCCATCGACAAGGTCGAGATTCTGCAAGGGCTCAAGGCCGGCGACCGCGTCATCATTTCCGGCGCCGGCGAATTCAACGCTGCCGCGCGAGTTGCCATCAGTAATTGAACATTTACCAGAGGAAATCGACCATGCTCAAGATGACCCGCTTGTCCAAGGTCTACCGCACCGAAGCGGTGGAAACCTACGCCCTGCGCGATTTCGATATCGACGTGAAGGAAGGCGAATTCGTCGCCGTGACCGGGCCTTCGGGTTCGGGCAAGACCACGTTTTTGACCATCGCCGGATTGCTCGAAAGTTTCAGCAGCGGCGAATATCACCTCGACGGTATCGAGGTCAGCAAACTCGACGACAACGCGCGCTCGCGCATCCGCAACGAGAAGATCGGCTTCATCTTCCAGGCCTTCAACCTGATTCCGGATCTGAACGCGTTCGACAACATCGATGTGCCGCTGCGTTACCGCGGCATGAAGGCGGCCGAACGCAAGCAGCGCATCATGGACTCGCTCGAACGTGTCGGTCTGGCCGCGCGTGCGAAACACTATCCGGCCGAACTTTCCGGCGGCCAGCAACAGCGCGTGGCGATTGCCCGCGCGCTGGCCGGCTCGCCACGCCTGCTGCTCGCCGACGAACCCACCGGCAACCTCGACACGCAGATGGCGCGCGGCGTGCTCGAGCTGCTCGAGGACATCCACCGCGAAGGCGCGACCATCGTCATGGTCACGCACGATCCGGAACTGGCCGCGCGCGCACAGCGCAACGTCCACATCATCGACGGCCAGGTGGTCGATATCGCCGAAGAACCGCGCTTCCACGCGCAACCCCACGCGGCCACGGCCAAGGCCTGAGCCGCACCTTTCCTTTCCTGCGAGGACCAAGCCATGAACGCACGCAACTATCTGATCGCCGCCATCATCGCCGTGTTGATTACCGCAGCGGAACTCGCCGGCGTGAACGCGCTGGCCGGCAGCGACGCGCACTCGACCCACCGCGCCATCGCCGCGCCGGATGCGGCGATCCCGGTGCTGCCAATCATCAAGGTGCGGCCGACGCGCGAGGAAATTCGCGCCGCCTTCGCCGGCCGCGACTTGGCCAGCGTCACCCCTCCGGATTACGCGATAGCGGACAAGGGCTGAGCCATGTTCGCCTATTACCTTGATCTGGCCCTGCGCAGCCTCAACCGCAACCGCGCACTGACCGCGCTGATGGTGGTGACCATCGCCTTCGGCGTGGCCGCGTCGATGACGGCTTGGTCGGTTTTCCGTGCCGTGTCGGGCGATCCGATTCCGTGGAAATCTGCCCAGCTCTATGTGCCGCAGATCGATGTGTGGGGGCCGAACAAGCAGAAGGGCGGCCCGGACCCGAACGACGGTCCGCCTGACGCGCTCGACTACAACGACGCTGTCGCCCTGATGCGCGATCACCGCGCCAAATTGCAATCCGCGATGTACCAGATCGGCCCGTCCGTGGTGCCGGCCGACACGGCCAAGCATCCGATCCAGACGGGCGGACATGCGGTTTCCAGCGAATTCTTTCCCATGGTCGACGTGCCGTTCAAATACGGCAGCGGCTGGAGCGCGGCCGAGGACGCGCATCGCGCCCAGGTCGTGGTCATCAACGGCACGCTCAACGACCAGATCTTCGGCGGCGAGAATAGCGTCGGCAAGATGCTCAACGTTGATGGCCACGATTACCGCGTCGTTGGCGTCATCGGCGACTGGCGTCCCGAACCGCTGTTCTACGACATCGTCAATACCGGCGGTTTTACCAGCGACGGCGACGGCCTGTTTATGCCGTTCGCGACCGCGATCGCCGCGGAAATGCCCAATCAAGGCAGCACCAATTGCAATGAAGTTCCGGAAGCCGGCTTCGGCGGATTGCAGCGCTCGAGCTGCGTGTGGATCGCGTACATGGCGCAGCTCGACGATGCCGCCGC
>JANWJJ010000112.1 GCA_025451955.1 Rudaea sp. | reverse complement strand
TACTCGGACTTGTCGACAGCCGCCGACTCGGGTAACCTTCGCACCCCCTCGCGGGCAGTTAGCTCAGCGGTAGAGCACTACCTTGACATGGTAGGGGTCACAGGTTCGATCCCTGTACTGCCCACCAATAAATCAACAGCGCAGATCACACGTTGATTTTTTGGTATCGCGCGGCGACGGCTCACATCCTGCCGTCGCCGACCCACGTAACGACTATCCCCCATCACCCACTGCTGGCAGCACCGGATGGAAATCCGGATACGGTGGATCCGGATATGTCGGCGCCGGGTGGGTTTTCAGTTCGTTCATCAGATACTGGACCGCGCGTTCGAGCTGTGGGTCGTGGCCTTCGCGCACGAGTTTCGGGTCCTGCTCGACCTCGATGTCGGGCGCGATGCCCTGGTTTTCCACTTCCCATTGCCCATGCGTGCCGAACAGCGCCCAGCGCGGCGCAGTGACGGTGCCGTTATCCATCAATGGCGGATAATTACCGATGCCGACCAGGCCACCCCAGGTGCGTGTGCCGATCAAGGGGCCGATGCCGGTGCGCTTGAAATACCACGGCATGGCGTCGCCACCGGAACCGGCGAACTCGTTGATCAGCATCGCCTTGGGACCGAAGATGGCTTGCGTCGGTTCGGAATAGGTGGCGCCTTCGCGCGTCTTGATCCGTGTCATCACCGGACGCCGCAGCAGGTCGATGACGTAATCGGCGAGTTGGCCGCCGTGATTGTAGCGTTCGTCGATGACCGCGCCCTGCTTGTCGGTCTGCGCGAAGAAGTAGCGATTGAAGCTGGTGAAGCCGCCGCCGGCGGTGTCGGGCAAATGCACGTAGGCGAGTTTGCCGCCGCTGAGTTCATCGACCTTGCGGCGATTGTGCTCGATCCAGGCGAGATGGCGCAGCCCGTGCTCGCTCTTGACCGGAACCACGGTCACTGCACGCGATCCGCTGCCATCGGGATTCGGGCCGACGCGCAATACAACCTGCTTGCCGACGGTTTGCTGGAACTGCGCATAAACATTGTCGGTCGCGTGCAATTCGCGGCCTCCGACCGCGAGCAGGTATTCGCCGGGTTTGACATCGACACCGGGTTGCGTGAGCGGCGCATGCAGATCGGGATTCCAGTTCTCGCCATCATAAATATGCGCGAACCGGTAGCGATCGTTGGCGATGACGTAGTCGGCGCCGAGCAGGCCGACGTCGATCTTAGGCGTATCCGGATAGGTTCCGCCGCGCACGAACATGTGGCCGACCGAAATGTACGCCAGCATCTTGCGGAACAGGAAATTCAGATCGTCGCGATCGCCGACACCGGCCAGAAAGGGTTCAAAGCGTTTTTCGGCCGCGGTCAGATCCAGTCCGTGAAAGTGCGGGTCGTAGAAGAAATCGCGCTCGATGCGCCAGACTTCGTGATACATCTGCGCCCATTCCAGGCGCGGATCGACGTAGACCTGCATCGATTCCAGCGCCAGCTTCCCCTCGCCCGGTTTCGGCGCGGCCTCGCTCTTGACGATGTGCCAGTCATCCTTCTGCGCATACAGATATTTGCTGCCATCGAACGACAGCGCGAACTTCGTCACGCCTTCGACAAGTTTTTCGACCTTGCGCTCCTTGAGCGTGAATTTCTGCAAGGTGCTCGGCTCGGCTCCCTCGCCGCCGGTGACCTGCGGCGCCTGCAGCAGAAACAATTCGCCGCTCTTACCCGCCACCATGCCGACGTAGTTCGCCGGCGGAATCGGCAAGGCCAGCGTGCGTTGCAGGATACCGTCGAAGTCGATGGTCACATCGGCCGCGTCATCGGTGGATTTCGCGTCGTGCTTGTCCTTGCCTTTCTCTTTTCCGCCATCCGCGGCGGCCGCGTGCGCACCTTTATCCTCGTCGCTTTCCGGTGCGAGCGGCGACGGCAGATTCTTGCGCAGCACAGCGACGTAGACACTGCGCGTGACCGGATGCGCTTCACTGGTCATGTCGAGCCAGCCGGCCGACAGGCCCACATCTGTGCTGGCGGTGAAGTAAAGATATTTCCCGTTCTTGTCGAAATTCGGATACAGGCAATCGCTCATGCCGTCGGTTATCTGCGTGGCCTTGCCGCTGGCCAGCGAATACACGAACACGGCGCGCAAGTGATTCGGCAATTGCTTGGTGTACGTCAGCCACTTGCCATCCGGCGACCAGGCCGGGCTGAAATCGTGTAGTGGCGTGTCGAACATGTCCGTATCGACCTTCACCGGAACCGCATGCGCCAGATCGACGTACCAGAGATTCAGGCGCTTGTCGCTGTAGGCGATCTTGTCTGAATGCGGCGACCACAAGGGATGATAGAAATACGACGGCGGCGATCCGAGATTGATCGAACGCGGCGCCACGATGCCATCCTGATTGCGGATGTCGAGCGCGTATTCGCCGGACGCATCGGAAAAATAGGCGATGGATTTTCCATCCGGCGACCATGCCGGATCGCGCTCGGCCGCGCTGGGCGTGCGCGTGATGTCGCGGATGTCGCCCTTCTCCGCGGGCACGGTGAAAATCTCGCCGTGAGCCTCGAATGCGGCGCGTGCACCGGTCGGCGAAATCGCGGCGTTCTCGATATGCTTGGCCACGTTCTCGTAATGCGGCCGCACTTGCGACAGGTCCGCCGCGATGCGCACGTCCACGCGCTGGCTGTGCCCGCTGGCGAAGTCGTACAGATGCAACGAGCCCATCTGCGTGTAGACGATGCCGCCCGGCCCGGCGGCGGCGCCATCGATAGGAAAGCCGTCGTTGGCGAGCAGCGGCGATACCTTGGTCGTGGCGACATCATAGGCGTACAGCGCGTCGGCACCGGCGCGATCCGACAAGAAGTATACTTTGTCGCCGACCCACATCGGATTGCGATCGTTGGAATTGTCACGCGGAATCTTGACGATGCTCGAATCGGCCAGGTGCGCGATCCAGATACGCGCGGTCTGCCCGCCGCGGTAGCCGCGCCAGTCCGGCTCCCACTGCAAATCCGGCTCATAGGCGATATGCGACGCATCCGGCGAATACGAACCGGATTCCGCACGCGGCAACGGCAACGGCTGTGGCAGTCCGTCGCTCAAGGACGCGCGGTACAACTGGGCGGAATCGTTGGCGCTGTCGCGGTGCGAACTGAACAGCACGTCGCGGCCGTCGGGCGTCCAGCCGACCACGATATCGTCGCCGGGATGCCAGGTCAGCCGGCGCGGTTCGCCGCCGCTGGCCGGCACCACATAAACGTCGTCGTTGCCGTCGGTCATGGCGCTGTAGGCGACTTGCGTACCGTCGGGCGAGAACACCGGATGGCTGGCACGCACCGCGCCGCGAACCAATCCGCGCGCTTGCCCGCCCTGACGCGAAACGATCCAGATATCGCCGGCATAGGCGAACGCGATTTCGGTTTTCGACAGGCTCGGCGTCTGCACCAGCGCGGACTGCGCGTGCGCGTGCGCGAACATCAGCGCGGCCAGCAGCGCACAAAACATCAAGATGGAGTGACGCATGACATTCCCTCGGGCAAGTCGAACGATGGGGCGAACTATGATGGAGTCTGGAAAATCCTGCGGCGATAATCGCAGTCGCTCCAGTGCTGCGCCATAGGCCGTTGGTACTACCCGGAATGGGTCACGCCGAACCACCGCCGCGCGCCTTCACTTCGGCGCGAAACTCGCCCAGCTCGCGCAGCAGGGTTTCGATGTTGACCTCGTTCTTGAGGTTCACCTTGAAATCCGCATCGGCGCGGGCGCGATCCTTGTGCGCCTGACGGTTCTGACTCATGACGATCAAGGGCCCTTGCAAGCCGACAAGTATCGCCAGTGCGAGGTTGAAAAACTGGTACGGATAAGGATCCGGCGGCGCCTGCATCATCCAATCAGTATTGACGATGCACCAGACCGTGGTGATGGCGATGATGAGCAGGATGAACTTCCAACTGCCGTTGAGTTCAGCGACGGCATCGGCGAGACGATCGCTCCACGCCAGGTTCTTGTCGAACTCTTCGTCGACGTTGCGCGTGGCGCGCGTGGACAGCAAGGTGTTGGTTTCGCGCAAGTGTCCGCTCATGGTGCGCAGGATAGCCATCGCCGCGCGCGGACGCCGCTCGAGAAAATCCGCCAGGGTGGCATGCTGCAATTCGAGCAGCACGGTATCGCTGGCAGCCATCGCGCTGGCGCTGCGCGGCTTGTCGTCGAACAGCGCCAGTTCGCCGAAGAATTCGCCGCGACCGATATTCTTGAGCGAGATGTTTCGCGATCCCTCACTCGGCAAGCGGATATTCACCAGACCGGTTTGCACGATATACATGGCATTGCCGGTATCGCCCTGGTTGAAGATGGTCGCCCCGGCCTTGAAATTGCGAACGCGCAACGCACCCGCCAGCGCATCGACGTCTTCTTCCGAAAGCAGATCGAACAGCGCAATCGAGCGCAGCAGTTGGATTGAACTCACCGTCGTTCCTTGCCAGCCGGCGCCAACGCGGCCGGACACGCGTGCGATTCTACTTTATGCGATTCTACTTTAATCGCGGCGACCGTCGGCGCCGACTGGCATTCGCCGCATTGCACGCACGAAACGGCTAAGATAGCCGCACTACGCCATCTGATCCTCCGCCATGCACAACACTTCGCTTCGACTTCTTGTTCTGGTTGTCGGCTGCGCCGTAAGCGCCCATGCCACGGCCAATGCCGGCACGACTTCCGCCGGCGTCATACCAACGACCGGCACCAGCACCGATCCGAGTCCGAACGTGGAGCAGCAGTCGTCGGGCTTTGTGCAACAAAATCAACAATTGCAAAATGCAACATCGCCGAATGGCATTGCCCTGCCGGCGGGCGTTGTCGCCGGCACGAAACCGGGCCAGTCGGCGAGCGCCGACGCGGCGGCCAACGATCCGGCGCATGCTGCGGACGCAAATGGGCACGCCGCAGCTGCAGCGGCAACACCGGCCGCACCGCCAGCACCGCCGCCAACCTATGTTTCGGTGATCAAGCACCTCAACGGATCCAGCGATGCGGCGGATCCGCCAACGCCGGAGAGCAAGGCTCCCGTCGTCGCACCGGAATCAGCGCCTGCCCATGCACCGCCGCAAGTTGCGCCGATGCAAAAACCGGCGCGTCCGGTTGCACAGAATCCCAAGCCTGCCGCCGAAGCCGTCGTCGCGCCGCCAGCTTCGACCGGTGGTCGTGGCAATACGCCGGACGGAATCACTTTTTATGCCGGGCTGGCGATCGCCGGACTCTTGCTGGCCTTCGCGTTCCGGCTGTTCCTGCACACCGGCAAGAACGACGCGAACCGCGGGTAGCCGGTTGGTGGGCGGTATCCGGTAAGGCGCTAGCCAATGTGCAGATTCAACCGCGGCGGCTGCGCTTGGGCTTAAGGATCGTGCCGGTGCAACGCGAGGAACCGCAACGGCAGGCCCAGATGCGCTTGAGCTGCGGTGTCTGCCGTTCCTCGAGCGTGATGCCGTAATCGTAGGTCAACTCCTCGCCCTTGCGAATCGCGCGTTTGGTATCGATCACCACGCGATCGCGGCGCGGGTCGCCGCCGGCATGCTCGATCACGAAAGCCTGACAGTTCGGCTCGCAACTGTGATTGATCCAGCGGGCGACATTGCCGCCTTCGTTGCCATCGATCAGATATTTTTCGTTGAGCGTGAACAGAAACGTGTGACCGCTGTCGACCTCGCCGCCGTAGGCGCGATTGGCCTGCGCGTGAGTCAGACGGCGGCCGCGGTATTCAATCAGGGTAAGATCCTTGGGCAAATCGCGGGCGGCGAAGACGCCATTGCCGTGAATCGGCGAGCTGCGCTGAATGATGCGTCGGGTCATAATTTATGGAAATTGGGTCTGCATAAGAGGAAATTCGGGCCGGTAATTATAGCGCAGCAACGCAGCTTGACCGTCACTGGCGATTGGCGGATTCTTGCACCGACATTTTCGCGAGTACGCCAATGCCAAGCATTCATCTCAAACGCGCCAACGAGCCTCCGGCACGCGGCGACGGCAAGCGGGTTCTGGTAGACCGTCTGTGGCCGCGCGGAAAATCCAAGGAGACGCTCAAGCTCGATCTGTGGCTGCGCGATATCGCGCCGAGCACCGAATTGCGTCAGTGGTTCGGTCACGAGCCGCCCAAATGGCCGCAATTCCGCAAAAAATATTTCGCCGAGCTGAACCGGAATACCGTCGTCTTGACGACGCTGCGTGAACTGATCGGCAAAGGCACGGTAACGCTGGTCTTCAACGCCGCCGATACCGAGTACAACAACGCCGTCGCCTTGCGCGAATATTTGCTGGAACACTGATCGGCATCGCACAGTTGGCGAATCCGCTGAAGTTTGTCAGACTCCGACGCGAAGCCCGCCAACGAGACAGCCATGACCGCACTGCGTTCCGCCACCGCCATTTGTATACTTTGTCTTGTCGTCGCATCCGGCGTCTTCGCGCGCAGCCACAACCACCGTGGCAGCGCCAACGACGTGCCTGGTTCGTTCGATTACTATCTGATGTCGCTGTCGTGGTCGCCAAGTTTCTGCGAAACGCATCCGGACGAATCCGAACAGTGCGCGCACAAGGGTTTCGGATTCGTGCTGCACGGGCTGTGGCCGCAAAACAAGAACGGCAGTTGGCCCCAGCACTGCCGCAGCAGTGATGAACCCGACGACGCGACGATCTCGCGGACCATGGCCTTCATGCCCAGCCGGCATCTGATCGAACACGAATGGCAGACACATGGCGCCTGCACCGGGCTCGATCCGAAAGCGTATTTCGATCTGGCCGACCGCGCGTTTGCCAGCGTCAGGATTCCGCCGGCACTCACCGCACCGCAATCCGCGCCGGAGTTGAGTGCGGCCGATCTGGTGCAGGCATTTATCCAGGCCAACCCCGGGCTCGACAAAAACATGATCAGCACCGCCTGCCACGATGGCAACGAACTGAGCGAAGTACGCGTGTGCCTGAACCGCGACGACCTTTCACCACAGGCCTGCGGTGGACGCGTGCGCAATTCCTGCCGTTATGGCGCCTTGAAGATTCCGGCAATGCGCTGAGCGTTGTCTGCCGGGCGAGCGAATCCTCAACAACAACTGTCGCCGTGATGCGATTGCGCAGCGCTGGCAGCAACGCCGGTGGTCAATCCCTGTTGACTGGCGCGGTAGTGATCGGCAACGACCTGGGCGACACACATGCTGACGCGTTTGCCGGTGGGAATATGCAGGAATTCGTTCGGGCCATGCGCGTTCGAATGCGGCCCGAGCACGCCGGTGATCAGGAACTGCGCGCCGGGAAATTTCTCGCCGAGCATGCCCATGAACGGAATGCTGCCACCCTCGCCGTTGTACGCCGGCGGCAGACCGAAATATTGCCGTGAGGCAGCATCGACCGACTGTTCCAGCCACGGCGCCAGCGCTGGCGCGTTCCAGCCGGACGTGGCCTTCTCCAGCGCGAATTCGACCTTGCAGCCGTAGGGTGGATTTTTCTCCAGCAAACGCTTGAGCAGCTCACCGGCACCGGTGCCGTCCAGGGTCGGCGGCAGACGCAGCGAAAGTTTGACCGCGGTGAACGGCCGCAGCACATTGCCGGCCGAATCCAGCGGCGGGATGCCGCCCATGCCGGTCACCGCCAGCGCCGGCCGCCAGGTGCGGTTGAGCACCAGTTCGGTCAGGTCGGAATCGAGCGGCCGCATGCCGTCCACAAAGGGAAATTTTGAATAAACCGCATCGCCAAGCACCTGTGCGGTGCGCTGTGCCTGTTCGACACGCTGCGCGGGAATCTCGACATAGAGTTCCTGCGGCTTGATCTTGCCGCTGACTTCGTCCTCCAGCCGCGACAGCAACTGGCGCAGGATGCGGAAGCTCGAAGCGACGATGCCGGTGGCGTCGCCGGAATGCACGCCTTCGTCGAGTACCTTCACGGTCAGGTTGCCACCGGTCATGCCGCGCAGCGAGGTCGTTAGCCACAGCTGCTCGTAGTTGCCGCAGCCGGAATCCAGGCATACGACCAGCGAGGGTTTGCCGATGCGCGCGGCCAGGTGATCGACGTAGTACGGCAGGTCGTAACTGCCGGATTCCTCGCAGGCCTCGATCATCACCACGCAACGCGAATGCGCAACGCCCTGCGCCTTCAATGCGCAAATCGCCGCCAGCGAGCCGAAGATTGCATAGCCGTCGTCGGCGCCGCCGCGCCCGTACAGGCGATCGCCCTCGATGACCGGTTTCCACGGCCCCAGGTGCGCGGACCAACCGGTCATCTCCGGCTGCTTGTCCAAGTGTCCATACAGCAGCACGCAATCATCGCCGCTACCGGGTATGTCGATGAAAATGAGGGGTGTACGTCCGGGCAGGCGCACTACCTCGACCTTCATGCCGGCAATCGGCTGCGCCTTGGCCCAAGCTTCCATCAGTGCGACGGCCTGGTCCATATATCCGTGCTCGGCCCACTGCGCGTCGAACATCGGTGACTTGTTCGGAATGCGGATGTAGTCCACCAGTTGCGGGACGATCTGGCTATCCCACAATCCGGAGACGGAGTCGCGTATCTGGGAGGCTTGCATGGCGTACCTTGAATGGCGGAATGCGCAAGTGTAGCGCGCCGCGCCGGGGCACTCCATCCTGCTAGACTGCGCGCCGCCTTGTATTTATGCGATCATCCCGGATCGCGAATATCATAAAGCGGCCATCCTTGGCCGCACTTTTCAAACATATGATCCTGCCTCGCTACCATGTCGCCGCTTCACTGATCCCCGGCGCCGGCAAGGGCCTGTTTCTCGACGAAGCCGTGGCGGCGGGACGCCTGATCACTGCGCCGGACGATATCCGCAAAGTATACAAATGGAGCGAAGTATTGGCGCAGCCGAATGCCGATGATCTGCTCGGCGCCACCGTGCGCTGGTTTGAGGATCGCTACACGATCACGCCGGAATGGCCGGACGAGTGTTACATCAATCACTCGTTTGCGCCCGGCGGGCTGTGGCACTTGGGCTTCGTGTTCGCGCTGACCGACCTGCCGGTCGGGACCGAGATCACCGTGGATTACCGCCACCTGCTCGCACCCGGACAGGCAGAGGATTTCAACGATGCTGTGACCGATCAACGCATCGTCGGTTACACCTGGGACGAAAGCCTGGCGACATCGACGGCGCAGTTGCATGCGCTTTTTCCATCCACGGTGGCAGCCGGGGCACGCTGATGCGCGCGCGCGTCCTGCGCCGCGCCGACTACCGGCGCATGCGCTGGAAAAACGGCGGCGGCTGGACCACCGAACTGGCGGTGTCGCCGGAATCCGCAGATGCGGCGGGCGCGACCTTCGACTGGCGCATCAGCATCGCCGATATCGAGAGCGATGGTGCATTTTCCACATTTGCCGGTTGTGAACGGCATATCGCCCTGCTCGAAGGCATTGGTATGGAACTGCGCTTCGACGGCGCCGAATCCGCGCGTCTGGAGCGACGCCTGCAGTTCGTCACGTTCGCCGGCGAAACGAAAACCTTCGGCAAACTGATCGCCGGTCCCGTGCGCGATTTCAACGTCATCGTGCGGCGCGCCGCGGTCAACGCAGAAATCTGGCATCGGCCCCTGGTCGGGCCGATGGTTTTCCCGGCCACGGCGGACACGACGTGGTTCGTGCATGTCGCGGGCGGCAATGCATCGATGAAGAGTCGCGACGACGCAGCGACACTCGACGCTGGCGATTCGCTTTTGCTGGAACCGGACGCGGCTTCCGACAACCTCGTGCTCGTTGGCGGCGGCGAAGTGCTGGTCGTCAAATTGACGCGCGTGTCCGCGCTTGCGCATCCATCAGACGCCCCCGGGCCGCTCGCGCACGCATGACGTGTATGCCAAGCACGAACGCGAACGCGACGCCGACCAGCCAGTGCAGCCATCGCGCCACGTCGCGCCAGCGGTCGTCACCTGCGTAGTACAACAGATAACCGGTCGCCGCGAGGATTGCCAGCAGGCCAAGCAGCAACAGGCCGCTGCGGCGTCGCCCGGGACGCGCCAGCGCGGGCCGCACATGCGCGGTCCACAGGAGTCCGCCAAGCCATAGTGCCGCGAATGCGCAGGCCCCGTGCAGGCGCAGCCACCAGATTTCCAGTGGATGCGGTTCGGCGCCAAACTCGCCCTGCCGATAAAGGAAATAGTGAAAAACGAGCCAAAGTATACCCGTCGCCCAGGCACCGCCAAAGATCGCATATAGCGCACGCTTGCGCCGCAACGACAGGCGCAGACCCTGATGATGCGAAGGGCGATGCGGATGCCGGGTCATGCGGCACAATCCACGAGGTTCCAACCCGATGCCGGATCGTGCACGCAGGCTTTCGCACCGAACGTGACCAACACCTGACGAGTGACACCGGCATCACCAGCGAGCACGATCTTGGTCAAGGCATCGGCAATGACGCAACGATCAGCGATCACCGATACTTGCATTGCGCCGTCGACCGCTGCGCGTGTCACCCCGTGCACATGCGATCCGCGCATCCGCGCATCGTCATCGTGACTAACGCGTGCGCTGCTTGCGATCGCAGCATTCGCCAGCTCCACCAACGGTGACCGAAGACGTGTATTGGCCATACGCACAAACACTGGCTCGGCGTGCGCACCGAAAATGCGCAGGTCACCGCCCGCATTGACGCAGGCTTGCGTTGCGCCACACGCGCGCAGAATGTCGATCACGCGATCGACTGCGTAACCTTTCGCGATACCCCCCAGATCGAGCCACAACGGGCGGCGCAGGCGCACCGCATCATCTTCGACCAGTTCGATATCGCGCCAGTTCGCGTGCGGATCTAGCGCAGAGGGCGAGTCGGGCCGTGGCAGCAATCCCCATGCGACCTGCTGCGCGGCAATTGTCGGGTCGAAGATACCGCCCGACGCCGCCGCAATCCGCAGCGCGCACTCGAGTACCTCGCGTGTTCGCGCATCCACACGCACACTTGTGCCAGCGCGTGCGCGATGCAGACGTGCGAGATCGCTATCGATAGCGTGAAAGCTCATCAATCCATGGACTGCTGCAATCTCCGCGAATGCGGCGTCGATCACCCACACGGCATCGGTCTTGGCCAAACCCTCGACACGAATCTCGACGAAGGTTCCCAGCCATGGACGCATGCGCCGGACGACATCGGTCATGGCTCAGTCCGGAGACTTCGTGCGCAGCGTGCGCGCGTATACTTGTAGCAAACGCTGCACACCTTCGGTGATGTGCCGGCACGACAGGGTGGCACCGGAGATGTTCTTGATATCCCGATTCAGCGTTACCGGATCGCGCGCGGTTTTGCCGACAAACTGCCGGCGCCATGCCGGGATACGAATTTCCCCACCGTGCGCTTCGCGATAGTCGAGTATTTCGAGCGCGAGCACCGCACCATTCGTATCCAATGCCAGCGCGTAGGTGATCGCCTCGCTTTTGCCGATCACGCGATCCTCCATGATCCAGCCAAGAATCTGGTTGTCCCCGCTGCGCGCCTGCCAGATCTGCGGCGCCCAACCGGCGGGCGCGGCGAGCGTTGCCATCGTCGCTGCATCGAGAACCGCATGTGCGGGAGCGAACGTGGTCGCGGCGGGAAACGCCGCGCGCTGTGCCTGCTCGATCGTCATGTACTGCGCTGCATGCGCAATTTGCGCAACCGCGGCAACACCGGTACCGAGGGGAATCAGCCAACGCAGGTACATGCTCATCTCCTGTGTGCTCTTCCTTGTGTACAAGAATCAAACAGCGGTCATCCTTGACCGCACGCATCCATCAGAACTGATACCCGATGCCGAGATCGAAACGATCGCCATAGCCGAGCGCAAGATCGTCACGATTGAAATTCTGGTAGTCGATCTTGAATACCACATTGGGATTCAGATAGTAATTCGCGCCCAGTGTCCACACGCGCTCGGTCGGCAGCGGCGGCGTTCCCAGCCCTTGTGGCTGTGCAGCATAGGTTGCTCCCGTGTTGAACATTTCGTAACGCAGGAACGGCGCGAGGCTCGACTGGTTCCAGGTCAGCGCGCGCCAGGCAGCTTGCGCGTAGCCGCCCCAGAACGACTTCGGCACGGGTGTCGGCTGACCGGCAAAGCTGGCGTTGAGCGCCTGCGTGTCGCTGATCGTGCCACGAGTATACAATGCGGAAAAATCGAATGGCCCGGGCTGCCAGCGCACATGCGCCTCGCCGAGAAACACACGTGCGTTGTCGGCCGGAAACTGCGGCGTACCCTGACCGATCTTGCCGGTGAATATCCCGCCGCCGACATTAAGCCCCGGAACGCCTTGCCAATTCAGCGCGCCGAATAGCGACGGATCGCGAGCCCTGGCCAGTTGCAGTTCCTGATGGATGCTGGCGAGCGGCGATTGTTGCCCGTCCGTGGACGCCGCGTCCCATTTGCCCAGATCCGGCCCGGTGCCGACGCCGATATTCCAGATCAAACCGGAGTCGGTGCTGCCGTAGCCGGCGACACCGCCCTCACGCCAGGTACTTGGAATGATTGCGGTTTCCACAAAGTTGCGTTCTACACCGTAGAACTGGGTCGGTTCGTGATGCTCGTTGAGCAGGCCCAGCGGCACCAGCATCAAGCCGGCGCGCACACCGTAACTCGGCGCCAGCGCGTGCTCGATGTAGAGTTGTTCGACTTCGGTTTCGCCCCGGTCATTCGCCGACGTCACCGCATGCTCCCATTCCAGCTCGCCGTAGACACGTGTGTTTTCGTCGAAGCCGTGACTGAAGCCGATCACCGCACGGCGCAAATCGGCCTGCGCGTCGGCCGCGTGTGCGGTCGGACGATTGTAGTCAAGCTGGCCGTAGCCCCACAGCGTCGTGCCCGTATTCTCGGCATTCGCGACAGCCTGCGGCGTAGCAGCGGCATTCACCACGGCAGAACTCGGCGACGCAACAGCACCGACGGCTGGCGCTGGCGTGGTCGCGGGCGCCTTGTGCATTTGTCGGACTTCGTCCTTGAGCGCGGCGACTTCCGTACGCAAGGCATCCACTTCGGCTTGCAAGCTCACCTCATCGGCATGCGCCGTCGGCGGCAGCATCACGCTTAACGCCAGCGCGGCGAGTGCAATATGTCGCATCATCCTTTTTCCTTTCTGTATATGTATACGTGCGGGTTTGTGTCCGCGGAACGCCAGCGACCAACGCGCGATAGAAACGTAGCAATAATCTAATTGAGAACGATTCTCATTTATATAATTTCATTTGTCAATACAATGGTGTTCGCGCAGCGTGAGCCGCGTTGCTGGCATTATTTGACAGATCAATCCCAGCGGTCGTCGCGGGTGTAGATCGCGCCGTCTTCCACTTTCACTGGAAATTTCGCGGTCGGCTCGTAGGCGGGCGGGCAAAGCGCCGCGCCGGTGCGCACATCGAAACGTGCGCCGTGGCGAGGGCACTCGACTTCGTAGCCGTGCAGCTCACCACCGGCCAAGTCGCCGCCATCGTGCGTGCACACATCCTCGATCGCGTAGAGTTCGCCGTCGATATTGAACACGGCGATCGGCACATCACCGTCCCAGGCGGCCTTGAATTCACCAGGCAGCAACTCGGATTGCGCACAGACACGAATCCAAGCTTTCATCGAGCCGCGCTCACAACGGCTTGACCAGCAACTCGAAGCGCAGGTCATCACGCTTGGGAATACCGAAGCGCTCGTCGCCGTAGGGAAACGGCTTGAATATGCCACTGCGTCGATAACCGCGGCGTTCGTACCAGGCGATCAGTTCGTTGCGGATCGAAATCACGGTCATTTCCATTTTTGTACACTTATACTCCTTGCGCGCGATGCGTTCGGCCTCGTTCATCATCTGCTTGCCGGTGCCGCCGCCCTGCAACTCAGGATTCACTGCGAACATGCCGAAATAGCAGACCGCATCGTGTTTCTCGATGTGCGCGCAAGCGATCAGCGCACCACCCTGCTCCGCCAGAAGTACACAACTATACGGTTTCGCGATTATCTCGATCACGCCCGCCGGATCGACACGCTGACCATCCAGCAGATCGGACTCGGTGGTCCAGCCACGACGGCCGGAATCACCGCGGTAGGCCGATTCGACCAAGGTAACGATTGCGGGGATATCGAGCGCAGTCGCCGTGCGGAATTGCAGCTCTGGTTTGTGATTGGTGGTGTCCATCAAAAATTCGCTGCTAGAAAAATCCAATTATTCGCATCGATGTCGTGCGATTCAAGCCAGCAGCTTGCGCACCCGCGTGATCGCTGCGACGAAGCGATCGACCTCGTCGCGCGTGTTATAGAACGCAAGCGAGGCCCGCAGCGTCGCCGGTACGCCGTAAAACCGCATCAGCGGATGCGCGCAATGATGGCCGGAGCGCACCGCCACGCCTTCCTGATCGAGTAAGGTTGCCAGATCATGCGCGTGCGCGCCGTCGATCAGGAAGGAAATCACCGCCGCCTTATGCGCGGCCTCGCCGAACCGGCGCAGACCCGGCACCAATTCCAACGCGGCCGTCGCGTAGTCAAGTAGCTCGCGTTCGTAAGCGCAGATCCGATCGCGTCCGATCGATTGCACATAATCGAGCGCCGCACCGAGACCAACAAAGCCGGCGATGTTCGGCGTGCCGGCCTCGAACCGGTGTGGTGGATCGGCAAACACGGTTTTCTCGAAGCTCACGCTTTTAATCATTTCGCCGCCGCCGAAGAATGGCGGCATCGATTCAAGCAGTTCGTGCCGCGCCCATAGTGCGCCCGTGCCGGTCGGACCGAACAGCTTGTGCCCGGTCAGCGCATAGAAATCGCAACCCAAGGCCTGCACGTCGATGGGCAAGTGCGGCGCCGCCTGCGATCCGTCGACCAGTAACGGGATGCCGTGCTTGCGCGTGGCGCGCGCCAGTTCGGCAATCGGATTGATCGTGCCGAGCACGTTGGACACATGCGTCACCGCTGCGAGCTTGACCCGCGGATTCAGGCGCGCGATGAATTCATCGACGATGAGTTCGCCGCGCTGCGTGATTGGCGCAACACTCAACTTCGCGCCCGTGCGCTCGCACACGAGCTGCCACGGCACGATATTGGCGTGGTGCTCCATCGTCGTGACCAGGATTTCATCGCCGGGCTTGAGCCGCGGCAGGGCGTAGCTGTAGGCGACGAGATTGGTCGCCTGCGTGGTGCCGCTGGTAAGCACGATCTCGTCGCGTGATGACGCGTTGACAAAGCCTGCAAGCTTGTCGCGAGCGGCTTCGTAGGCGGCGGTCGCCTCCTCGCCCAGCGTATGCACGGCGCGGGAAACATTGGCATTGGATTCGCGATAAAAGCGATCCACCGCATCGATGACGCTCTGCGGCTTCTGCGCAGTATTAGCGTTGTCGAAATAGATCAGCGGCTTGCCATGCACACGGCGCGTGAGCAGAGGAAAGTCCTCGCGATAGCGCAGAGGATCGAAGGCTTCCGTCGCAGTTTGCTTGATTACATTCATGGCATGCCCGCGTCTGCCGGCAGGCGCGCAACGAGCGCCGCGTCGAGATATTCACGCATGACGTCGATCGCCATGCCGTCGAAGACTTCGCGGCAGAATGCAGCGATCAGCAGGTTGCGCGCCGCCGCGGCCGGAATGCCGCGCGAACGCAGATAAAACAACACGCGCTCGTCGAGCTGACCAACAGTCGCGCCATGGCTGGCCTTGACTTCGTCAGCATAGATTTCCAGCACCGGCTGCGTATCGATTTCCGCATTCGCGGAAAGCAGCAGATTCTTGTTCGACAACTGCGCATCGGCGCCATCCGCGCCAGCCGCAACCGTGATCGCACCGTGGAAAATTCCGCGCGAGCGCTGATCGGCGACGCCGCGCCAGAATACATTACTGCGCGTATCGCGGGCGTTGTGGCGAACATCCAGATGGACGTCCACATGTTCGCGGCCGCGTAGCACAAATACACCGCGTGAGCTGCAACTACTCTTGGTTCCGACCAGATCGATGCGCGACTCGATGCGTTGCAGACGACCACCGAAATGCGCATGCGTCGCGGCGAACACCGCCGAATTTCCGACCGTGCAATGGCCCTTGCGCAACAACGACACCGAATCCGGAATGTCGGAAATCATTGTGGCGCGCAGTACAGTCCCGGGTCCCAACGTGATCTGCGATGTCAGCGTTCCGAATACGTCCGCGCCCGCCTCGCCGACATGTTGTTCGATCAACCCGGCGCTGCCGCTTTGCAATTCGACTTCGCAGTCCGCCTGCCAACGACTGGCCGAACCTGCAGGTGCGCTGACATAGACGAGGTGCAGCGGATCAGCGCACCCGGTCGAGATGGTGATTTTCAGGCGTTGTGCGGATTCATGATGCAAGCGGATCGTCGATACCAGCTCGCCGATGTTGGAATAGCGCTGTGAATACGCGCCGTTGACGATGACGATGCGACGACCGCGTGTGAACGGCAAGTCGATGCGCTGTAAAGTCTCGGCGGACAGCGTGGCGTCCGGCGGCGCGGTCGCAAACGTCTGCTGCGTCAGCGCACGTATCGCGTTCTTGCTGTAGCGCCAGGATTCCTCACGCTCACGCGCGGAGCTACCCAGCAGGTCGTCGAGTGCCACCGCATCCATCTCACGCAACTCCGGCCAGCTTGCGCTCGGCGATCCAGGCATAGCCATGTTCTTCGAGTTTGAGCGCCAGCGACTTATCGCCACTTTCGACGATGCGCCCGTCAACCATCACGTGGACGAAATCCGGCACGATGTAATCGAGCAAGCGCTGGTAGTGTGTGATCACGATGAAGGCACGTTGCGGATCGCGCATCGCGTTGACACCGTCGGCGACCAGTTTCATCGCATCAATATCGAGACCGGAATCGGTTTCGTCGAGGATCGCAAGTTTGGGTTCCAACAGCGCCATCTGGAAAATCTCGTTGCGCTTTTTTTCGCCGCCGGAGAAGCCAGCGTTCACAGCGCGATGCAGCAACTCATCGGAAATATGCAGCACGCGCAATTTTTCGCGTACCGATTTCAGGAACTGCATCGAGTCGAGTTCTGCTTCACCGCGATACTTGCGCTGCGCGTTCAACGCCGCCTTGAGGAAATACGTGTTGTTGACGCCGGCAATCTCGACCGGATACTGGAAGGCGAGAAACACGCCTTCCGCGGCGCGCTGCTCAGGTTCCAGCGCCAGCAGATTCGCACCGTTGTACTCCACCGACCCCTGCGTGATTTCATAGCCGGCACGCCCCGCCAGCACATTGCCCAGCGTGGATTTTCCGGCGCCGTTCGGCCCCATGATCGCGTGCACTTCGCCCGCCTTCACGCCGAGCGTGAGGCCCTTGAGGATTTCCTTGCCCGCAACACGGACGTGGAGGTTGTCGATTTTCAGCATCATCCCACCGCCCCTTCCAGCGAAACTTCCAGCAGCTTCTTCGCCTCCACCGCGAACTCCATCGGCAATTCCTTGAACACTTGCTTGCAGAAGCCGTCGACGATCATCGATACCGCATCTTCCTCGGCGATACCGCGCGAGCGGCAGTAAAAAAGCTGGTCATCGGAAATCTTCGACGTGGTCGCCTCGTGTTCGACGATCGCGCCGGGATGCTTGACCTCGATGTACGGAAACGTGTGTGCACCGCACTTCTTGCCGATCAGCAGGCTGTCGCACTGAGTGTAGTTGCGTGCGCCGTCGGCACCCTTTTCGATCTTGACCAAGCCGCGATAAGTGTTCTGGCCACGTCCGGCGGAAATTCCTTTTGAGATGATTTTGCTTTTGGTATTTTTACCAAGGTGGATCATCTTCGTGCCGGTGTCGGCCTGCTGGCGGTGATGGGTCAGCGCGACTGAGTTGAACTCGCCGGTGGAATCGTCACCGCGCAGGATGCAGCTCGGATATTTCCACGTGATCGCCGAACCGGTTTCGACTTGGGTCCAGGAAATTTTGCTGCGCGCGCCGCGGCAGTCGCCGCGCTTGGTGACGAAATTGTAGATGCCGCCGACGCCGTTCTCGTCGCCGGGATACCAGTTCTGCACGGTGGAATACTTGATGCTGGCGTCGTCCAGCGCAACCAGCTCGACGACCGCCGCGTGCAACTGGTTCTCGTCGCGCATCGGCGCGGTGCAGCCTTCGAGATACGACACGCTGGCGCCTTCCTCGGCAATCAACAGGGTGCGCTCGAACTGGCCGGTGTCGCGCGCATTGATGCGAAAGTACGTCGACAACTCCATCGGGCAGCGCACGCCTTTCGGCACAAACACGAAACTGCCGTCGGAAAACACTGCCGAGTTAAGCGCGGCGAAATAATTGTCGCCAGTCGGCACGACCGAACCCAGATACTTGCGCACCAGGTCTGGATATTCGCGGACGGCTTCCGACATTGAGCAGAAGAGGATGCCGACATCGGCCAGCTCCTTGCGGAACGTCGTTCCAACCGACACCGAATCGAACACGGCATCGACGGCGACGCCGGCCAAGCGCGCGCGCTCGTGCAGCGGCACACCGAGCTTGTCGTAGGTTTCCAGCAGCTTCGGATCGACTTCGTCCAGCGACTTCGGTCGATTCTTCGGCTGCGAGAAATAACTGATCGCCTGGAAATCGATGGGATCGATATCGAGCTTTGCCCAATGTGGCGGGAGCATCGTCAGCCAGTGCCGGTACGCCGACAGGCGCCATTGCGTCATCCAATCTGGTTCGTTCTTGCGCGCCGAGATCGCGCGCACGACGTCTTCGCTCAAGCCCGGTGGCAGGCTGTCGCTTTCGATGTCGGTGACGAAACCGGCATCGTAGCGGCGGCTGAGCGCGGTTTCGATCTGGCTGCGTTCGGTTGCCATCAACTTGCCACACGCAGTGGAATCGTCACATTTCGCCTTGGCGGCGTTTTGAGCATGTCGGCCAGGCTGACGCCTGCCAGCGCCGCCGCGATGGCCTGATTGATGCGCTGCCAGTTCACGCGCACGCCACAATGCGGCTCGTGATCGCACATGCCCGCGTGCGCACTGCATTCGGTCATGCCGATCGGGCCTTCCATCGCAGTCACAATCTCGGCGATGCTGATGCGCTCGGGCGTGCGCGCCAGCCGATAGCCACCGTTGACGCCGCGGAACGACTCGACCAATTGTGCATGCGCGAGTTGCTTGAGCAGCTTGCTCACGGTCGGCAGTTCCAGGCGCGCGCGCGCGGCCAAATCCTGCGCGCTGAGCACGCTGTCGGACTGACTCGAATCCGCCGCCGCGAGCACGGTCATGACGACAGTGGCGTAATCGGTGAGTTTGCTGACGCGGAGCATTGGGGCGTTCCTTTTGTCATCATCCTTGATGGCAAGGAGCAACGAAACGAGCATCTAAAGCGTACCTAAATGGTACTATTTAGACCATGACAGGTCAAACTGCGAGCCGCAGCCGTTAGACTAGACACGGCCCAAGTGTTATGCGGACTTCCCCGATGGATCAAGATCGCGCCCTCGCGCGCCTGAATTTCGCTCGCCTGCATCTGGGCAATCGCGATCTCGACGTGGAAGTTGCTTCCGCCGACGCCAGTTTCCGCAGCTACTGGCGGGTGCGCAATGGCGACGCGAACTGGATCGTGATGGACGCACCGCCGCCGCAGGAAGACATTCGTCCGTGGCTGGATATCGGCGCGCGCCTGCGCGCCGTCGGGCTGCATGCACCGGAAGTGTCCACCGCAGATCCCGAGCGCGGCTTCGTGTTGATGGAAGATCTCGGCACGCGCACGTACTTGCCGGAACTGCGCGACGGCACCGTCGATGCACTTTATGGCGACGCGCTGGACGCGTTACTCGTCATGCAGACCCAGGTCGATGCGAGTGATCTGCCGCGTTTCGATGCGACGCGCACGATTCCGGAAATGGAACTGCTCGGCGAATGGTTTCTGCAGCGTCACCTCGGTTTCGTCCCGAGTTGCACGCAATGGGACACCATCGAAAACGCATTCCGTGTGATCGCCAGTGCAGCCGACGAACAGCCGCGCCGCTTCATGCACCGCGACTATCACAGCCGCAACCTGCTGATTGCCGAGCGCGGCAATCCAGCGATTATAGACTTCCAAGGAGCGATGCTTGGTCCGATCACCTACGATCTGGCCTCGTTGCTGCGCGACTGCTACATCGCCTGGCCGATCGAGCGCGTCGATGCCTGGGTCGAGCAATATCGCCGGCGTCTGGTCGATGCCGGCCTGGTCACGGTCGACGGCGCACATTTCCGGCGCTGGTTTGACCTGACCGGCCTGCAGCGTCACATCAAGGTGTTAGGCCTGTTTTGCCGGCTGTGGTATCGCGACGGCAAGGCCGGGTATCTGGCCGACCTGCCCCTGGTGCTTGACTATGTGCTGACCGTCGCGCAGCTGCATCCGCAACTTGTGGGTTTTTCCAATTTGCTGCAACGTGCGGTCAGCGATCGCGATATCACCCGGCCACGCGACGAAGCCGTCTCAACACCGTTATGATCGAGCATGCACTCATCTTCGCCGCCGGCCGTGGCGAGCGCATGCAGCCGCTGACGGATACAACGCCGAAGCCGCTGCTTGTCGCTGGCGGCAAGCTGCTGGTCGTGTGGCATCTGGAAAAGCTCGCGCACGCCGGTGTGCGCGAGGTCGTGATCAACACCTCGCACCTGGCGGAACAATTTCCGGCGGCGCTCGGCGACGGTTCGCGCTGGGGATTGCGTATCCATTATTCCTACGAAGGGCCGCGACCGCTGGAAACCGGCGGCGGCATGCTCAATGCGCTGCCGCTGCTCGGCGCAGACCAGGCCTTTATTGCCGTCAACGGCGACATCTGGACGGACTTTGATTTTTCCACTTTGCCGCAAAATCCACCGGGGCTTGCGCACCTGATCATGGTCGACAATCCGCCGCAGCATCCGCACGGAGATTTTGTCCTGCGCGACGGGCAATTGCATGATGAGGCAAGCCCGCGCCTGACCTTCGCCGGTATCGGCGTGTATCGCCCGGAGCTGCTCGCCGCACATGCGCCGGGCACGTTTTCAATCGCGCCGATCCTGTGCGAAGCGATACGTGCCAGCAAAATCAGCGGCGCACATCATCGCGGAGAATGGAACGATATCGGCACGCCGCAGCGGCTGGCCGAGCTGAATGCACGCCTGGCTGGTCGCACTCAGTAGCCGTACAAAAGCCAGACTTCGGCTTCGCGTTCGTTGCCGAACACGCGAAAATCGATACCGACGTCCAGGGCTTCGAGTTCTGCATGCTGCAGCGCCGACACGTTTTCGGCTTCCGGTTCGTACAAGGCGATGCGCAGTTTCGCCAGCGCGCTGCCGCGCAGGGCGTGCACGCAGCGAAGCATTTCCTCGCGAGTCACGACGTTGCCGCGAAAATGGTCGGCGACAAGCAGGCGCTGCGCACCAATTCGTTCGCATTCCGCCGCAATCTCCCGCCAGTACGCCAGGGTGATTTCACCCGAACTGCGCGAACCGTTCACTTCCGCCAGCAAATAACCGGCACGCGGCTCGAAGCGCAGGCTGAAGCCGGCCGCGCTCGACGGATCACGATCCTGTTTCATGGACGCGGGCTCCGGACTGTGGCTCCAGTATAGCGCGCAGAAACGGCACAGTGATGCGCCGTTTTGCCGCCAGCGATTCGCGATCCAGGCGTTCAATCAACGCAGTCAGACTGCCGAGATCACGCTGCGCGCGCGCGAACAACCAATCCAGCACGCTGTCGTCAAGAACCAGCCCGCGCGCCTGCGCACGCTGACGCACGGCTTCGCGGCGCGCATCGTCGTCCAGCGGTTTCAGCAATGTCTGCGCACAGACCGACAGGCGCGACAACAGATCCGGCAGCTTGATCCCGATCTGTGCCGGCGACGCATTCGCGGTGAACAACAAAGTGGATTTTTCCGCTTTTCCACGATTATACAAATCGAACAGGGCGTGCTCGGCAGCCGAATCGCCGGCGATCGCATCGACATCGTCGAGTGCGAGCAGATCGCTGCCGCCGAAGGCACGAATGGCGCCGGCACGATCGTCGGGCAATTTCCGCAACGACAGGTATTGCGCGCTGCGATCCTGAACGGCGGCACAGGTTGCCAGCAGCAGATGCGTCTTGCCGCATCCGGGCGGCCCGCTCGCATACACCCAGGCCGCATCCGGTATTTGCGCAAGATTGCGCAGCAGCGCAACGGCGGCGGCGTTGTCGCCCGCCACATAAGTCTCGAATCGCTGCTGCGCCGGCCAGCGCAGTGCGAGCGGCATCTGCCGGGTCATATTTTGTCCGTGGGCGCTGAAACCGCAGGCTCGACACCGGATACAGCTGCCGCAGCTTCCACGCTGCCCGCGACCAGAATGCTGCGATCGCGACCGCGACGATACAACTCGCTCGCGCGATAACGTGTATGCGCATAACGCAACAGCACCATGACCACCGAGGCGATCGGCAGTGCCAGCAGCACGCCGAGAAAACCGAACAACTCGCCGCCGGCGAGTATCGCGAAAATCACCGCTAATGGATGCAGGCCGATTTTCTCGCCGACCAGACGCGGCACCAGAACATAGCCTTCGAGCAGGTGGCCGACGCCGAACACGATCAGCACCAGGATCACGTGCAGCCAGTCGTGGTATTGCACCAGGACCGCGATCACGCCCATCAATACGCCGGTAATCCCGCCAAGATACGGCACGAAACTGATCAGACCGGCGATGACGCCGATCAGCGGACCGACGTCGAGACCGACCGCCCACAGCGCGATGGCGTACAGCGCACCGAGCACGATCATCACCGAAAGCTGGCCACGTACGAAACCGCTCAGGGTTTCGTCGGACTCGCGCGCGAGTTGCGTGACGGTCGGCTCGATCGAGCGTGGCAGCAGTTCGTGAATGCGCGCGATCAGCAAATGCCAATCGCGCAGCAGATAGAAAAACGCCACCGGGATTACCACCAGATGCACGCTCCACGACACCAGCGCAAACCCGGATTTCGATACCTGTGCGACGATCGCCGCGGCCAGACCGCCGGCTTCCTTCCAGTGCTGTTGCAGCACGCCGGTCAATTGCTGCACATCGGGCATTTCCAGATCCAGATCGAAGCGCGCCTTGAGCCACGGCGCGGCATCGTTCTGCAACCAGCCGATCCAGTCCGGAAGGTGTTTGATCAAGGTGGAGACCTGGCGCTGCAAGTACGGGATCAGCAGCACCAGCACCAGGATCAGCAAGAACATCAGGCCGAGGAAAACGATACTCGTGGCAGC
This sequence comes from Rudaea sp., assembly GCA_025451955.1. Classification (GTDB taxonomy): domain Bacteria; phylum Pseudomonadota; class Gammaproteobacteria; order Xanthomonadales; family Rhodanobacteraceae; genus Rudaea. Next base: position 32,586 of record JANWJJ010000112.1, on the reverse strand, counting down.
GGCGCGGCCGAGCCTGAGCCGTTGCAGTCGGCTGGTCAGCGGATCGAACAGATAGGCGAACATGGCCGCGACCACGAACGGCGTCAACGCCGGGGCGAGCAAATACAGCAGCGCTCCGAGCAGCACGATCAAGGCCAGCAACTGCCAGCGTTGTGCAATCTGGATCATGCTCGGTTCTCCGGAATGCGTGTGCGCAGCGCCCTGCCCGACCAGACCACGACGTACTGCACGCCGCTAGCGGCGGTGCAGGCAGCCGTCAGCCAGATTGCCGCCATGAGCAATGCCGGCGGCACGTCGATCCACGAGGTCAGATGCACGAGTTGCGCGAGCACGTAGGCAATTTGTATACAAGTGGTCAATTTGGACAATCGCGTCGGTTGCGCGCTGATGCGCCCGATCAGGTTGTGGTAAGCCACCGCGCCGGCGACGATGACGACGTCGCGGCCGACGACCAGCCAGGTCAGCCAGGCCGGATGCGCGCCGATCATGCCGAGCGAAAGGAAGCAGGCCACCAGCATCAACTTGTCGGCGACCGGATCGAGCATGCCGCCGAGCCAGCTCTGCCAGCCGCAATGTTTGGCCAGCCAGCCATCCAGCGCATCGGTCGAACCGGCCAGCGCCGCCAGCAACAACGCCGCGTTGAAATGCGATTCGCGAATCATCCACGCCAGCGGCACCACCAGCAACATGCGCAGCAACGTCAGTGCATTGGGCAGATGCCGCCAGGGCGATGGCGGCGACGTACTGGCGGAAGTCAGACTGCGCGACATGGCCGTCGAAGGTCGCTCACTGCTGCTGCAAACTCAGCAACGCATCCACCCCGTCCACCGGCGGCTTGGCGTTGACGACGTGCAACGAACCGCCACCCAGGGAATCCAGCAAGCGCGGCAACGGTCCGGTGACATCGATCAGCAACTCGACGCCGTCGCCGCGCGCCTGTTCGGCTTGCACGCTGCGCACCAGATCATTGCGCGACAGCGTGCCGACCACTTGTGCATAGTCCGTGGCTGAATGCACGCCACCGACCCAGACCCGATAACTCTGCGGCTGCATGTCGACGGCAGCCTGGGCGGCATTGCCGCCGGCATGGGCTACGCCGAGATCGCCCAGCATCTTGTCCACCGCGTCGCGATCAAACTGCGCGATCAGGCTCAGATGCGTTTGCGGTACACCGTTGCCGGTCGTCACGTCTTGCGCGTACTGATATTGCTGGACGTATTGCTGCGCGCTCGCCACCGCCTTGGCGACTTCCGGCCGCGACAACACCGCCGCGTCTCCGGTCAGCTTGACCACGACCTGGGCCAGGGCGCTTTTCAGCGCTTCGGCACGTTCGCCGTCGGCCTGCGAATTGACCGGAACCTGGCCGGTGTACAAACCGGCGGCATGCGCCCAAGCGGCCAGCGCGAGCAGCGGCACGACGAAAGCAAGACGGCGGAAAATGGCGGAGAAATGCACAGCGCTCTGTCCCATGCTGGCCGATGGCGAATCTGTCCAGTCTGCCCAATCGCAGCGCGAACGTCTATCATTTGCGCCCCGCCTTCGGTTCCACGCCCATGTCGCCCGAAAAGGAAGCCCTCACCTACCGCGCCGCCGGCGTGGACATCGATGCCGGCGAGGAAGTCGTCGAGCGCATCAAACCACTGGTGGCGCGCACTTTCCGCAAGGAGGTGATGGCCGGCCTCGGCGGCTTCGGCGCGCTGTTCGAGCTGGCCGGACGCTACAAGGAACCGGTGCTCGTGTCCGGCACCGATGGCGTCGGCACCAAGCTGAAGCTGGCGCAAATCCTGAATCGCCACGACAGCATCGGCATCGACCTGGTCGGCATGTGCGTCAACGACGTGCTGGTGCAGGGCGCCGAGTCCTTGTTCTTTCTCGACTACTTCGCCACCGGCAAACTCGAGGTCGAAACGACTGTGAGCGTCATCGCCGGCATCGCCCGCGGCTGCGAACTCGCCGGCTGCGCCCTGATCGGCGGCGAAACCGCCGAGATGCCCAACATGTATCCGCCCGGCGAATACGATCTGGCTGGATTCTGCGTCGGTGCAGTGGAAAAATCCCGACTGATCGACGGCGCCGCGATCAAGGCCGGCGACGCCATCATCGGCATCGCCTCGAGCGGCCCGCATTCCAACGGCTATTCGCTGATTCGCAAGATTCTCGCGCGCGCAGACAATCCTTATGACCTCGATCTCGGCGGCGTGACGCTGGCCGACGCACTGATGGCGCCGACCACGATCTACGTCAAGCCGATCCTGCAATTGCTCGGCATGCAATCCGTGCATGGCATGGCCCATATCACCGGCGGCGGCCTGACTGAAAACATCATCCGCGTGGTGCCCGACGGCCTTGGCGTTGCACTCGACAGTTCAGCGTGGAAACTTCCCACCGTGTTCGACTGGCTGCGACGCGAAGGCAATGTGGCGCAAACGGAAATGTGGCGTACATTCAATTGTGGAATTGGCTATACGGTGATTGTGTCGCGCGATGCGGCGACGACGACGATTCGCGCGTTGGCGCAACTTGGCCTGACGGCGTGGACAATCGGTGAGATCGTGCCAGCGCACGGCGATGATCGCGTGCATATTTCATAACACCGTCATTCCGGGGCCGCCGCAGGCGGAGCCCGGAATCCAGTTCTATATCCCAGGGAAGTGCAGAACTGGATTCCCGCCTGCGCGGGAATGACGAGCAAAGAAGCACAACCCTTATCTTGTCACGACCATGCAGCCCACGCCACTTGCCACCTGTCCCTGTTCGGTCGTCGTTTTCGCCTCCGGCCGCGGCAGCAATTTCGCGGCCTTGCTCAAGGCACAGCAGCGCGGCAAGCTGCCGATCCGCATCCGCGCGCTGTTATCGGACAAACCCACCGCACCGGCGTTGTTGCTGGCCGAGAATGCCGGCGTCGCGGCGGCGGCACTATCGCCACGCGATTATCCGGATCGCGCGAGTTTCGATCGCGCACTGTTCGCGCGCGCGGCGGAATTTTCCCCTGATCTGATCGTGCTTGCCGGCTTCATGCGCGTAATCGATGCGGCCGTGATCGATCGATGGCGCGGCAAAATCATCAATATCCATCCATCGTTGTTGCCGAAATACCCCGGCCTGCGCACGCACCAGCGCGTGCTCGAAGCGGGCGACACACAACATGGCGCCAGCGTGCATTTCGTCACCGCGGAGCTCGATGGCGGCCCGCCGATCGCACAGGTGCGCCTGCCGGTTTTACCTGGCGATACGGCCACAACGCTCGCCGCACGCTTGCTGCCGCTGGAGCATCGCTTGCTGGTAGCAGCCGTCGGATTATTTGCGCAGCGCCGCGTCGAGCTCGGCGCGCACGGCGTCGAAATCGATGGTCGCGTCATGACCACGCCGTTGTGCATGACCGACGACGGCATGCTCGCGGCGAACTGACCCACCGACGCGACACGTCGCGTTCAGCTTGCGCATGGCAGGCTGCATGTCGCCCGATTCGTGGAATAATCTCATGCACTCACGCTTCAGCTTGTTTGTTGCGCTGGCGTTCCTCGCTGCCGCTAGCGCGTTCGCCGCCGATGCACCGCTGCAACCGTTCCGGGCCGACTACCAGGTGCTGCGCAACGGCAAGGAACTCGGCCACGCCATCTTGCAACTGCGCGCGACCAGCGATGGTGATTGGGAATTTTCCAGCCAGACCCACGGCACCGCCGGCATGGCCAGCCTGCTCGGTTTGGACATTGTGGAAAAATCCACTTTTCTCTGGAATGCCGGAAAACCGCAATGCCTGCACTACAGCTACGCGCAGAAAGCGGCGATCAAGTCGCATGATCTTGCAATCGACTGCGAATGGCTGGGCAAAACCGCGAGCACGCGCGACAACGGCAAGGCGCATATCGTGGCGCTCGCCGAACCGGCGATGGATCGTCATCTGGTCACGCTGGCGTTGATGGCGGATCTGAAATCCGGCACTACCGATCTGGATTATCGCGTGGTGGAAAAAGACAAGGTTTCGGAGCAGCGCTACACCCAGGCGGGACACGAAACCCTGACATTGCCCGCGGGCAAGATCGACGCGGTGAAAATCGAGCGTGATCGCGGCGCCAGCAAACGCCATACGACGGTCTGGCTTGCACCAAACCGCGATTATCTGCCGGTGCAGATCGAACAGGTGGAGAAAAACGACACCATCACGATGCGGTTGTTGCCGACTGCGGCACCTTAGGACGGCAGGCGTCGGATCTTCGCGCCGAGCGAGCCGAGTTTTTCCTCGATGCACTCGTAGCCGCGGTCGATGTGGTAAATGCGATCGACCGTGGTATCACCCTTGGCGACCAATCCGGCCAGAACCAGACAGGCCGAGGCGCGCAGGTCGGTGGCCATCAACGGTGCTCCGGACATCTCGCGCACGCCACGCACCACGGCGGTGTTGCCCTCCAGGCGGATATCGGCGCCGAGGCGTTCGAGCTCGTGCACGTGCATGAAGCGGTTCTCGAACACGTTCTCGGTGATCGTGCCCACACCTTCGGCGACGGAATTGAGCGCGGTGAACTGCGCCTGCATGTCGGTCGGAAACGCCGGATACGGCGCCGTGGTGACATCGACCGCGCGTGGCCGCTTGCCGCGCATGTCGACTTCGATCCAATCGTCGCCGGTGTTGACGTGCGCGCCGGCTTGTTCGAGCTTGTGCAGCACGGCGTCCAGCGTCTTCGGTCGCGCGCGCTTGGCCAGCACGCGGCCGCCGGTGATCGCTCCGGCGACGAGAAACGTGCCGGTTTCGATGCGGTCGGGCAGTACATCGTAATGCGTGCCGTGCAGACGTTCGACGCCGTCAATAACGATCGTGCTGGTGCCGGCACCGCTGATTTGTGCGCCCATCGCGTTCAGACAGTTGGCTAGATCCACCACCTCGGGTTCCTGCGCGGCGTTCTCGATCACCGTTGTGCCTTCGGCAAGGGCCGCGGCCATCATCAGGTTTTCGGTGCCGGTGACGGTGACCAGATCGAGATTGATGCGTGCGCCCTTGAGCCGTGCCGCGCGCGCACGGATATAGCCATTCTCGACCGTGACCTTGGCACCGAGCGCCTGCAAGCCCTTGATATGCAGATCGACCGGACGCGAACCGATCGCGCAACCGCCGGGCAGCGACACCTCGGCTTCGCCGAAACGCGCGACCAGCGGGCCCAGCACCAGAATCGACGCGCGCATGGTGCGGACCAGATCGTAGGGCGCGAAATAGCGATCGGCTGTGCGCGGATCGACCTGAATCTTCATGCGCTCGTCGATGGTCAGTTGCACGCCCATCTGGCCGAGCAGTTCCATCGTCGTGGTGACATCGTGCAGATGCGGCACGTTGCCGATCGTCACGGGTTCGTCAGCGAGCAGGGTCGCAGCCAAGATTGGCAACACCGCATTCTTCGCGCCGGAAATCCAGACGTCGCCGTTCAGCGGTTCGCCACCCGAAATTACGATCTTTGCCATCAGTGACCCTTGTTGGTTTCGTCGGGTGTCAGCGTTTTCAGCGACAATGCGTGAATCTCTCCACCCATCGCTTCACCCAGTGTCGCGTAGACCATGCGGTGTCGCGCCAGCGGCAGTTTGCCGGCAAACGCAGCGGCCACGACGGTCGCCTCGAAATGCACGCCATCGGCGCCTTGCACATCGGCACGGCTGCCAGGAAGTCCTTGCTCGATCAGAGTCTTGATTGTTCGGGTGTCCATCTCGGGGCCGGATTGTGGCGCGCGGCGGGCTTGAAGCCGCGGCTCGGTGGTTGCGACGCTGGCCTGGCTTCGACCGTCCTGACACGCACAGGGGGTCGACAGGTTACAATAGGGACGCGCATGGTACTCAAAATCCTCGGTCGCAGATACCCGGAGCGGGACGAACCAGCGATTTCGCTGCTGCATCCACAGTTCCTGCAAGCCCAGCCCTTACAAACCACGTCCATGAATGCACGCCTGAAGGCTATCGCCACGATGCCGCTGACCAACCCGATGCTCGACGCCGCGTCGCTCAAACGCAGCGCCTCGACTGTGATCGACACCGAGGCACGTGCCATCGAGGTGTTGAAAGATCGCATCGGCGACGCTTTCCTGCGCGCCTGCCAGCTCATGTACGAATGCCCTGGCCGCGTCGTCGTCTCGGGCATGGGCAAATCCGGCCACATCGCGCGCAAGATCGCCGCGACCCTGGCCTCGACCGGCACACCGGCATTCTTCGTCCACCCCGGCGAAGCCAGCCACGGCGATCTGGGCATGATCACGCAAAAAGACGTCGTCCTGGCGCTGTCCAATTCCGGCGAAACCGACGAACTGCTGACCATCCTGCCGGTAATCAAGCGTCAGGGCATTCCACTGATCGTGATGACCGGCAATCCGGATTCGTCGCTGGCGGCGATGGGCGACGTGCATCTGGACGTGAGTGTGTCCGCAGAGGCCTGCCCGCTCGGTCTGGCGCCGACGGCGAGCACGACCGCGGCCCTGGTGATGGGCGACGCATTGGCCATTGCCCTGCTCGAAGCGCGCGGTTTCACCGACGAGGATTTCGCACGCTCGCATCCGGCCGGCAGTCTCGGCCGACGTCTGCTGCTGCACATCAGCGACATCATGCATTCCGGCAATGCGATTCCTTGCACCAGCGCCGACGCAAGTCTGTCCGAAGCCCTGATGGAAATGACCCGCAAGGGCCTGGGCATGACCGCGATCGTGGACAATGCGCAGCGCCTGCTCGGCGTGTTCACCGACGGCGATCTGCGCCGCGCCGTGGACAACAAGAACGTCGATCTGCGCACGACCCCGGTCACCGCGCTGATGACGGCGCAACCCAAGACCATTACCGGCGACAAACTCGCCATCGAAGCCGCGCGCCTGATGGAAGCGCACAAAATTCACGCCTTGCTGGTGGTCGATGCCGATCAACACGTCGTTGGCGCGCTCAACATCCACGACCTGCTGCGCGCGCGCGTGGTCTGAGGCCGGCATAGCCAGTCCGGAACTGGGAATCGGTAACGCGCTGCTGCTACGCTTCGCACTCCAGTCCTTGCCGATGCCCGGTCTCGCGCGCACATGCCCTACTCCCACTACAACGATTTGCCCGCCGGCATCCGCGAACGCGCCGCGCAGGTAAAGCTGGCGATGTTCGACGTGGACGGCGTGCTGACCGATGGCCGGCTTTTGTATGCCGACGACGGACGCGAGCTGAAGGCGTTTCACGTCCACGATGGATTCGGGCTGAAGCGGCTGATGGCCAACGGCATCGAAGTGGCGATCATCACCGCGCGCATGAGCCACATGGTCACCGAACGCACGGCCGAGCTGGGCATCGCGCATGTCTATCAGGATCAAACCAGCAAGCTGGCCTGCTACGAACAACTGATCCACGCGCTGAAACTCGCGCCCGGACAGTGCTGCTACTGCGGCGACGATTTGCCGGATCTGGCGGTGATGCGGCGCGTCGGCCTCGCCGTCGCCGTGGCCAATGCGCATCCCTGGGTACGCGATCACGCGCACTGGCGCACACAACTGCGTGGCGGCGAAGGCGCCGTGCGCGAAGTCTGCGATCTGCTACTCGCCGCGCAGGGCAAGGCGCAAACCGAACTCGAACAGTTCTCGTGATGGAACGCAAACTGATCCTGACCGTTCTCATTCTCGCCATCGTCGCGCTGGCGACGCAGGCGCTGGTGTGGGTGTTCGCGCCACGCGACAACGGCAACGAATTCGTCGGCCCGCCGCGATCGGATTACACCCTGACCGATTTCACCCTGAATGCACTCGGCGACGACGGCGCGCTTTCGTTCACCGTGAGCGGACCGCGGCTGGCGCGCAAGGAAGACGACGGCTCGATTTTTGTCGCTACACCGAATTACGAAATCGTCGACAATAGCCAGAACCTGTGGAAAGGTACGTCGGATTCGGCCTGGGTCAACAAGGACGGCACCATCATGCGGCTCGAAGGCAAGGTCGACATGCATCGGCTGGCGACCGCGAAAGTCGATCCGGTACAGTTGCTGACGTCCGACCTGACCATCACGACCACGCCCAAGGACAAGAAATCGACCACACCGGCGCCCACGGAAAAAAAATTGCAAACCGACGCCCTGACCACGATCACCGATCCCAACCGCATCGCGCACGGCGTCGGCATGAAGGCCGATCTGGGATTGAAAACCGTCGAGCTGCTTTCGGATGTTCACTGGATATCGTTGCCCACACATCATGCCATCATTCAAAAATAAATCCGCCCTCGCATTATTCGGTCTGACTGCGCTCGCGTTCGCGCCGGCGGTACTGGCACTCAGTACTGATCGATCCCAGCCACTTAATGTCGACGCCAATTACCAGAAATCCACGCAAAGCCAATCCGGCAAGGCCGGCGATCCGGACATCACGCGCATGGACGGCAACGTGGTGATGACGCAAGGCTCGATGAAGGCAAACGCCGATCACGCCACGATCTATCAAAACCCGAGTGGCGTGGCCGACGCGAAGGGCAATTACGGCAGTCTGACGCGCGTGCTGATGACCGGCGATCAGGCCCATATGCAACAAGTGCACGATGGCGATTGCGGCCTGATGACCGCCGATGCCGATACCATCGACTATCACAACGACACGGGCATCGCCATCCTGACCGGTCACGTCGTCGTCGTGCAAAAAGGCAAGGGCGAATTCCACGGCGAGCACATGACCTACAACACCAACACCGGAGAAATGGAAAGCGGCGACAATTCGCCGACCAGTCGCGTGCATCTGGTGATGGAACCGAAAAACAAACAACCGCCGGCGCAATCCACCGACAACTGCGGCTATCCCGGTACGCCGAAACCGAAGGCGGCAAAAGCCGCGGTCGGGCAAAAAGAGCCGCGCTGATGCTCAATGCCGTCGGCCTGCAGAAAAGTTTTCGCGGCCGTGCCGTGGTGCGCGATTTCGACTTCAGCCTGGAACAGGGCGAAGTCGTCGGCCTGCTCGGCCCGAACGGTGCCGGCAAGACCACCACGTTCTACATGGTGGTCGGCCTGATCGGCACCGACGCCGGCCGCATCACCCTGGACGATCACGACATCACCCAGATGCCGATGCACGCGCGCGCGCGCCTGGGCGTGGGTTATCTGCCGCAAGAACCATCGGTGTTCCGTCGTCTGACCGTGGCCGAAAACGTGTTGGCAATTCTGGAACTGCGCACCGACCTGGATGCCGCCGGACGCCACGCCGAACTAGACACGCTGCTCGAAGAATTGCAGATCGCGCACATCGCCGACAGCAAAGGTGTGAGTCTTTCCGGCGGCGAACGCCGGCGCGTGGAAATCACCCGCGCGCTCGCGGCCAAGCCGCGCTTCATGCTGCTCGACGAACCCTTCGCCGGCATCGATCCGATCTCGGTGGTGGAAATCCAGCGCATCGTGCGCCAGTTGAAAGCGCGCGGCATCGGCATCCTGATCACCGACCACAACGTGCGCGAAACCCTCGGCATCTGCGACCGCGCCTACATCATGAGCGACGGTGCCGTGCTCGCCAAAGGCTCACCCGCCGACGTGCTGGCCAACGACCAGGTGCGCGAGGTGTACTTGGGCAGGGAATTCAGGATGTAGGACAAGCTCAATCTGAACCATTGACGCGATCAATTCGGATCAACTACGAAATATACGGCACTGGCATCATCTACCATCGGTGCCGCGAACACTTCAATTGCACGCCCGCCAGCACCGAGTTCTATCCAATGCAAATCACTGCCGACAAGATCGCCGCCAATCGCGCCTACTATGGCGACGTGGAACGCGGTACGCGCAATCTGACCATGCGTAGCCTGCACCGCGTTGCGGAAGGGCTCGGCGTGCAAGTCCAGGAACTGTTTAAAGAGAGTGAGGCATCGCGTAGTCAGGCAAGCACACGCCGGTCGAAAGCCCAGCGAAAATAGCAGCCACGCTCGTGATGCTGCCTGCTACAACCACCTTCCGATTGCAAGCGACCCAACAATGCACACGGGCTTTCGCGACCCGGCTGCGGCTATAATCCGGCGCTTGTGCCTGGGTAGACACCGTTTCGTCGAATGAACCCGAATTTCCTCGATTTCGAACAGCCTATCGCCGAACTGGAAGGAAAAATCCAGGAGCTGCGGCATGCCAGCCATGGCCAGGCATTCAACATCGAGGACGAGGTCGGCCGGCTCAAGGACAAGTTGCGGCACAAGACCGCGGATATTTTCCGCAATCTAACGCCGTGGCAGATCGCCCAGCTCGCACGGCATCCGTCGCGCCCGTATACGCTCGACTATGTGCAGGCTATCTGCGAAGAATTTCATGAGCTGGCCGGCGACCGCGCCTATGCCGATGACGCGGCTATCGTCGGCGGCCTCGCCCGCATCGACGGCCGCTCGATCATGCTGATCGGCCATCAGAAAGGCCGCGACACCAAGACCAAGATCAAGCGCAATTTCGGCATGCCGCGGCCGGAAGGTTATCGCAAGGCGCTGCGTCTGATGCAGATGGCCGAGCGCTTCAAGATGCCCATTTTCACGTTCATCGACACGCCCGGCGCCTATCCCGGGGTCGGCGCTGAGGAACGCGGCCAGAGCGAAGCGATCGCGCGCAACTTGCTGGAAATGGCGCAATTCAAGGTGCCAATTGTGTGCACGGTGATCGGTGAAGGCGGTTCCGGCGGTGCGCTCGCCATTGGCGTCGGCGACCGCACAACCATGCTGCAATATTCCACGTATTCGGTGATTTCGCCCGAAGGCTGCGCATCGATCCTGTGGAAGAGCGCGGACAAGGCCAAGGATGCCGCAGAAGCCCTAGGTTTGACCGCGCCGCGTCTGCTCGAACTTGGCCTGATCGACAAGGTCGTGCGGGAGCCACTCGGCGGCGCGCACCGCGACCCGCATGCCATGGCCATTCGGCTCAAGGCGGTGCTGCTCAATCAGCTTGACGAACTGGAACGCAGCGACGCCGCCACGCTGATCGAGCAGCGCTATAAGCGTCTGCGCCGCTATGGTGCCTACAAAGCGGCGTAGACTTGCCGCTTACTCGACTTCGAGCTCGATCCCGCCCACGATCCCGGCGATCAGGTTATACAGCGCCGCGCCGATCGCTCCGGCGATGAACCCGAAGATGCCGTACAAAATCGGCAGGATAATCAGCGCCGCAATCCCGCCGGCCATTCCGGCCATGCCGCTGCTTTGGCCGAACAAACCGCTGAACATGCTGCCGAACATCATCATCATCAGCGCCGCCAGCAAGCCGAACGCCGCCATCATTGCTGCCTGAAAAACTGCCAGTTTGAGTACCGCAACACGTTTGATAACCATCTCGACTTCCTCCCCATAACGTTGTTGTCTGCCGGGTCCGGCAAACGGGGCGACCATAGCCTGCGCTGATGCCCGGCGCAAGCGCTTCTGGCACCATGCGCCTATGTCACAGAATGTCGTCATCGCCACGCTGCACGCCAGCCTGGCGCAACTACCGCCGGGTGCGCTGGTCGTGGCCTTCAGCGGCGGCATGGATTCGACCGTGTTGCTGCACGCACTGGCGCAAATTCCGGTCGCGCGCGAACGCGGATTGCGCGCCATCCACGTCGATCACGGCCTGCACCCCGACAGCGCGCGTTGGGCGCAGCACTGTCACGCCTTCGCCGCCGGATTCGGCATTGCCCTGACGATCGTCAAGGTCAAGGTCGCGCAACCCACGGACAGCGGCCCGGAAGCGGCGGCGCGTCAGGCACGTCATGCCGCGTACGCCGAACAGCTCGCCGCCACCGAAATCCTGGCGCTCGCGCACCACGCCGACGATCAGGCCGAAACCATCCTGCTCAAACTGCTGCGCGGTGCCGGACCGGAAGGTCTCGGCGGCATGCGCACTTTGCGTCAATGTGGAAAAGGCTACTTGTGGCGGCCGCTGCTCGGCCTGGCGCACGAGGACCTGGCCGCCTACGCGCACATGCACGCGCTGCACTGGATCGACGATCCGAGCAATGCCGACACCCACCTGCGACGCAATTTCCTGCGCCATGAAATCCTGCCACGACTGGCGCAACACTGGCCGGATGCGCCGATTGCGCTCGCGCACAGCGCCGGATGGGCGCGTGCCGCTGCGGATTTCATCGCGGCCGAAACGCAGCACGCGCTGACGCATCTTCGAGGCGTCGACCCGGCGACCCTGCGCTGGCAACCCTGGCTCGATCTGCCTGATGCCTTGCGCGATCCCGTGTTGCGGCTGTGGCTGCGCCAACTCGATCTTCCCGAGCCGGCACATTTTCACGTCGCCGAACTCGAGCGCCAGTTGCGCGAGGCCGGCGAAGATCGCCTGCCCTGCATCAGTTGGCGCGGCGCCGAAATCCGCCGCTATCGCGATATGCTCTACGCCATGCCGCCGCTGGCATCCGTATCGCCAGACTGGGAAGCTGTCTGGGATGGTGTCGCACTGAACCTGCCGGATGGCGGCACGCTCACACTCAAAGACAAGACCGCGTGCGACGTGCGTCTGGCTTCGTCCCTGCAAGTGCGCTATCGCCGCGGCGGCGAACGCATGAAACCCGCCGGCCACGCGCACGCGCGCGAGTTGCGTTCGCTCTTGCAGGAAGCGGGAATTCCGCCCTGGCTGCGCGAGCGCATTCCCCTTGTTTTTGCAGATGACGAGCTGATTGCGGCGGGTGATCTGATTCTCGGTGCCACGGCCAGTGAACTGTGCGCACGCCACGACGCGCATATCGTATGGACGCAAGCGCGGCCCGGCATTGATTCCGCCGCGCCACTGAGGTAGTTTCCGCGCCATGCCGAAAACTGTCAGCAAGCCCGCCGAATCCGACCGGATCGCCCCCAACCAGGTCGCCGAATTCGAGAAGTCGCTCGACGAACTGGAACACCTGGTCGCGAAGATGGAACAGGGCGATCAAAGCCTGGACGATTCGCTCAAATCCTTCGAGCGCGGCATTGCCTTGTACCGCAATTGCCAGGGTGCGCTGGAACAAGCCGAACTGCGGGTCAAGCTGCTGTCGGATCCGGAACAACCAGACGCCGCGGACGACTTTGAGCCGGACACTCCTTGACCCGCTGCCTTGACCCGCCGTCGGCGCTGACCGCAACGATGCTGACCACCTATGGCGCGCGCGCCGACGCCGCGCTCGCGCGCGTGTTGCCGGCAGAAAACCAGCCGCCTAACGACTTGCATCGGGCGATGCGCTACGCCGTGCTCGGCGGCGGCAAACGCCTGCGCCCGGTGCTTGTCTACGCCACGGGAACGGCGCTTGGAACAAGTCTCGAACGGCTGGATGCCACCGCCGCCGCGGTCGAAATCGTTCACGCCTATTCACTGGTGCACGACGATCTGCCGGCGATGGATGACGACGACCTGCGGCGCGGCCGACCGACGTGTCATGTTGTCTTCGGCGAAGCGCTGGCGATACTCGCCGGCGACGCCTTGCAGGCGCTTGCGTTCGAGGTGCTCGCACACGATCCGGCCCTGCGCAGCGAGCAGGGTAATCATGTGGAAATGCTGCGCACGCTGGCGGCAGCCTGCGGATCGCACGGCATGGCCGGCGGCCAGGCATTCGACCTCGGCGCCGTGGGTCAACGCCTGACTGCGGACGAACTGGAACGCATGCATGTATACAAAACCGGAGCGCTGATTCGCGCCTCGGTACGACTCGGCGCGCTTGCCGCCGGTTGCCGCGACGACACCGCACTGGCGGCGCTGGATCGCTACGGCCATTGCATCGGTCTGGCTTTCCAGATTCGCGACGACATCATCGACGTGGAAGGCGACAGCGCCGTCACCGGCAAAACGGTCGGCAAGGATGCGGCAAACGCGAAGCCGACCTATCCGGCGATTCTCGGCATGGCCGCCTCGCACAATCAACTCACAGAATTGACCGAAGCGGCCATCGCCGCGTTGCAACCGTTCGGTGCGCGCCTGCATGAACTCGTCGCGCTGGCGCATTATGTCGCCGAGCGCGCGAGTTGACTTGCGGTTTTATTTGATCAGACGCAGACACACCGGATAGCGGTAGGCCACACCTTCGCTCGCCTTGATCGCGGCGATGATGGTGAAAACCAGCCAGGCGATACCGACGATGATCCACAACGGAACCGCGATGATCAGACCGATGCCGAATGTCATGATCGACAGGATCAGCAGAGCGAGAAAGACGATCGCCACGGTGATATTGAAATTCAGCGCTTCCTTGCCCTGATCGTTGACGAAGGGCATGGTGTCTTTCTTCACCAGCCAGATGATCAACGGCCCGATGAAGCATCCCCATCCACCACCTAACGCGCCGGTAACGATGGCCCCGATAATTGAGGACAAGTGAGCGAACATGGCCCACTGCTTTTCGTCTGCACTCGGTGTGCCGGCAGGTGCTGGCGGCGGCGCGGTAACGTCATTCGGCGGAACACTCATGGCAACTCCCCAAGGATGTGCGATCTTCGCGAAGCGACACTAACCGGCACGGACACGGCACGTCAACATGATCATGGACACACAGCGGTGCGTTCAGCTCCCTGCCACCGTCATGCGTCCGACCAGAATCGAGCCGGTGAGAATATGCGAGCGCGGATCGACGTCGGCGCCGATGGCCACAATGCTGGTGAACATGTCACGCAGGTTCGCAGCGATGGTGATTTCTTCGACCGGATACGCGACCTGACCGTTCTCGACCCAGAAGCCCGACGCGCCGCGTGAATAGTCACCCGTGATTATCGACACGCCCTGCCCCATCACTTCGGTCACAACCAGACCGGTGCCGAGTCTTTTCAACATCGCGGCGAAATCGCCCGTGCCGGTGCTGACGACTAGATTGTGGATGCCGCCGGCATTGCCGGTGCTTTGCAAGCCCAGCTTGCGCGCCGAGTAGCTGCCGAGGACATACCTTTGCAAAACTCCTCCACGGATCAAATCGCTGTCCTTCGTCGCCACGCCTTCAGCGTCGAATGCGGCGGAATTCTGCCCGCGCCGCAACTGCGGCCGTTCGACAATTTCCACAAAGTCGGGAAGTATCTTTTTACCCATGTGATCGAGCAGGAAGCTGGCCTTGCGATACAAGGCGCCGCCGCTGACCGCGGAAACCAGATGGCCGATCAGGCCGCGTGCGACTTCCGGCGCGAACAGCACGGGGCAGTCGCGCGTACCGAGCTGGCGCGCGTTGCGCCGCGCCAGGGTACGTTCGGCGGCCTTGCGACCAATCGTCGCGGCATCGGGAAAATCGTTCGCGCTGCGCACGGATTCGTACCAGTAATCGCGCTGCATGCCGGCAGCGTCTTCGGCGATCAGCGCGCACGACAGCATGTGCCGCGTGCCGCGTTCCTTGCCGGTGAAACCCTGCGACGTCGCGTAAACCGACAGCGATTCGCCCGCCTGCACGGATGCGCCTTCGGAATTGGAAATACCCTCGATTCGCCCGGCATCCTCGATTTCGATGCCAAGGCGGATCGCCTCTTCGGGCGCGATCTGCCACGGATGCCACAGGTCCAGATCCGGAAATTGGCGCGCCAGCCGAGCCGGGTCGGCCAGGCCGGTATATGGATCTTCTTCGGTGTAGCGCGCGATCGCGCAGGCCTGCTCGATGGTCTTGCCGATCGAATCCGGCTGCAAGTCGGCGGTACTGGCCGAACCCTTGCGCTTGCCGAAGTACACGGTCACGCCAAACGAGCGGTCACGCGTGTGCTCGATGGTTTCCACCTCACCCATGCGCACGCTGACGTTAAGCCCCAGATCGATGCTGGTGCCGATCTCGGCTTCGCTCGCGCCCGCAGCGCGGCAACGGCGGATCACGTCTTCGGCGAGCGTCGCCAGCGTGTCGAGCTGGGTCTGGCTGTCATCAGCCGAATCCGAAGTCTGCTTTGCGATTGATTGATTCACTGCGTATGCTTCCATCCTAGCCAATGTCGATTTATCCAATGCGCGACCACGATTCCGAAAACGATGCCGAGTCCGACGAAGTCAGTCGCAGCCAGAAACGCCGCGAAGCACTCGACGTGCTCAAGCTCGCGCATGCGCTCGTCGATCTGTCCGACGCGCAGCTTGCGCGCGTGCCGCTGTCGGACGAACTGCGCGACGAAACGGTGCGTGCCCGCGCCATCACCCGGCAGATTGCACGCAAACGCCAGACCCAGTTCCTCGCCAAGCAACTGCGCAAACTTGACGACGCCGAACTCGAACCGATCCGCGCCACGCTCGAACACGACCGCGATCACTCACGGCGCGAAAGCGCGAACCTGCATCGCGTCGAACAATGGCGCGAACGCCTGATTGCCGAAGGCGACGATGCGCTGAACGAATTCCTGCAGCAATTTCCACAAAGCAACCGCCAGCATCTGCGCCAGCTCGCGCGTCAAGCGCGCGCCGAACGCGACGCAGCCAAACCACCGCATGCGCAGCGCGAATTGTTTCGCGTGTTGCGCGAGATGTTCGACGCTGCCGCCGGTGTCGCATAGCCGACGTCACCCCGGCGAAAGCCGGGGTCCAGCGCCTTTGGTCGAAAGCGGAAGACACTGGATTCCGGCTTTCGCCGGAATGACGAAAAAAAAATCACGCCGCTGTCCCACCCACCGTCATTGCATCGATGCGCAGGGTCGGCTGACCGACGCCCACCGGCACGCTCTGGCCTTCCTTGCCGCAGACGCCGACGCCTTCGTCGAGCTTCAGATCGTTGCCGACCATCGACACGCGCGTCAGCACTTCCGGACCCGAGCCGATCAGGGTCGCGCCCTTCACCGGTCGCGTCACCTTGCCATTCTCGATCAGATACGCCTCGCTCGCCGAAAACACGAACTTACCGTTGGTGATGTCGACCTGGCCGCCGCCGAAATTCACCGCGTACAGGCCGCGTTCGACCGAGGCGATGATCTCGCCCGGATCGTTCTGGCCCGGCAGCATGTAGGTGTTGGTCATGCGCGGCATCGGCAGGTGCGCGAAGGATTCGCGGCGACCGTTGCCGGTCGAGCGCATGCCCATCAGGCGCGCGTTGAGCTTGTCCTGCATGAAACCTTTCAGCACGCCGTTTTCGATCAGCGTCGTGCATTCGGTTGGCACACCTTCGTCGTCGATCGACAGCGAACCGCGGCGATTCGGCAATGTACCGTCGTCCACAACCGTGCAAAGTGGAGAAGCGATCTTCTCGCCCATGCGCCCGGCAAAGGCCGAGGTGCCCTTGCGATTGAAGTCACCCTCGAAACCGTGACCGATGGCCTCGTGCAGCAGCACGCCGGGCCAGCCCGGACCGAGCACCACGGTCATCGTGCCGGCAGGCGCCGGCACCGAATCCAGATTCACCAGCGCCTGCCGCACCGCCTCGCGCGCGAGCGCATGCGCGCGACCGTTCGCGAGCAGTTCGCGATAGCCATAACGGCCGCCGCCACCGGCCGAGCCAGATTCACGGCGACCGTTGCGTTCGGCGATCACCTGCACATTCAGACGCACCAGCGGGCGCACGTCGGCGGCAAGCGTACCGTCGGCGGCGGCAACCAGCACCGTGTCCAGCACACCGGAAACGCTGACGATCACCTGGCCGATGCAAGGATCCAGGCTGCGGCAGAATTTATCCACTTCGCGCAAAAGTGTAATTTTTTCCTCAGTCGGCAGCGATTCCACCGGGTCGATCGGCGGATATAACGACTTCACGTCGTGTGCCGCCAACGCATGGCTGTTGCGATCCGCGCCCGACTGCGCAATCGCGCGTGCAGAATGCGCCGCGGTGAGCAACTGCGGCAGCACGATTTCGTCGGAATAGGCGAAGCCGGTTTTTTCGCCGCTCATCGCGCGCACGCCGACGCCCTGCTCGATGGAATGGTTGCCTTCCTTGACGATGCCATCTTCGAGCATCCACGACTCGCTGCGCGAATGCTGAAAGTACAGATCCGCCGCGTCGATCGACGGGCCCATCAACTGGGAAAAAACGCGGTCAAGATCGCCGCTGGAAAGGCCGCCGGGTTGCAGCAGCTGGCGTTCGGCCAAAGCAAGTAAGGTCATGATGGGTTATTGCCGACGTCAGAGGGACGGGATCGAGATGAGGCCACGATGGCGAGTTACAAGGCGGCGCGCGACCGGGGCGCTGATTTGCCGGCATCCTTGCCTGCCGGTTTGACCGGTTCGATTCTTTCCTCGGCCTGCACCGTGAATACCGGTTTCTCCCAACTGCCGGTGACGCTGTAACGCGTGCGCGCCGCGGCATTGAGCTGGTTCTTGAAGATTCCCTGCAATACCGCGCCGGCAGCGGCGCCGACCGGACCGCCAACCAGGGCGCCGCCGATCATCAAGGTGCCGCCGACGTGCGGCGTGACGATCATGACTTGATCGTAATCCTTGGTCCTGAGTCCGGTGCGGCCATTCACGCTGATATCGGCGGCCGGGCCCTTGACCTGGAGATTGCTGGTGAACGCATTGCCATCCTTGAGCGTAAACAGGCCGTCGATAGAATCGAAACTGAAACCGGATTTGAAGAAGTCGCCGAAGTCCAGCGTCAGTCGCCGCGGAATCGCGCCCAGGTTGAACAGGCCGAAGATGCGCCCGGCGCCGGGATCGGCGTTGGGGATGCGGCCCTCCTGCACCGATGCTTTCAGCGTGCCATTGAGCCGTGCCAGCGCAAACGTCGACGGCGATCCGGACCAACTGCCTTCGATATGCGCCACGGTCGCGCCGCCGTCGACCACGCCGGCGTAACCGAAGGCATCCAGCATGTGACCGAGGTTGTGCGCGCTGAAGTCGATCGAGAATTTCGAGACGTCGCTGCCCGGATGCCCGGTCCAGTCGCCATGCGCACGCATTTCCACATTGTTCGAATGGGTACTGACCTGCTCGAAGTGGGTGCCGTCGGCGATCGGATAACTTTCCAGCGTGGTGTCGCCAAAGGTCGAATGGCCAAGGTGAAAATCACCGATGCGGATATGCAATGGCGGCACGGCGGCCGGATTCTCGCCGGCGAGCGCGCTGGTTTCGGATTCCGGAGATTCCGGCCAGTAGAGTTTGGTGAACTGCGCGGTGATGCCGCGCTGGCGCAGATCGACGGCCGGGATATGCAAGGTGCCGGCGACGTTAGCGCCATTGAAACCCAGTTCCAGTCCGTCCTTGCCGGGAACGAGCTTGAATTGCGCAGCGCCGAAATCGCGGTCCCAGGCGCGCAGCGACTGCGCCGCCAGATCGACACCGGCAAGCAGATCGTTGCTGCCGCCGCTGCCGGCAGCGAAATCCATCCAGCCCGACAGATCCAGTTGCGGCGCGTTTCCGCCGACGGAAAATCCCGCTGCCGGCAGCGGCGCGTCACTATCCGCACCAAAGTCCACGCGCGCGGCGAACGGCAGTGTCGGCGACGCCATGCGTCCGCGCAAATGCAACAAGTCCGCAATGTGTAAATCGATACTTCCGCCGGCGAACGGCACGCCCAGAGTCAACGACAGCGGCAAGGCGGCATCGGCGGATTTGCGCAGCGGCGCCGGTAAATCGACCGCGACGCCGCGCAAATCCGATGCCAGCGTCAAGCGCTGGCCGGGGTTCTTGACGCTGTCGCCGTCGGCGCTGAAGCCGGCGCTCCAGACGGTGCCGCCACTGACGTGATCGGCCCAGGCACTGAGTATCGGCGCGTAGGCCAGCAAATCGCTCACCGGAGCCGACGCGCGCAGATTGGCCTCGACCGCATGGCGCGGATCGGCGACGAACCCGCCCACGGCCAGATTGAATGTCGCCGGCTTGGCGTTCATCGTGACGGCGAGATCGTTGGCGGAAAACCCGTGCTGACTGAAGCGCACCTTGCCATTGGCCTTGTTCAGGCGCAGCTGATACTTGGCATCGGCCAGATCGGCGTCGGTCAGCATGGCGTTGCCGGCCAGATCGAGATCTTCGGTATGCTTGATCGGCAAGTGCAGATGAAAATCAAGCTTGGCATTACCGCCGATACCGACACCGAGAAGTTGCACGGCGTATTGCTGACCGATCGGCGTGGCCTTGATGAAAGCGAGCAGGTTCTTGCCCGGGCCGCTGCCGCCGACATCCAGTTCGAGCACGGGTTCGCCCAGATCGGCGATATCGGCGGTTGCTTTTTCCACTTTGTTGCCAAGCGCCTGCGCCGTCGTCATATCCAGGTGCAGGGACGTGTTGACGAAGTCCGCCGCGCTGTGCAGATGCTCGGCGGCGGGCCAATCCGGCAGATAGACCAGGCGCGCGTCGTCGATATCCGCGCGTGCCTCGAAGCGGCCCGCGTAGTTGCGAAACGGCCAATCGGCGAGATCGCCGCGGATCACTGCCCTGGCGCCGTCGATGCGACCTGAAACGAGGGCGTGATCGAGCCATGCCACCGCCGCGGGCGGCATGATATTGATCGGCCAGAACAGGTGCGACGCCGGCACTTCGGCGTGCGTGACCACGGCATACGCGTCGAGCAATGGGCGCGAACCGTCGTCGTACAATTGGATCGCGCCGCGTAGTTGGCCGCCGTAGCCGGCGCCTTCGAAGGCCAGCGCATCGGTTTCCACGCGCCAGCCGGCGTCGCCGCGATACGCTGCGATATCACCGGCGAATTCGGAAAACTCCAGCGGCTTGCGAAATACCCGCGGCTGGTCGAGCACGACCGCGGTGTGCGCGGGAAGCGCGAAACTGAAAGCGTCCTGATCGCCCAGCATGTCGCCGCCAAGACCGGATGCGCCGGGCAGCTTGTCCACTGCGTGCCAGGCCACGCCGGCGAAGCTGGCCGCCACATCGAAATCCTGCGCATCGCCGTAACGCAGGGTCGCACTGCGCAATACGCCGACCGGATTGGCGATATACAGCCAGCGTCGCCATTCCGGCGGCAGCGCGGCGCTGAGCATCGCCACGCTTGCCGGAGCGGCGAAATCCACAGAGCCCGCGCTCAGCGAATAATCTGGTCGCGCCGTCTCGGCATTTTGATATTTTTCCACATGTATATTTGCCGGCGCTGCGGCCTGACCCTGACGGGACATGACCAGATCCGCGATGTCGGCTTGCCAGCCGTTGTCGCCGCGTTGCCAGCGCGCACCCAGCGCAACATGATCGAAGCCCACGCGTGGCGCGATCTGGCGCTTGGCATCCAGCGCGATCAGACTTTGCGTTGTCAACACCACGTCGGCCAGATCGATTTCGCTGCGCGCCCGCATCAGGCGTCCGCGCTGCCACCACGCCCACGCCTGGACGCGGCCTTTGCCCTGTTCGATTTGCAAACCGTCGAAGCCGAATCCGTGGGTGATCGCAGCCAGATCGAGGCGCTGGCCGCCGAGATAAATCTCGCCGCTGCGATCACTGCTGTCGTATTCGATCACCACATCGAGCGGTTGCAGCGGCGGCTGCGCCGGTGTTTGCAGGCAGCGCACCTGTGCCAGCACGCGATGCCGGTTGCCGGAATTGACCAGTCGCACTTCATCGGCGGCCAGCGCAATGTGGCGGCCAGCAGCGGCATCGTCGACGCTGAAACGCAAATCGCGCAGTACCAGTGCGCCCAGATCGAACAAGGCGGAGTTGTCACTGCCCTGATTCGCCGGACTGCCGGCATCCAGCCCGCGCAACCGCCAGTGACCGGCCGCATCGCGCGCCAGGTGCAGATCGAGTCCGACCAGACGGAATTCATTCCAGGCCTGATTGCGATGCAGCCAGGAGAAAAAATTGATTTTCAGTTCGGCCTGTGGAATCAGGCTCGGCGGTTGCGCCGGATTGGCCGCGAGAATCCGCACGCCATGCAGGATCAGCAACGGGCCGTTACTCTCCCAGTGCGCATCGACATGCTCGATCGTCACCGCGCGATCAAGACGCGAGCTCAGAAAAGCGCTGATCTTTTCGGGATGGCTCACCAACCACGGCAGGCCGATCTGCGCCAGCCCCACGACCACGGCCAGCGCGATCACGACGGCCGCGAACAGCGCCTGCAGCCACAGACGTGCGCGATGGATGCGGCGGCGCCAGATCATCGCGGCGTTCCGCAATTACAGGAGAACGACGTCATATTGCTCCTGCGCGTAATGTTCCTCGGGCTGAAAACGTATGGTCTTGCCGATGAATTCCTCGAGTTCGGCCACCGCTGCGGATTCCTCGTCGAGAATCCGCGCGACAACTTTCGGTGTCGCCAGCACCAGCAATTTTTCCGCTTCGAACTGACGCACGGCGCGGGTGATTTCGCGGAAGATTTCGTAGGTGACGGTCTCGGCGGTTTTCAGACTGCCGCGGCCTTCGCAGGTCGGGCACGGCTCGCACAATTGCCGTTCGAGACTTTCCATCGTGCGCTTGCGCGTCATTTCCACCAGACCCAGATGCGACATTTCGTACACGCTGGTTTTCGCGTGATCGTTGCTCAGCCCGCGCTCCAGGAAGCGCAGCACCTGACGCTTGTGTTCCTCGTCGGTCATGTCGATGAAATCGATGATGATGATGCCGCCGAGATTGCGCAGGCGCAGTTGCCGCGCCGCCGCCTGCGCGGCTTCGAGATTGGTCTTGAACACCGTCTCCTCGAGATTGCGGTGGCCGAGAAACGCGCCGGTGTTGACGTCGATGGTAGTCATGGCTTCGGTCTGGTCGATCACGAGATAACCGCCCGACTTCAATGGCACTTCCTTCTTGAGCGCACGCTGAATCTCGTCTTCGACGCCGTACAGATCGAAGATCGGACGTTCGCCCGGATAATGTTCGATGCGCTCGACCAGATCCGGCATGAACTGCTGCGCGAAACCCACGGTGCGTGCATAAGTCTCGTGCGAGTCCACCCGGACCTTTTCGACATCGCGCCGCATCAGATCGCGCAACGCGCGCAGTGGCAGCGGCAGATCCTCGTACACGCGTTCGCCGACTTCGGCATGCGCGATGCTTTCCTGCAAGGCATGCCAGAGTTTGCCCAGATACGCGACATCCTCGGTGAGGGCTTCGCGCGATTGCCCTTCGGCATTGGTGCGTACGATGTAGCCGAGCGTGGATTCGAGCGCGAGCGATTGCAGGATATCCTTCAACCGCGCGCGCTCGGTTTCGTCCTCGATGCGCACCGAGACACCGATGACTTTCGCGTAGGGCAGCAGCACGAGATAGCGCGACGGCACCGACAGATGCGTAGTCAGGCGCGCGCCCTTGCTGCCGATCGGATCCTTGACCACTTGCACGATGATCTGCTGACCTTCGTGCACGAGTTCGGCGATCGGCGGCGTTGGCACCGGGCCATTCTCCGCACCTTCGCTCGCCAGCGCCGGAATCGCGCGCACGATGTCCGAAGCGTGCAGAAACGCAGCGCGGCCCAAGCCGATCTCGACGAATGCCGCCTGCATGCCCGGCATCACCCGGCTCACACGGCCCTTGTAGATGTTGCCGACATAACCGCGCCGCAGCGCACGTTCGATATGCACTTCCTGCAGCATGCCGTTTTCGACCACCGCAACGCGAGTTTCGCGCGGGGTCACATTGATCAGGATTTCTTCAGTCACGACTACGCGCCCACGATTTCGTTGAGACCTTCGACAATTTGCGCCAGTTCTTCCGGCGACGCGCGGCCCAGGCGCGCGCCGATGCGCTCGACCGACAAGGTGCGAATCTGGCTGATCTTGACCCATGAACGCTTTGGCAACTTTGCCGCGACCAATTCGTACGTCAGCGGAAATCCGGCGCGTTGCGCTTGGCTGGTGAGCGCCACCGCAATCACCGTGCCGGAGCGCTCGTTGAACACATCGTGGCTGAGCACCAGCACCGGCCGCAGTCCAGATTGCTCACGGCCACGTACCGGATTGAGTTCGGCCCAGCGCACCTCGCCCCTCAGTATTCTGGCCATGCGCCCAACTCCGATCCCAGACCTTCGTCGGCAAGCGCCTGTTCCGACGCCGGATCGAGCTTGGCGCATTCCACCGCCAGACGGCCGCGTTCCATGCGCGTGAGCTTCTCGGCCACCGCATCGGCAATGGCCCGGCTGCGGCTGGGGAAAATCCCCTTCGACACCAGTTTGTCGACCCGGATCAGGTTGTCGTGATCGATGGTGATGGCGACCTTGACACTGCTCATATGCACCTCGGCGGCTTGCGTCCGCAGTATGATGAATTATCATACCATGACGAATGCAGTCGATTCATCTGCCCGCCACGCCGAATTGCTGCAGCAGCGCCGCCGTCTCGTACAACGGCAAGCCCATCACGCCCGAATAGCTGCCGGACAATTGGCTGATGAATGCCGCCGCGCGACCTTGGATTGCATACGCGCCGGCCTTGTCCAGCGATTCCCCGGTGGCGACGTAGGCGGCAATTTCGGCAGCGGACAAGGGCGTGAAACTGACTTCGGACACGCTCCGCGCGCGTTCTTCGCGCCCAGCACTGACGCACCAGACCACCGACATTACCCGATGCGTCCGCCCGGACAGACGCCGCAACATGGCCGCCGCGTCGGCGCCATCCCGCGGCTTGCCGAACACTTCATCGTCCAGCACGACTTCGGTATCGGCGCCGATGACGATGGCACCGGCCACGCCGGAAAGCCGCAACAGGCCGGCTCCCGTCTTCTCGCGCGCAACGCGGCTGACGTAATCTTCCGCTGGTTCGCCGGGCGCGCGGACTTCCGGCACCGCCACATCGAGCATACCGAAACGCAGGCCGAGTTGTTCGAGCAACTGGCGACGGCGCGGCGATTGCGAGGCGAGGTAAAGCACGGGAGCGGATCCGGCGGATAGCGTCGTTGAACGATAGCATGTGCAGACTGAACGCAGGCCACGCCCGCCGTGCTGCAACGCCGCTGTCAGCCGCGATGGTAGGGATGATTGCCGAGCTGACTGACCGCGCGATAAAGCTGCTCGGCGATCACGACGCGCACCAAGGGATGCGGCAGAGTCAATGGGCCGAGTGACCAGCGCTGTTGCGCACGTTCCAGTGCCACCGGCGCGAGGCCATCCGGGCCACCGATCAGAAACGCGAGATCGCTGCCGAGCATGCGCCAGCGCGCCAGTTGCGCCGCGAGTTCTTCGCTGCTCCAGGGTTTGCCGCGACCATCCAGCGCGACGACATGCGCACCTTTGGGGATCGCCGCGAGCATCGCCGCACCTTCATCGGCAATCGCACGCGCCGGATCGCGTTGGCCGCGTCCCTTTGTGGATATTTCTACAAGTTGCAAAAACAACTCATGCGCCAGACGCTTGGCATATTCCGCATAACCGGCCTGCACCCAGACCGGCATGCGTTCACCGACGGCGATCAGATACGCACGCAAGATCTGGTGTACTCAGTCTGCGTTCGCCGCCATCGGCATGTCGTCGCCCACGGTCCACAGGCGCTCCAGGCCGTAGAACTCGCGGATGCGTGGCAGCATCACATGCACGATGATGTCGCCCAGATCGACCAGCACCCATTCGGCTTCGCGTTGGCCTTCCACGCCCAGCGGCATCATGCCCGCCTTCTTGGCGAACTTGACTACTTCGTCGGCGAGCGATTTTACGTGGCGCGTGGAGGTGCCGCTGGCGATGATCAGGATATCGGCGATGCTGGTCTTGCCGCGCACATCGATCTCATGCACATCGCGGGCTTTGAGTTCGTCCAGCGCGGTCAGCACCTGCTTGCGCAAATAGTCGACGCTGTCGAGTTTGACCGGAGCGATCTTGGCTGAAGCGGGCTTGGCCGGGGACGATTTCTTCGCTGCGGATTTCTTCGTCGCGATTTTTTTCGCCACGAATCTTTTCGCGGCTGGTTTCGCCGAGGGCGATTTGGCCGCAGGCGTCTTGGGGCGGGACTTGGAACTGGTTTTTTTTGCGGTAGCCAAAGGGGCGAAATCCTCGTTGGGAGCGGCGTCGTGCGGGAGACCCGGCGCGAACGAATTCAGTATAAGCCGTTTTTCGCGGCGCATCACCGCCGGACGCGAATCGAACGACGTACCGGCATGCCGCGCGCTAGAATACGCATCCTTACTCCTTGCGGCTCCTGAGCATGCCCAACGCCGACGCCGCATCCGGATCCATCCCCTTCAACCAACTCGGCCTGGCCGATGCCTTGCTCGCAACGCTGGCTGAAGTCGGCTACGAGACGCCCTCGCCGATCCAGGCGGCAACGATCCCGCCCCTGCTGGCCGGCCGCGACGTGCTTGGCCAGGCCCAGACCGGCACCGGCAAGACTGCCGCGTTCGCGCTGCCGATTCTGTCGCGACTGGATCTGTCGAAAACCAAACCGCAGGCGCTGGTGCTGGCGCCGACGCGCGAGCTGGCAATCCAGGTCGCCGAAGCGTTTCAGCGCTACGCGGCGAAGTTGCCGGGTTTCCACGTGCTGCCGATCTACGGCGGCCAGAGTTACGGCCCACAACTTTCCGGATTGAAGCGTGGCGTACACGTCGTCGTCGGCACGCCCGGGCGCGTGATCGATCATCTGGAACGCGGCTCGCTCGATCTGAAGCAACTGACCACCCTCGTGCTCGATGAAGCCGACGAAATGCTGCGCATGGGCTTCATCGACGATGTCGAACTGGTGTTGAAGGAAACGCCGCCGAAGCGTCAGGTGGCACTGTTTTCGGCGACGATGCCGGCGCAGATCCGGCGCATCGCGCAAACCTACCTGCGCGAGCCGGTCGAGATCGCGATCAAGAGCAAGACCACCACCGCGACGAATATCCGCCAGCGTTACTGGTACGTCAGCGGCATGCAGAAACTCGACGCCTTAACGCGCATTCTCGAAGCGGAACCCTTCGAGGCGATGCTGGTGTTCATGCGCACCAAACAGGCCACCGAGGAAATCGCGCAAAAACTTCAGGCGCGCGGTTTTGCCGCCGCGGCGATCAATGGTGACATGGTGCAGGCGCAGCGCGAACGCACGATCCAGCAATTGAAGGATGGCCAACTCGACATCCTCGTCGCCACCGACGTGGCCGCGCGCGGGCTCGATGTCGAGCGCATCAGTCACGTGCTGAATTTCGATATCCCGACCGACACCGAAGCTTACGTGCATCGCATCGGTCGCACCGGCCGCGCCGGCCGCAGCGGCGAAGCAATCCTGTTTGTGGCGCCGCGCGAAAAACGCATGCTGCAGGCGATCGAACGCGCCACACGCCAGCCAATTACCGAGATGCAGTTGCCGAGCGTCGAGGCAATCAACGACCGACGCATCACCAAGTTCAAGCAGCGCATCGCCGACATGCTGGCGAGCGGGGACCTGGTGCCCTTCCGTCAATTGATCGAACAATTCGAACAGGAACGCAACGTGCCTGCGGTGGAAATCGCCGCCGCGCTCGCGCGTCTCGTGCAGGGCAAGGAACCCTTGCTGCTGAAGCCGCCGCCGCGGTTCGAGCGACCAAACGCTGCGTACGAACGTCCGCCCGCGCCGCGTGGAAAATCGCGAGAAGGCCAAGCGCTCGAGAGATCTCCGCGTGGTGAGCGGTCATCGACTCCAAGTCGGCATCCACGTTACGAACGACCGGGCAGCGAACGTACCGAGGCAGGTTCGCCACGTGCCGCCCCTGCTCATGAGGATCGCCCACATCCACCGCGACGTGACGAGCGCCCGCGCGTGGCCGAAAAAGGATTTGAAATTTACCGCGTCGAGGTCGGCAAAAGCCACGGCGTGCAGCCAGGCAATATCGTCGGCGCCATCGCCAATGAGGCGGGCATCGACAGCAAGCATATCGGCAGAATCGATATCCGCGACGATCACAGCCTGGTCGACTTGCCGGAAGGCATGCCCGAAGAAACATTCCAGCATCTGAAAAAAGTCTGGGTGACGGGCCAGCAGTTGCACATCAGTCGTGCTGGCGACAAGCCGGCTTTCGAAAAACGGACCTTTGAGAAGCCCGATTTCAAGAAGCGCGGCTTTGAGAAACACGGTCCTGAAAAGCGCGAATTCGGCAAACCGCGCAAGTCATTTTCGCCGAAGCCGCATTCATCGAAAGCCGGCGGTTTTGTAAAGCCGAAGCGGCCGCCGCACAAGCCGCCGAACTAGGTTCCGGGCAATCGTCACCCTCGCGCAGGTCGGGATCACGGGCGAAAGCAGGCTGGACTACACGTTAGCCGCGATATGGCGCAAGCAGCTGCGCATCCGCGAGCAAGACCTCCGGCACCAACCAGCGCGGCTCGCGCCCGGTCGCCAGCAGGGCACGCACGGCACTGGCAGAAATTTCCAGCGGCGTGACCGGCAAGTTGTATACTTTTCCACGTGCGGATTCGCGCAATACCTGCACCGTCATCGTCTGCCGTTGTGCGATCTCCGCGGCCAGTTCCGGCGGCAACGGCGTTGCGTGGCCGGGCCGGGTCAACACCACGATGTGGGCCAGTTCAAACAACGCGCGCCATTCGTGCCACGTCGTCAATCCGGCAAAGGCATCGGCGCCCAGCAGCAGGATCAGCGATTGCGTCGCGGAAGTTTCCGCGCGCAATTCGCGCAAGGTATCGACGGTGTACGACGGCCCCGCGCGGCGCAGTTCGCGGGTATCGAGCACGAGATGATCTTGTCCGGCCAGCGCGGCTTCGAGCAGACGCACGCGCTGCGGCGCGCTCGCCTTCGGCGCCGGCCGATGCGGCGGCGTATTCACCGGCATCAGTCGCACTTGCGCATCGAGAAATTCCGCCGCTTCCCAGGCCACACGCAAATGCGCGTTGTGGATCGGGTCGAAGGTGCCGCCGAGGATGGCGATGGGTTTCATGCACACGCGCCGTTGGCGAACGCGCGGTCTGACCAGAACTGCCGCAAATCGTCAGGGGACATCCGCCACAGCTTACTCATGGCGGGGGCCGCATTGGTTGGCGTGTACGGCAGCCCGATCTTCTTCAGCACTGCCTTGAAGCGCGGCTCATTGCGGATCGGGTCGAACATCGGATACCACAATAACTGCGGCGTGGAGCTGTTCCCCTTGACGGTAAAATTTTCCAATACCGCCAACGCGCGGTCGCGCTCGCCGAGTCCGGCCAGAAAGAGCGCATAAACGATTGCATCGTGTCGCAGGCCAGCAAGTGCGGGCGATGTCTCCAGACTCTGCACTGCCGTGGATCGTACTGTCGGATCGGCCATACCGCGTATCAGCTGCGCTCTCGGCAGCGGATCGTCGCCGGCGAGAACGGACGCTTCACGAAACTGCTTTTCCGCTTCCGCATAGCGATGGTTGGCAATAAATATCCACACCGCGATGCGATGCTCCAGCAGGCCATCCGGATGAGCAGCCAGTGTGGTCGTGATCTGCGCCAGGGCCGCATCGTGGCGATGCAATGCAAACAGGAGCTGTGCGCGCACCGCGCCACTGACGCCTGAAAACGGGTCGCGTTGCAGGGCGCGTTCGATCTCCGCCAGCGCAGGTTCGAGTTGTCCGACTCCGTACAAGAACTGCGCGTATTGATCCATCGCTTCCGCATCCCCTGGTGCCAGCGCCAGCGCGCGCTGGAATACGCGATCGGCATCGGTCCAGCGCATCTGGCTGCTGTACACAATCCCCTGTGCGACGTATGCCAGAGCAAGATCGGAATCGAGTGCAAGCGCGTGCTGTGCAGAGGCGAGCGAGCGAGCGTTGGCGGCCTGCACCGGATCAGGTCCGTAAGCCGGGCTCAGTGCTTGCGCTTCGGCCAGCGCTGCCCAGGCTTGGGCATAGTCCGGATCGATGTCGACGGCCCGCTGGAATGCATCAGCAGCATCGCTTACCGAACGCACAGCCAGCAGCGTCAACCCGTGCAGATAGAAATCGTGCGCGTGCGGATCAACCGCCTTTTGCGTCACCAGCGGTTGCCCGGCGCCGCCGCTCAACTGCACGCGCAATTTGTCGGCAATCGCCTTGGAGATTTCATCCTCTACGGTGAAGATGCTGGTCAACTTGCGATCGTATTTCTCCGACCACAGGTGAAAACCACTGCGTGTGTCGATCAATTGCGCGGTGATGCGCACCTCGTCGCCGGCGCGTTGCACACTGCCTTCGAGCACCGTCGCCACGTCCAGCGCGTCGCCGACCTTGCGCAAATCCTCGGCCTTGCCCTTGAACGCAAAAGCCGATGTGCGTGCGGCGACTTTCAGATCCGGCACTTGCGCCAATGCATCGAGAATTTCTTCGGTGATGCCGTCGCTGAAATATTCTTCCTTCGGATCGCCGCTCATGTTGACGAAGGGCAGCACGGCGATGGATTTGTCCGGAATCGCCGCGGATTTCACGCCAGCCGGATGCGGATTGCCCACTGGCGCTGCCGCAACATTTGTCTGCGGGGCCTGCGCCATGTGCCACAACAAAGCCCCACCGATCGCCAGCAGCAAGGCAAGGATTAAAAGCTCGGTGCCGGTAACGCGCTGCGCGCCTTTCTCGCCGTGGTACCACGCCAGCACCACCGTCACGAAAAATCCGATCGCCAATGCGATGGTGATGCCGCGGCGCATGCCATCCGGCCAGCCGAATTGCTGACCGATCACATCGGCTACCTGGATCAGTGCGAACGCAGCGGCGACATAGGCCAGCGCCCATTGCACCAGCTTGCGTTGTTGCAGGCGCGCGAGAAAATCGTTCACGCCGATCCTGCCGTCAGCAAGCGCGTCCGCGGCATCGCCATCGCCACCAGCAGGCGCTCGAACTCGACCCAGGCGTCGCCGACGCCGCGGCCCTTGCTGAGCCGGTCGATGCGCGCGGCTTGCAGCAGACAGGTTTCCCAGTGCTTGCGGTCGGCGCGTTGCAAGGCTTTTCGATACACGCCTTCGCGTGCCGGCCAGATGCGTTCGGCGCGAAATGCCGCAGCGAGATTTCCTTCCGTCGCGGCCAGCCGCGCCAGCAATTGCAACTGGTTCAACAGCCAGCCCATCAGGCCGGGAATCTGCTCGCCTTCTGCGCGCAGGCCGGTGAGGATGCGCAGACTGCGTGCGGCGTCGCCGGCGAGCGCCGCGTCGGCGAGCTTGAAGACATCGAAGCGCGCGCTGTCGGCGACGAGTGCTTCCAGGGTTTCGGCGTCCAGTGGTTTGTCGCCATGCAACAGCACGAGCTTGTCGATTTCCTGTGCCGCCGCGAGCAGGTTGCCTTCGATGCGCTCGGCTAGGGCGTCGATCGCGGCGCGATCCGGTTTCAGGCCGCGACTGGCGCAACGCGCTGCGATCCAGTCCGGCAATTGATCGGGTTTGAGCGGCCATGCGGGCACGAAGATTCCGGCCTTTTCCACCGTGGCGACCCACGCGGTTTCGTGCGCCTTGCTCCATTGTGTACAAGTGATCAAAAGTATCGTATCCGGCGGCGCGTGCCCGCAATACTCAATCAGGGCCGCCGCGCCGTCCTTGCCCGGCTTGCCGGTCGGCAGACGCAAGTCGATCATCCGCCGCGTGGCGAAAAGCGATAGCGACGCGCCCGCTTGTGCCAGTGCGTTCCAGTCGAAATTCGCGTCGGCATCGAGCACCTCGCGCTCGCTATAACCCAACGCACGCGCACGGGCACGCAGCGCATCGGCCGCTTCGAGCAGCAATAAGTGTTCTTCGCCCGCCAGCAGATAGACCGGCTTCAATTCGCCGCCGGCCAGATGCTTGTGCAATTGGGATAGAGAGGTGGGCATGTACGAAGTGGTCTTGAAACGTAGCGAGCGAAGGCAGGTCGCACGGCGGCGGCGCGCAGGAACCGGAGTGTACACGTCAGTACATGAGGAATCTGAGCACCGCCGGCGCGCGAGATGCCGAGCGCAGTAGTTTCAAGGCCGCTTCGCGGCGGCGTCGACTTTGCGCAGCACGGCCTGCACCATATCGCGCTCCATTTCCTTCTTGATCTCGTCCTGTTCGGCATTGCTGCCGATGGCCTGAGTCTGATCGAAAGTGTAATCGCGCGATTGTTCGATGACCTGGTGCGGCATCAGGGTTTTGCCATCGCCGCCGCTGATGCTCAACTCGACGTGATAGACCATGCTGAATTCGTTGACGTAGGCGTTCGCACCAACCGAACGCACGATCGGGGCCAACGTTATTGCGGAGATCGTGATTTCGGCGATGCCGTCGCCTGCCGCATTTTCCACATTTGCACCCGAGCGCACGAGTGCCGCTTCGAGATCGCGCTTGAGCGGACTGAATGGGTCGGCAATCTGCACATGTACGCGTTGCATGCCCGGCGGCAATTTGACTTCGCCGCGCATGTGAAAGCCGCAGGCGGACAGCATGACGCCAAGGCAAACCAGCGCCAGGCTGCGCGCAAATCCGATCGATACCGAAACGCGAATTCCGAATCCCATTTTCCTACCCCACGACGATATTGACGATTTTCCCCGGCACCACAATGACCTTTTTCACGCTCACACCTTCGAGGAACTTTGTCACGCCGGGATCGGCTAATGCTGCTTTTTCCACTTCTTCACGTTGTGCATTGGTAGCCACGACAATCGTGCCGCGCAACTTGCCATTGATCTGCACGGCAAGGGTAATGGCATCTTTCGTCATCGCCGCCGGATCGGCCAGCGGCCAACGCTCGGCGATGATCGACCGGGTCGACCCAAGTGCCTGCCACAGAGCATGACAGATATGCGGCGTGATCGGATTGAGCAGCAGCACGATCGCCGCAAACGCCTCGTGGCGCACCGCGCGGCCCTGATCGGACCGGCTCTGATCGGTATCGCTGTCGAACTTGCCCAGCGCATTGAGCAATTCCATGCACGCGGCGATGGCGGTATTGAACGACAGGCGCCGGCCAAAATCGTCGGAAACCTTGGCGATGGTTTCATGCGTCTGCCGGCGCAGCGATTTCTGGGCGCTGTCCAGTTTCGCCGCATCCACTTCCGGGTG